>JAFZQY010000112.1 GCA_017620155.1 Lachnospiraceae bacterium | reverse complement strand
CTCAACGCCCGATGTCTGTTCATGCGCATAAAGAGCGATTCCGTTGTAGATCGCATCCGCCTCGGCATATGATCTGTAAATCTTATACAGATTAAATCCCGCGAAAACCATAACGCCCAGACATACAACAGGTATAACGATATCAAGAACTTTAAGTGCTTTTTCCTTCTTGGCTTTTTTATCTGCCATGGTCTGTCTCCCGAAAATAAAGGGCACATGCGGTCGCATGTGCCCTCTTAGTTTTGTTACTTAACAACCGGGGCCGGTAATCAATAACCGAACTCCTCAGCCCAATACCATGTTCCGCCTACTTCATAGATCGCGATACCGCAGGTCTTGAATCCGCCGTCCATAACATTGGCTTTGTGTGTAGGTGATGCCATCCAGGCTGCAACACAGGAATCTGCAGTGCTGTAACCCTTTGCCAGGTTCTCGCCGTACATAAGGTTGGAGTTTACTGTCCACCAATCACTTCCGTTAGGTCTGGTGTGTGACCATGTGGTAACGATCTCCTGTGCACGAACCATTGCAGCCTGCTCAAGTCCGTCGCTCCACTTCATCTGGCCAAGTCCTGCTGCAGCACGCTGAGCGTTGCATCCGTCAAGAGCTGCCTTAGCCTGAGCACGCATCTCTGCGCTTCCTTCAGCATTGCCGGCTGCTACTGACTGTGCAAGAGCAACTGCTTCGCTGTCGAAGAAAACGTGATCTGCATCAGAAGCTGACCACTGACGGGTTGCTGCCTCAGAGAAAAGTTCTCCGTTAGCTGATCCGCAACCTACTATGCCGATTACCATCGCACCTACTAATAAAAGTGAAAGTACTTTCTTCATAGTTGCTTATTCTCTCCCTTCTCAACTAAAACTGTTACGCGTTTCTTCCGCAACATTTCTTGTACTTTTTACCGCTTCCGCAGGGGCAGGGATCGTTGGGATACACCTTAGCTTCCTTGCGGACCGTGGTCGATGACTTCTGTTCTTTGTAGAGGGCTTTGCGCTTCTCTTCATCGAAGATGTCATCCCACTGCTCTAACTGGTATAACCAGTCTGCATCGGCTGCTACCATGTTCTTGTAGAGAAGCTCTAAGTCGAAACCCAACTGGACTTTGGTGTCCTCGTCCATCTCTTCGATGGGGTTCTGTACCTTCAGGCTGTCGTTGATGCCATCCAGAAAACCGGTCATCGTCAGGATGTCTGTATCATACTTCTCTGCAAGTTCCTTAACGGTGCCTTCGACTACCGTGTCAGGAGTTTGAAGAAGCTCGGCGTAAATCTCTTTCTCTTTCAGGAAGTAGTCCTGCCAGAGTCTCTGGAGATCACCTTTGTTGGCGGTCTCGGAATACGCCATGTCGCGCCACTTCTTGAGCAATGTTGTAGCCATAATTCACTTCCTCTGATATAAAAGACTCATGTAAGCTCACAAAAGGTTCAAAAAAATACGAAATTATTTCATATTTTTCAAAATCTTGTGCTTACACTCCCATAAGTTTACCATATCTGCCTATAATATTCCACTAAAAGATCAACGCAGGCGCCGTAAGTTTCGCGCCCCAACTCCTGATCATATGACTTAAGAAAAGCATCATATGTATCGGACACAGCCTGATGGACGGCAGAGTCTCTGAAACTGTTCCAGTATTCGCGGTTTTCGGCCAGATCGGCCTTAACGCCTTCCGAATATGATTCTTTCAGTCTCTCCCATTCCTCTGTATCTCCGCTCTTATACAGGGCGTTCTGAAGATGAGAAAGCGCAAACAGGCTTGCAGAATACACAAAATCGTCATCTCCGTCTTCGAGGCATGTGATTACCGCAATGAAATTGGCCTCATCCTCAGCAGCGATCCCGCGCTGGTGTGCCAGTTCGTGCGCTATCGTCACCGGAGTCATCGATGAGGGCGAGTCGGTATTGATACATGCTTCCCCGGTAAAAGGAGAAAAGAATCCGGTGAAGTCCATATAACTCAGCATCCTGGAAAAGAAAAACTTTTTGGGCCTGTGGGTTTCCGCTTTTAATCCGGGATACCGCACGGATACTCCATCATATAAAACTGCGGCATGCTCGAACGGATCCGTGGAGCTTACAAAATGTCCTTCCGCATCTCTGGATACTTTGGCCGAATACTCATTTGCCAGATTAACGAAGCCTTCGTCTACTTTGATCAGGTCCGCATGAAGCACTCCCTCGGGATTTGCTTCGATCCCGCATACTTCGGCCACATCCGGCGCCGAATAATACGGTCCCCACAGAATGCAGAATCCGCCGTATATCAGGCAAAAGAGCATGACAAAAGTAAGCAGGAACGACAGGATCTGTTTCAAAACACTGTGCTCCTTATCTTTCAGATTCTTTATGAAAAAAATAACGGAAAAGATGATGTAGACCAGGACTGCCGATACAAGGCATATGATGGCGATCTCTATAACGCACACTCCCGTATAATCGCACAGACCGGCAAGCATGTCATGAAGAGGCCGGTTGAATTGGTCGTATATGGCGCGGGCTGAGTTTCCTATGTGCGATGTCAGGAAATATACTGCCATCAAGCACAATCCGAATATTGATAAGATGATCCTGACCATGGTTATTCGCCGTCCCCGGACTCAGGCTCTGATTTAGATTCAGATTCTGATATGGATTCCGATTCCGATTCAGATTCGTTTCCGCCGAGATTTAAGTCAAAGCTGGCAGGAGTATGCTTGTGCATCATGGCACCGTACGCCCACATGAATACCCAGATGGCGATAGGAAGCGCTATCGTGACGATCAGGCAGCTTCTGAAATATACTCCGGTTGGATCAAAGAATGCACACAGGAGCGTCGCCAGAACCATGATCCCTATCAGAACGACTCCGACGAGCGCTACGATGCGCTTAGTGTTTTTCCTGTTATCTTCCGAGCTCAAATTGGTTGACATAATACCGTCATTCCTTACCTGTTATCTATAGCGGTGCGGATATCGGATATCATATCCTCTACCGCCGCGCGAGATGCATCCGCATATGCGGTCTCACCGTATGAAGCATATTTTTCATTCTGATATGCAGCAATGATGCCGCGCGAAGAATTGACGATAGCCCCAAGTCCGTCCTTATCAAAGAAATGAACAAGGTCGGCGCCTTTTCCGCCCTGAGCCCCATATCCGGGCACAAGAATGAACGCCTTGGGCATGATATTGCGCAGAATGCGTCCCTCTTCGGGATATGTGGCGCCTACGACCGCACCCACATAACTGTAGCTATCGCCCATAAGCTCGGATCCCCAGGAATCCACGGCCCTTCCGACGATCTCATAGAGTTTCTTCTGAGAACCGTCATCATCGATCACTATCCTGTCCTGAAATTCCTTACTTGAAGGATTGGAAGTCTTGACCAGAACGAAGATGCCTTTATGCTCTTTGCGGCATACATCCATGAAAGGTTTGATCCCGTCTATGCCGAGATACGGATTGACCGTCGCGAAATCCTCCTCGAACACAGGAACCGAGGCGGATCCCACCTGAATATGCCCGAGGTGTGCAAGCGCATAGGATTCCGAAGTGGATCCTATATCTCCTCTTTTGATGTCGGCAATCACTACCAGGCCTTTTTCCCTGCAATAGTCAACGGTCTTCTTAAATGCAACAAGTCCGGGGATACCGAACTGCTCATACATCGCGATCTGTGGCTTGACTGCCGGGATCAGGTCATATACCGCATCCACTATGCCGCGGTTAAACTGCCATATCGCCTCGGCAGCTCCCTCGAGGGTCTCGCCGTACTCCGCAAAAGCAGCTTCTATAATAACAGAGGGAACAAACTTTAAATTGGGATCCAGCCCAACCACTATGGGGGCTCCGGTCTTTTTGATCTTATCAACAAGCTTATTGATCATCTGTGGCTACCTCGTCTTAAGGAATTCGTATTCTCTGAGCGCCGCCGCATCATCAGGATACAGCGCGATGTAATCCTTCATCAGATTGGCCGCGGTCCTGAACTCACGCATATATTCATAAGCGACGATCTCGTTATATTTGAGAGTCTGCATGATGGACTTATCTTCTGTATTCATGCCCGCCTGGAACGAACTTAATGCCTCGGTATACCTCTCCATCTTCATCTGGCACAGGCCCATCTGGTTATAAATGTTCGGTGCGTTGTGATTCTTATCAAGGTATGTGTTATAGAGGCTTATCGCATAGTTATAATCTCCGAGCGCCTCATAGGTACGGCCGAGGAAAAGCGTGATCTGTGCGGAATCGCCCTTGTCGGCATTCTCGAGATAAGTCTTGGCGGAATCAAAATTGCCCAGATAGTACTCAAATCTTCCGTAATCATAATCGGATATGTCGGAATGGGAAGCAATGCATTCGCTGATGATATCGCGGCCGGCCTCCTTATAACCCTGGGCGGCCAGTATCTGATAGACATCTATGATCATATCGCAGTCGCCGTCGTTTAAGCTGATGGCCTTGCGGAAGTCCTCGAGCGCACTCTCGTAATCGCTCATCTCCAAAGATACTATTCCTCTGAGATAAAGGGCGTTGTACTCGCCGGACTTAAGCCCCAGTATCGCATCATATACTCCGCGGGCATCCTCCAGTCTTCCGGCCTTGTAGTAAGCGGCAGCAAGATAATAGTTCAGATCGTAATCCAGGCTCTCGGGAACTCCCGTACTTAAGTTGAGTGCCTGTGTAAAAGCATCTATAGCCTCGTCATAGCGAAGCTGAGCCATATAAACCATGCCCCTGCCGCGCAGGATGAGCCTCATGTTCTCCCCGGCTTCCTCGGCAGAATCAAAAGCTTCCAGAGCGCCGGTATAATCAAGCGACTCGATGGCAGCCATGCCCGTGTCCGTGAAAGAGACTTCTTTGTCTCCGCACCCGGTCAGCAAAAAAAGTGCCAATGCCATGCAGAATATGCAATTGATAACTCTTGATATTTTACGCATATATCCTATGAATCTACGGTTTAGACCTCTTCCGTCCCCTTAAGTTCGCCGATCTTCGCAAGGATCATCTTCTCATTGAATGCAAAGAACAGCAGCGCTCCTATCAGGCATGTCACAAATGCTATGACTGCAGTGGCACGGTAGCTGGCCTGTGTCTGGGATACCGTTACCGAAGTAAAGATTACCAGCGCCAGAGCCTGCCCCATCTTGAACGCAAATGTACGAGCTGCAAAGAACATTCCGCTCCTGTCCTCTCCGGTCTCAAGTCTCGTAAGCTCTGCGACATCGGCAACGCAGGCCTGGGGAAGTATACCGAGTATTGCCATGGGCACGGATGCCGTAACGGCTACGATAAAGCCCCAGTACAGCCCCTGTCCGCAGGCGGCGGTTATCGCAAATACGATGCAGTATGTGAAGAAACCTATGATGATCAGCATCTTCTTGCCTATCTTCTTGGCCAGTATGTTGACTACCGGATACAGGCATACGCTGATGGCAGTCATGGTCGCGGTAAGAACGAAAGTCCAGGTATCCTCGATGCCCATGAGCTGTGTCTCATAGAATGCGAGTCCCGTCTGGAACAGAGTCAGTGCGAAGAAATAGATAACATCGGAATATACGAACCTGCGGAACTGTCCGTTCGAGAAGGTCTTGATAAGAGAGCTGAACGGTTTGGTCTCGCTGGGCTTGGAATCGATATAATCACGCTCATTGATATAGAACGCGGACAGCAGCATGGCGGCGCAGGCAAGCGCGGCCATAATGGCTACTGCCAGATGAATGGACTGCTTCTGTCCCACCGCACCCTCGAGCATGCTCGCGAGGTTGGGAAGCAGGAAGGAGATACTCTGTCCTACGATGAATGTGAATGAAATATAAGTCGATACATTGATCCTGTGCTGCTGCGTATCACCGAGCTCAGCGATCAGCGCATTGTAAGGCGTACAGAACATCGTCATGAACAGATAAAAGACGATCAGCAGTATAAAGAGTGCCACATCATTGAGCGCTACGGAAGCAGTCTGCGGAACAAGGAACAGACCTACCATGACCAGAGAAAAAGGAACCGCCATCGCACGCATGAAAGGTATGCGGCGGCCGCCCTTATAGTTGCTTCTGTCAGACCAGCCGGCTATGAGCGGATCGGTTATCGCATCGAAGATACGGCCTACAGCAAGCACAAGTCCGAACAGTGTCAGTTTAAAGAAAATGGGTTCCTGAGTGATGCCCGAAGCAAAGATTCCCGTATTGGGATTCTGGGCGCTGGGACTTCCCGTATAGTAATAAACCATCCAGTTGGAAACGACGCCGGAAAGAAGGCTCCATCCGAACTGGCCGATAGCGAATATCCAGAGAAGTTTGTTGGTGATAGGTTTAAGTTGCTTCATAGGCTGTTATCCTTTCTTGCAAGATAGAGTCAAAAAGAAATACATCTAAATAAGTATAACAAAATATCGTGTGTTATGTATATAATTACTCATCAAATTAATCTTCTTCGATGAGCGTCGGATCTATGTAGAAAACTCCCACTTTCTCTATACCTTCTATGGGACCGAGTTTACTAAGAGACTGCCGGGCGCCCGTCACTTCGATGCCTATCGTGATCAGGGCGATCCCCATGAATATCAGACAGCAGGAAAGAGAGCTTAAGTTGATCAGTACTCCTCTCATGCCGAGCAGATATATGGTCAGATTGGCGACCGAATGCATCAGAAATGCCGCGGTGACCGTATGCACATACTCGCATGCCATGCACATGATCACGCCCATGATAAAGCCGTATATGCCCTGCACGAGGTTTCCATGATAAAGTCCGAAGAACATCGAACTGACAACTATCGAGATCACGAGCGAAAAACGCCTTTTCATGCGGCCGTATACGATGGTCCTGAAAAGCAGTTCCTCTACCAGCGGGGATACCAGTCCGTAAAGGAATATGCCGAACCAGAGCGGTATGGAATACTGGGCTCCTGCGGTTTCACCGTATGAGGACAGTTTCATGATCCCCGACAGGCCGATCAGGATATTTAACCCCAGAGCCATGCTCACAGCCTGCACGATGATGACCGCCCAGCTTAGCCACGCCGGACGCAGCCGGTCTTTTCTGTAAAAGGAAAGGCCGTTTAAGTTTAAATAGTCCCAAACCGACAATTCTTCGATGTCATGTTTCATCAGGATGATCAGCACTACCGCTCCTATCAGCATGTCGAGGAGCGAGATGATGCCCGAAAAGACGGCGTCATTATTCCTTATCACGCCGTAAGCTCCCGCCGAATGCGAAGAGATGTACTGTAAGATGTACATCATAAGAAATCTGGTTGCGCCATGCACGACATAATAGACCAGAAACGGCATCAGCACATATATTACTTTTTTAAATGATCTTCCCATGTCTTTATCAATGATCCTGTATGCTGCTACAGAGTTATGGTCTCTCCGAGAGCAAATGAATAAATGAGTTTCTCCTTAACCGGGATATGCATGCGGTTAAGCGCCGCCTCATAGTAATCAAGCTGAGTCTTATACAGTTCGACGAGCCTTTCGGCGCTTTTTACGCGGTCGGTCTTGTAATCCAGTATGACCGCTTCGCCGTCTTCTATCCAATATACATCAATTATACCCTGAATAAGTACCGTTTCTTCTTCGGGATATCTCTCATCCACGGAAGAAGCGGGAATGCCCATCATGAAAGGGGCTTCGCGGAAAAGCAGGCCTTTTTGCTGCGCCGCGGCCATCCGGGCGGCAGTATCCGAATCAAGGAAATCCCTTATCAGCTTAACATCCCGGGCATTATCAAGTATATGCCTCTCTTCTGCCGCAAGTCTTCCGTCATCCGCATTAGCGTCTATCTGAGCCTGCAGATCCCTGTCAGATAGAAAATCATACAGCTCGAGCATCCTGTGGAACGCCGATCCTCTCGCGGTAGCGCCGGGTCTGTCCGATGTGCCCGATATGAATCTGGGAACCGGTGCATCCGGGAAGCCGGCATCCTTTTCATCATCGGCATCCGCCTTATACATCTCAAAAGCACGCTCGGCGTCTTCGGGCATGGCAGCATGCTTTAAGACGGATACGGATGTCTTGGAATATAACCCCGAAAGATCAGTATGAGGGTATTCAAAACCGTACAATCGTTTGAGATAATCGCGGAATGCGCGGGTGTCTTCCCCGTCCGGACTCATGCCTTCCAAATTCTGTCTGAGCAGGTCTGCGTTAACCGCACTTACCACACCGGATTCTTCTGCGGACTCTGCCGATATATCGCTCTTTTGGATAGTGACGGCAAGTTCCGGAATCAGGACCGGGTTCGTGCTTACGCAGAAAGCATCGGAGTCCAGGACATCGCAGATGCATTTAAGCTGCCAGTCGATATATCTGTTATTTCCGGCGGGGCACTTGACTAAAATCTCGCCCGTCTCTTCATCTGCGCCGTCAGCTTTAAGAGTGCACATCATGATCAGTTTCTCTTTCGCACGGGTCATAGCAACATAGAGTATACGCATTTCTTCTGCAAGTGACTGGCTGCGGATCCTGTCGGCCACATATTTATGCATCAGGTTACGGTATCTGATCCTCCGCGCCGGATCGAAGTTATTGAGGCCGATCCCGCACCGGTGATCGCAGACCAGCATTCCCTGCGAATCCTGCATGTTGAACTTATTTCCCATTCTTGCGACGATGACCACCGGGAACTCCAAGCCCTTGCTCTTGTGAATGGTCATTATGCGTACGCAGTCACCGGCTTCATCCGGAGTTTCCGCTTCTTCCTCTCCGGCTCCCGATTTCCCCATCGTATCTATGTATCTGATGAAATTATAGAGGCCGAAATATGAGGTTCCGGCATAATCGTCGGCCTTGTTTATGAGCACATCCACATTGGCCACGCGTCTTTTGCCGCCGGGCATGGCCAGCATCAGCACCCTGTATCCGGTATCCCTGAGGATAAGCGAAAGCAGTTCCGATACTCCCATGTACCCGGACATCTTCCTGTACCTCTCAAGGGAGTCGATGAAAGATTTTACGCGTCCGCGGAGTTCTCCGGAAATTGCGTCTGCCGCATCTGAAGCGGCATATCTACATGCTGAGTACAGATAACCTTCTCCGGTATAGACGCCTTTGGGAAGTGATGCGCTGTACGCGGAACTTATCCGGGCGCATTCCTCCGGCGAAAAACCTCCTATCACGGATTCCATCGTCCCGTAGAAAGGAATATCCTGAAGCGGATTGACGATGATCCGCAGCATGTTCATGAGCGTTGATATCTCGTATGTATCAAAATATCCCGAACTTCCGGTCAGCGCTACAGGGATGGAATGCGCCTCGAGAACTCTCTTGTAGGTTTCGGCCGCATATCCGTTTGACCGATACAGAATGACTATGTCTCCATATCTTACCGGCCGCGTCAGCTTCTTTTCACTGTCATATACAGGCAGCCCGCTCTCGATCAGTTCTTCTATACGCCTTGCTATTGTCTCGCCTTCAGCATCGGAAGCGTCGGTGATGTCAGGATCTTTGCTGTTCGTAAAGATCAGTTCGGTCCGGAAGCTCTCCTCTTCCGATCCCAAATCAGGATAGTCGGCTCCGTACTTAAGAGAAGCCCTCTCATCATAATCCGCTCCGCCGCTCTCAACGGACATGACACGTTCAAAAAGAGCGTTACATGAGTCAAGAACCTGCCTCCTGCTCCTGAAATTCTTATTAAGATCAACTTTCCTTTCGGTCTTGCTCTCGTATTCATAGAGCCCGTACTTCTCCATGAAGATCTCGGGCTCGGCCTGTCTGAACCTGTAAATGGACTGCTTGACATCGCCGACCATGAACCTGTTATATCTTCCTTCGCTCTCGCCCGATACAGCTGACAGAATGAGTTCCTGGATCATGTTGGAATCCTGGTATTCGTCAGTGAACACGTAGGAAAAGTGCGATCTGTATTCAGCGGCGGCATCGGTAAATACGGGGAGCCCGTCCTCGCCGCGCTCAACAAGTATATCCAGCGCAAAATGCTCTATATCGGAAAAAGAAAGAATCCCTCTCTCATCACGCTCGCGCCTGAGAGCATCCATATATTTGATCGTAAGCAAACAAAGAGCGGATACTGTCTCGGAACATTCCCTGATATATGTCACGGCATCTTTTTCCGAAGTGCTCAGATATGTGTCTCTGATATCCCCGATAAGACTTTTACATGTGTCTCTCAGGGCCTTGGCCATATCGCGGGCTTCCTTATCCTCGTCGGGGTTCTTTTTCCTGGAAAGGGTGGGAAATGTCACATCCTCAAACATGGCTGCGATATCATCAAGGCCGGCCTCAGGCTCGGAATCGAGTCTTTCGTGAAGCTTTTCGAGCGCCTCCCTTTCGGTGAGATACATGGCCGTATAATCCGGATGCAATCCGCCGCTTTCACACATATTAACCGCCCGGTCATACATGGATACGGCTGTGGTCACACTGCTCATGACAGTATTCCGGATATAGTCCATTATCTCATCCGGAAGAGCAGAGCCCTCAGGGAGAGAATAATCGTTCATGTGGGAACGCAGCCACTCATACGGCCAGGGATCGGAATCCGCCACCCGGTAGATGGATGTGATCGCGGAGAAGATCGCATCATCAGATGATCCGGACGCAAAATGCTCCGCAACCTTCATCAGATCCTCGTCACCGCTTCCGAAGCCTTCTTCTATCAGAGCCTCCAGAACATCGGCTTCAAGTAGCTTGTTCTCTCCGTCCTCGGCAACGCGGAATGCCGGATCCACATCTATATCCGCAAAAGAGTTCTTAAGCACATACTGACAGAACGAATCGATAGTTGTGATGCGGGCATTATGAACAAGAGCCGCCTGTCTGTGAAGATTATCGTCTTCGGGGTTCTTATCGAGTTTGTCCAGGATCGCATTCCTGATCTTGTCCTTCATCTGCGCTGCGGCAGCGTTTGTAAAAGTAAGAACAAGCAGCGTATCTATATCCACAGGATCCTTCGGGTCCGTGATCAGTCCGATGATACGTTCCACAAGCACAGCGGTCTTGCCGCTGCCTGCCGCTGCGGATACTATCAGGCTGCAGCCTCTGGCCTCTATGATATTTTGCTGGTCTTTGGTAAATTCCATAAATATATCACTCGTTATCGTTTCCGATAAGCGCCGAATTCATATCGGCGATCACATTTTCCGGCTCATCCTTGGCATATTGAACGCCTTCATATCCCGGTATACCCGAGGCGATATGACATACGGACGAATAATCGCAATATGTACAGGGTGTATAGGCACTTCCCTTCATGCATGCCGGTCTGACGCTTATATCTCCGAGCATTATGGATCCGGTGAGCTCGTCCATTTTGAACTCTGCATAGTCAAGGATCGTCCGGATATCTTCTTCGGAAAATGCTTTGGAGGACTTGGTCAGAGTATTATCGGCTTTGTACCCTACGGGCACGATGTCCGAATTAACGCCGGGAGAAAGTCCGCTGTCCATAAGTCCGGTCACCTCAGGGGATGATTCCACGATGCCGCTCATCTTCATCTCTTTACGGATGGCAGCCAGAGCGTTTTCTCCCGAGATGTCCGCCGACGCCTCTATCACAGGATCCGATATTCTGAAATACAGCATTCCCGCAGGTTTGGTATCGCCCGTTATCTTAAGTGCCTGATCCAGATATACGGCCAGCTGCATCATCAGCCCATGGAAAAGAGCCGAGATGTCAAAATCCCTGTTCCCGGATTTATAATCAACGATCCTTAAGTATCTGTCGTCTTCGGATTCGCATATATCGATACGGTCTATCTTGCCGGTAACCTTATATCCGAAAGGTTTTCCGTCGGAAGTATGAGCTTTCCTCTCTTCCGAAAAAGCACGCTCGAAATACTTAGGCACAAATCCCCCGCGCGTCACCTGATACCTTATCGTATCCACGCTTCTCTTGACTATGCGGCGGATCCTGGCTGCCAAAGCGGCATTACGGCTGCTGGATGTGAGGATCGTATCCCCGTATGTGCTGACAAGACGCTCAAGTATCTCATCAACCCATGCGTTTGCCTCATCTTCGCTAAGGCCCACCCAGGTAAGCCCCTCGTCATTAACTTTTACGGAGAATTCTTCAAGAGCCTTGTGGTAGACGGCTCCGAGGTCCGTGTTTTCGAAACTGTACTCGCTCCTGGTCCTAAGTCGCATACCGTAGTTCAGGAAATGGGCATATGCACAGCCTGCAAACTTTTCCAGGCGGCTAACGGATGTCTGTATGATACTTCCGTACAGAGACGATGCTATCTCACGGGTAAGCGGCGTGTGGGTGTAGTGCAAAGTGCTCATATCGCTTATCTTATCAAGCAATCCTGCATCGGCAGAGCTCGCCATCTCATCACATATAGCCCTAAGCCGTGATTGTTCATCACCGCTTAGCCGCCCGCCGTAGTATTCACGCATCATATCTGCGCAGGCGTATGAAACCCTGGTTATGTCAGCAGGAGCGGAGACTCCGTCAACCATGTGGGTATAAGCTGAAGGTCTGGGAGTAAGCAAAGGAAATAGTTTACATAATGTCTGAATCAGATATGAAGGCTGCTTTGCTTTTCCTTTGGTATCCGTCAACGGATAAGAGATTATAAGTCCGTCCGAAGGCTTGGTCATGTTCATATACAGATAGAGCCTCTGGGTGAACATCTGCTCTCTGGGTGTGGGGGCAAGCTCGACTCCGTCCATTCCCGACAGATACTCCCTGTCCAGGTCGGATATGAGTCCTCCTCCTGATATGTTTCCGGGTATGCTGTCATCGCTGACTCCGAGCAAAAACAGGACTTTCACCGCTTCAAGCCTGGTCCTGACCATGTCTCCGACGATGATCTGATCGCTCTCACCCGGAATGGTCCCTAAGCGTATCTCACCAAGACCCGCCTCCAGAATGTGGAAATAATCGTCTGCGGATACTTCTTCGTCGCCGCATAGTTCAACTATCTGATCGAGCAGTGCGCATACATGCTCATACATCTGTTCATATTGGAGAGCGCGGACATGGTCGCCCTCTTCCCTGAACAGGGAAGCCTGATCCATCAGACGTCCGTACATGCCTGAGCCGGATATGAAATCGTATACGGCCCTCGTAAAAGAACCTGTCGTCTCTTCTGTGTTATGTAAACCAGCAAAGTGTGCGTTCACTTTTTCACGAATCGCATTAAGCCTGTCAAAGCGTTCCTTACGGATGCTCAGCGCCTCTTCGGACAGTTCGTTTTCATCCCGGTCGCGCATCGTCCATGTGTGTGAAAAAGCTTTCCTGCCCCTGATACCGGTCGCTAACAGGAAGTTCTCGAGTTCATCGGTCTCATCCATTGAAAGCGGCCCGTAACCCGTACGCATGTGACGGATGATGCTCTCACAGGAATAATCTGTCTTTAAGACATCATACGAAGATACTATCGCTTCGATAAAAGGCGACATGAGAATGGATCGGCTGTAGTCCATATACACGGGCAGATCAAGTTCCGCTGCGGTCCTTGAAATCTCATCGGCGTATGAGGCCATATCTCCGACAACGATCGCTATATCTCTGTACCTGTATCCTCTTCCGGATATCAGTTCGCGGATACGCTGGAAGGTATCAACGATCTCTTCGGTCATGCCGGTTGCTTTGTATATGCGTATATGCCCCGGTTCACCTGAATAGGGACGGGTCGGGAATCTGAAAAGCGATCTCTCCAGATGGATCAGATCGGCACTTTTGCGAGCGCCGCCTTCTTTTTCATCGGATGAGGGACCTGCGGCCCTTAATATTACCGGTTCCTCCTCCGGAACATGCGCCTCATCAGCCAGCCTTCCTATCCTGTCCACGGATCTCCAGGACAGATGGAACATGTCATCGCTCTTAAGTTCTTTATGAGGATCGGCTCCGTCCTCCGTGGTAAAGGCAAACCATACGGTATCGCAGAAACCCATCAGTTCCTGAATCATGCGCTCCTGAACCGGCGTAAAGCCTGTAAATCCGTCAAAAGCAATGAACGCGCCCCTGACTAGTTCCGACTTATGTAAACTGCATCTCACCAGTTCGAGCGTCTCTTCTTTTGTGACAAAATGCCCTGCTTTATAATCCGAAAATGCCTTATAGATTATCTCCAGATCGATCATCTTGGCCTTCAGCGCGTTTCGGTTATCGATCCTTTCGCAGAGCAGGTGAAGGTCGTCGGGAGATATTCCGTACTGCATGAATTCGGAAATGGCGGACTTAACCTCATGAATGAAGCCGTAGCGGTCAAGTCTGGCACCCAGTACTCTCATCTGAGGCTGTACCTGACCGGAGAGCCGCCTTAAGATCAGGCTCTTGCCGGTATCGTCAAGTACGGGGACTTCTCCCCCCACTTCCTCGAGTATTCTGTGTGATAATCTGGAAAAGCTTAAGACTTCGATATTGGAGAATGCATGATCAGGATGGTTACGGATCATGCTCATCTGAGTCTGCATATTGAACTGATCCGGAACGATCAGAAGATATTTTCGTCCCGGATCATCTACGGATCTCTTAATGATGTTCTGCTGAATATAAGTGCTCTTACCCGAGCCCGAAGGCCCGCATATAAACCTGAAAGACATAACCCACCCGAATACAGATACGCGATCAATCGTAAAGGACCCTGACGAACTTGACAGGCGTACGATATCCCACATTGGATACGCGGATACCTGTCCTGGGGTTGGATGCATGTACTACTCTTCCGCCTCCGAGGTAGATTCCCACATGATTGATCCTTCTGCCGTTTCCGTAGAAGACCAGATCTCCGGCCTTGGCTTCACCGTAGCTTATGGTGGTACCCATGTTGGCCTGGGCGCGTGAAGAGTGTGGAAGCGTGATGCCGTATTTCTTGAATACGCTGAGCACGAAACCTGAGCAGTCGGCTCCTCTGGTAAGACTCGTTCCGCCCCATACATAAGGGTTACCCACAAACTGCAGAGCATAGTTACACAGATCGGCTCTCACATCGGATACGCCTTCTCCGTAAAGGACCTCGGTCATGGTGAGTGCCGTACGGAGGTCACTGGTGATCTCTACATAATCCGCGGATACATATACGGTCTCATCATCGAGCATGACCGCTACCCAGTCGCCTTCGGTACCTACATAATCAAGGATCTCTCCCGTAGCAACCTGGGTCACGATGGGAGCATCCGTGCTTGGCTCTTCTCTTACTCTGAGTCCGTCCGTACCTACCTTAACAACATCGGTAGCAAACTCTCTGACTCTCATCTTGGCCTGAAGGCCGGTCAGCAGGTATTCGCTCTTAACATATCCGTCTACTTCACCTGATATGATATGCGTCCAGTCGCCTTCCGTCTCAAGAACTTCGCATGCGGCGTCCTTGGGGAGTTTACCCACCAGTTTACCGTCTTCTCCGGGGATGGCGCGTATATTCAGATTATCCGAAACGTTGGAGATACCCAGATTGGTATATCCCCAGCTGGCGCCTTCCGCATCGGCTCTGGCAGCCAGGTATTCTTCTTCCGTCTTTCTGCCGAAAAGTGTGCCCGCCCCCGCGGAAGCCTCGGATTCATCGAGTATCTCTCTGGTAGTCTGGGCTGCTTCGGCAGCAGCCGCTTCCTGAGCAGCATATGCTTCTGCCAGAGAAGGAGTCCCCACAAGACTGAGAACGTCTTTTACGGTAGATCCGCTTTCATCGGATCCGTCATCTTCCGCATCAGCCGTACTTATATCCGGGCCGTCGAGCAGGCCTATCGTGATCTTCTCTGCGGAGCCCTTATCTACCCCCGTTCCGGCGGCATAAGCTTCGCCTGCCGGGGCAGCTGACATTATTAAGATGAGCAGACCGGACAGGATTGCCTTACCGGCCGGCTTAACGATTGCTCTGAAGTTAAATCCGGATTTATTTTTCTTAATCATATTACCTCATCTGTGCATGCACTCAATTAATCCGTTAATTGCATTCAGTCGGGTCATTCTTCATGACAACATTAAGATACTGATACGGTATCTCTATTCCCTCTTCTTTGAACTTGCGGTTAACTCTTAAGTTGATGTCGTTCTTCAGGTCTCCGAGTCCCACAGCAGGATCGTAATAAGCGGTAGTCGCTATCACGAGACTTGATTCCCCGAACTCCATGAAATAGACCGGGCTGTACTCGATACCGGATCCTTCGGGATGCGCAGGAATCGTATAGGGTGAATCGACTACTATCTGGCTGACTATGGACATTGCCTTCTCAACATCGCTGCCGTATGCCACATTGAACTTCATGAACACGGATCTGATCCCGCTTCCGTGGCTTAAGTTCGTCACGGCCATGGAATTGATCACGCTGTTGGGGATGATGACATCCGTGGTACCTATCCCCTGCAAGACCACATGTCTGATAGTGATGTCCTTAACTATTCCGGCTATCCCGGACTGCAGCTCGATACGGTCGCCTATCTCAAAAGGTTTGCTGATACTTATCATGATACCGCAGCACAAGTCCGATATAACGGGCTGTGCCGCAAGACCTATGATAGCACCTATGATCGCGGTTCCCTGGAAAAGGACCTTGCCGAAATTACCGGCGGGATCACCGATGTTGAACACCCAGAATATGGCTATGATGATCACCGCTATCTTCAGAATGTTCTCTACGAACCTGATCTGAATACGGTTGCCGGCTTTAAGTCTTTTCCTGAAGATCAGACGGCCTATGCGGAAAATAACGCTTACGATCAGAAATGCCCATGCGGCAGCTATGATCAATCTTATGAAGTTGCCTAAGATTCCTATGCTGTTAAGCCATGCGTCAAACCTGACCAGATATTGTGTCATACTCTCTTCCACCTGCTATATCGGCTTCCATCTGTGCCTTAAGTTCTTCTACGGATGCAAACTTCATCTCGGGCCGGACGAATTTCAGGAGTTCGACCTCGATGGGGGATCCGTATATGTCTTTATCAAAATCGTATATGAAGCTTTCACAGCACAGAAGCTCATCTTCCATGACCGTGGGCTTAACCCCGACATTGGAGATCGCCGGAAAGTCTCCCTCAGCCAGATATACGCGGGAATAATACACCCCGTACGGGCCCGTGAGCTTATCCGGAGCGATTATCACATTGGCGGTCGGCATTCCGATCGTGTGTCCCAACTTCCTGCCGTGGGATACCACACCCGTGATCCGGTAAGGACTTCCGAGCAGGGCCGTGACCAGCTCCATGTCTCCTGCCTCGACGGCATCCCTGATCCTCGTGGAACTGATGGGTTGCCCATCATAGATTATCTTATCGGTGATATTGCATTCATATCCGAATTCGCCCGAATATGCTCTCAGCATATCGGCGTTTCCCCGGCCTTTGTCACCGAAAGTAAGGTCGCTGCCCGCCACAATATATGCGGCATTCATCTTCTCTACGAGATATTCCCTGATGAAATCCTCAGCGCTGATCGCAGCCGTCTCCGTATTCATCGGAAATTCTATGAGTATATCTATGCCCAGCCGTCTGAAGATCTCCCTTTTCTCGGAGACGGTAGTAAGCTCAGGCAGCGCATGTCCCGCAAAAAGGCTCTCCGGCGAGGGATTGAACGTAAATACCACGCTCTTTATATCCGGATCATTTAAGGTGCGGCCGGTTATCATCTCTATCAGTTTTCGATGTCCCAGGTGGACTCCGTCAAACTTGCCGATCGCTGCGGCAGTCTTAGTGTGTAATTGAAAATCCGTTATTCCTGATATTATCTGCATCTATCTTATACTGATAACTGTCCGATAATCCGGTCAGCACAAAAACATCTTCACGGGCTTAAAAGTATCGTCTGATGCCCGGTATCTGTATATTCCGAAAAAAAAGCCATCTTTGTCCGTTACAGTAAATTCCTCGTTGTCGGCGAACGAAATATTATGTAAACCGCCATCCTCATCCTCCGGTTTTCCGGTTCGGATCAAAACATCCGAAACAGCGAGCATATTGCCGTTAGAGGCTTTCTTCGAACCCGCATCGGTGACCGTCACTTTCCTCAGGCCGCCGAACATATCAACAGGAGGGATCAGGATTTCTCCTATCCTTCCTTCTTTTACGATAGTTTCTATCTCCGAAAGTTTCAGCGCATCTTCCGCCCTGAACTGTCCGACTTTGGTTCTGATAAGATGCTTCATGCATCCGCCGCACTTAAGCTTCCCACCTATATCATCACAAAGCGTCCTGATATAAGTACCCTTTGAGCAGCTAACCCTTATCACGCACTCGGGAAGATCGATCTTCACTATGTCTATGGAATGGATCGTGACCTTCCTGGCTTTACGTTCGATCGTCTCTCCGGCTCTTGCTATCTCGTAGAGTTTCTTTCCGCCGACCTTGATGGCCGAATACATCGGAGGTATCTGTTCTATCTCACCTGTGAAACTCTCGATACAATTCCTGAGATCCTGTTCGCTTATGCCTTCTGTCGGTCTTTCTTCCAGAACCTGCCCCGACGTATCAAGCGTGTCGGTCCTTACCCCCAGCAAAAGTGTGGCTTCGTACTCTTTCTCAGCATCGGTGATCATATCGCAGATCCTGGTCGCGGCACCCAGGCACACGCCTAAGACGCCTTCCGCATCAGGATCCAGCGTCCCGGTATGCCCGATCTTCTTCTGCCCTACGATCCCCCGTAACTTCGCTACAACATCATGTGACGTAAATCCGGGTTCCTTATATATATTAAGTACTCCATTAACCATGTGGGGTGAGCTGTTTAGCTATCTCTTTACTGAGATTATTGATGACATCGTGATATGTCCCGTGCATAGTGACTCCGGCTGCGCGGGCATGTCCGCCTCCGCCGTATACCGATGTGACCTTGGCCGCATCCACGGCTTCGGTGGTACGCAGGCTTATCTTGTATTCCTGTACGCCGATCTCATAGATGAAGATGGCGCAATCCACTCCGCGTATGTTCTTCATCTGGTTGGCTATGCCCTCAAGATCGCGGCTGTCGGCACCGTAGAACTGCATGGTCTTCCTGTCTATGACACTGACCACGCATCTGCCGTCCATGAATCTCATGCTCTCGAGCAGGGCTCTGCCTAAGATCTGACTCTGGATATAAGTCTTTTCGTAGAAAGTCTTCTCGATTATGTTCGAGAAATCCAGATCATATTCCATTAGGTGGGCTACAGTGCGAAGCGTGACGGGACGGACATTGGTATACTGCAGAACACCGGTATCGTGGATGATACCGATATAAAGAGCAAGCGCAATGTCGTGATCAAGGAAGTCTTTATCTATCAGTTCATATACCAGTTCGGCGGCGGATCCCGATTCGGGATTGACATAGTTTAAGTTTCCGCCTCCCGATGTGTTGGTAATATGATGATCTATGTTGATGGTCTTATGCGCATGCTTGAACGCTTTTTTCCCGAAACTCATCCTGTAAGGTTCGCAATCTATGCATATGAACACGTCATAGACGGCATCCTCGTCCATCTCATGCAGGATACCGTCGGTTCCGGGGATGCACTCAAATACATCACCTATCGGATCGAGGTATACATCGATCTGAGCATCGGGAATGCGCTTTCTCAGATACATGGCCATAGCCATGCAGGACCCTATACAGTCCCCGTCGGGGCGTATATGGCCGCTGATGGCGATATTTCGTGCGTTCGCACATTCTTCATAGAGATTATTTGTTAAGTTCATCAATCCTATGAGTCATCTCGATCCCGTATGCTATGGAATCGTCTGCTATAAATGTTATCTCCGGAGTATTGCGCAGGTTTATGCGTCTGGCAAGTTCATGCCTTACGAAACCTTCCGCACTCTTAAGACCTTTGATGGTATCATCCAGAGCCTTCTCGTCACCCAGAACGCTGATCCATGCTTTCATGGTCTTTAAGTCGGGGGCCACTTCCACGGCCGTAACCGATGTAAACTGTGCGATCCTCGGATCCTTGATCTCTGATCTGATGATATCCGCTAGTTCTTTAAGTACTTCAGAGTTGATACGTGTATTTTTGATACTGTTCTTACGCATTACCTGGGTACCTCAACCATAATGTATGCCTCAACCTGATCGAACTCGGCGATGGCATCGAAGTCCTCAAATACGAGACCGCACTCGAATCCGGACTTAACCTCTTTTACATCATCCTTGAATCTCTTGAGTGATGCGAGGTTACCCTCGAAGATCTGCTCTCCTTCTCTGGTTATGCGGACCATACAGCCTCTGGTGATCTCACCGTCAAGCACATAGGAACCGGCGATATTTCCGAGAGCGGAAGCCTTGAATATCTGACGGATCTCGGCGTGACCGATGACCTTTTCCTCGTATACGGGAGCAAGCAGGCCCTTCATGGCTGCCTCGATGTCCTCGATAGCCTGATAGATGACCTTGTAGAGTCTGATATCCACGCCTTCTCTGTCCGCGGTATCCTTGGTCTGAGCGTCCGCACGTACATTGAAACCGATTATGATCGCATCTGATGCACTCGCAAGGATGACATCCGATTCGTTGATGGCACCTACGCCGCCGTGAATGCACTTTACTACTACTTCGTCGTTGGAAAGCTTCATCAGGGATGTCTTCAGTGCCTCTACGGAACCCTGAACATCGGCCTTGATGATGACATTGAGTTCCTTAAGGTTGCCTTCCTGGATCTTGTTGAACAGATCATCAAGACTCATGCGGCTCTTGGTCTCAGCCAGCATCTCTTCCTTATGCTGTGCCTGATATGTCTCGGCAAAGTTCCTTGCCGTCTTATCGTTTTCATGTGCGATGAATACTTCGCCTGCCGAAGGTACATCGGAAAGACCAAGGATCTCAACGGGAGTGGAAGGTCCTGCAGCTTTTAATCTGCGCCCCTTGTCATCAACCATCGCACGCACTTTTCCGTGGCATGCTCCTGCGGAGATGAAGTCTCCGACATGAAGCGTACCTTTCTGAACAAGTACGGTGGCAACAGGTCCGCGTCCCTTATCAAGCTCCGCCTCGATAACAAGACCTCTGGCCTTTCTGTTGGGATTGGCCTTGAGTTCAAGTATGTCTGCTGTGAGCAGGATGGTCTCCAAGAGATCTTCTATACCTTCTCCGGACTTGGCGGATACATTGACGAACTCGGTAGATCCGCCCCAGTCTGCAGGGATCAGCTCATACTCTGTAAGTTCCTGTTTAACCCTGTCGATATTGGCGTTGGGTTTATCAATCTTGTTGATCGCAACTATGATCTCGATACCGGCTGCTTTTGCATGGTTAATGGCCTCTATGGTCTGAGGCATTACACCGTCATCTGCTGCGACAACGAGTACTGCGATATCGGTGGAATTGGCACCGCGCATACGCATTGCGGTGAACGCTTCATGACCGGGAGTATCGAGGAAAGTGATGCTCCTGCCGCCTATGTTTACGGTGTATGCACCGATGGCCTGGGTGATTCCGCCTGCTTCTTTGTCTGTTACATTGGTCTTACGGATCGCATCGAGCAGTGAAGTCTTACCATGATCGACATGACCCATTACGCAGATTACCGGAGGTCTTGCTACGCAATCCTCTGCTGCGTCCTCTTCTTCCTTAAGAAGTTCCTCGATAACATCGACCTTGACTTCCTTCTCGCAGATGATATCGAATTCTATCGCTATATTCTCAGCTTCTTCATAGCTGATCTCGCTGTTTACGGTAAGTACCTGGCCCTGAAGGAAAAGCTTCTTGATGATGACGCTGGGCTGCATCTTCATCTTGTCGGCGAGTTCCTTTAAGGTCATGGTCTCGGGAAGAGTTATGACCTTGATCTGCTCTTCCTGGGCCTCTTCCTTCTTCTCGGGCTTTACGAATTGCTTGTTGCCTTTTCCGTTCTTTCCGAAGTCGTCATCTTCGTAGATATGGTCCTTTTTAGACCGCTGATCCTTTCCGGCACCTTTGCCTTTGCGGCCGCCGTCTTTACCTGATCCTGCAGCTGCAGGGCCTGCTCCGGGAGCTGCACCCGGCTTAAATCTATTGTCCGTCCCTGCATTTGGTTTGCCACTTCTGTCGCCACTCCTATCGCTCCTATCAGCACGAGGGCGAGGAGCTTCAGGTTTTGTACCTTCTTTAAGAGTCGCAGTAATGACTGTGCTTGTTGGCCTTTCGGGCTTTTTGTGGACCGTTGTTTCACTGGGTGATGTCACCTCCCCTGCACTTGCTTTGGAAGCTCTTCTTTCAGCTTCCTTACGTTCCTGCATCTGACGCTGCCTAACCTCATAGGGCTCGTCATTGACCTGACTGGGACGCACGCTGGATCTGATCAGCGTATGATGTCCGTCATCTCTGCCCTGAGGACGCGCACCGCCGGCTCTGTTTCCGGGACCGGGTCTTCCGCCGGGTCCTCCCATACGGGAATTATTTGCATTGCTTACTATGATTATCTTGCTCTTTTTCTTCTTGGGAGCCTCACCGTCTTTAGGTGCGGGTCTCTTTTCCGCGTGAAGCGAAGCTTCCTGCGAACCCTCGGGCTTCTTTTCTGCCGCTTCTGCGGGCACTGCGGGAGCCTTGGCAGGTTCCTCGGCTTTCTTCTCGGCAGGCTTTGCCTTTTTCTCTTCACTCTTTTCTGCTTTTGCGGGCTTATCTGCCGCTGCAGGCGCAGATCCCAAGGCTGCCGTAGCCTTCTTTGCCGTCTCTTCATCTATGGAACTTGATGCGGTCTTACCTTCCACACCATTTTCATTCAGCCATCCAATGAGGGCTTTACTCTCTATTTCAAGCTGCTTGGCCAACTCATGTACTCTCATATCTTATCCTCCTCCTTGTTCAGTGTCTCCATCGCTTTGATTATGGAGCCCGATAAACCTTCATCTGTAACTGCCAGATTGGATCTGTAGTCCTTTCCTATGGCCCTACCCAGTTCCTCTCTGGTGGAGTAGGTTACGATGGGTATATCTCTGTAATTACACATATCCGTAAAATGCTTGCGAGTATTTTCGGATGCATCTTCGGCTACAACGACCAGGTATGCCTGCAGACTTTTTACCGCGCTTTCCGTGGAAGTTTCGCCTGACACCACTTTCCCGGCTTTCATCGCAAGGCCGAGAAGTGACAGTACCCTGTCAGGTCTGCTCATATATTATTCCTTTCAATCTGTCATACAGATCATCAGTCGTGCGGCATATCAAGGACCTGTCGATCCCTCTTCTTTTGCGGGCAAGCTCTATGCACTCTTCGCTCCGGCATATGTATGTGCCCCTGCCGTCCGCACGCTGTCTGATATCTATGATCACTTCTCCTTCGGGATCGCGCACCAGCCTGATAAGTTCACGCTTTGGGCGTCTTATTCTGCAGGCTGTGCACTGTCTTTCAGGCTCTCTCATCATTCCTCGCTGCCGTCATCCTCAGTACCGGCTTCTTCAGCAACCTCTTCGTCGCTGTATTCTTCGTCGTACTCGTACTCGTCATCATACTCCTCGTCATCATCAAACATGTAATCCTCATATCTGAAGCCGGGAGCATCCTTAGCCTGTGTCTCGGATTTGATATCGATCTTGTAGTTGGTAAGCTTGGCTGCAAGGCGAGCGTTCTGACCCTTAAGACCGATCGCAAGGCTTAACTGATCGTCGGGAACAACGACCTTGGCAATCTTGGTATCGGGATCTGCGAATACCGCAACGATCCTTGCGGGGCTTAATGCGTTCTCGATCATGCGTCCGGGGTTCTCATCCCAGTTAACGATGTCTACTTTCTCTCCTCTGAGCTCATCTACTACGGAATTTACTCTGGAGCTGTTCACGCCGACGCACGCACCTACCGCATCCACATCGGGATTGTTGCTCCAAACGGCGATCTTGCTGCGGCTTCCGGGCTCGCGCACGATTGCCTTGATCTCTACGGTACCGTCCTGGATCTCTGCTACCTCTGATTCGAAAAGGCACTTAACGAGATCTTTGTGTGTACGGCTTACAAGGATCCTTGAAGATCCTTTCTCGGTCTTCTTAACTTCGAGAACATATACCTTGACTCTGTCGTTGGGGCGTAAGTTCTCGCTCTTAACCTGTTCATTCTCATTAAGGATGGCATCGGTCTTACCTAAGTTGATGGTAAGGTTCTCACCGACACGTCTCTGAACCGTACCGGATACGATGCTTCTCTGCTTGCCTGAATACTGACTGTAGATCGCGTCTCTTTCCTTCTCACGGATCATCTGAAGTATGTAGCTCTTGGCGTTCTGAGCCGCGATACGTCCGAACTCCTTGGACTGAACCTCGATCCTCACTACATCTCCGACTTTAACGCCGGGCTGGATCTCTTTGGCTTCGGCTTTGCTTATCTGAACAGCCGGATCTTCCGGTTCCATAACGACCGTTTTCTCAACGTAGACATGGTATTCACAGGTCTCTCTGTCAATATCCACCTTGAAATTGTCGGATTTCCCGAAATGGTTTGCACATGCCTTGAGAAGTGATCCCTCGATCGCATCGAAAAGCACGTCGCGGCTTATCTCCTTCTCCTTTTCCAACATGTCCAAAGCAAGTTTAAGCTCGGCTGCGGTGTTATCAGTACTCATTATTTTTCCTCCTTAGATTTGAGTATTCTCATCAAAAATCAAATGCCAGTCTGATCTGTGCTATCGCTTTTCTGTCAAAACCCGTACGCTCTCCGTCTATGATCACATAGATCTTCTCCGCATCATAGCCGTCCAGCGTTCCGGACAGTTCCTTGGTCTTATACCCGTCGGGCGGCTTGTAAAAGCGGATGTCCACTTCATCGCCCATGCTCCTGTCCAAATGTCTGTCCTTGGTGAGCTTGCGCCCCAGGCCCGGACTGGATACTTCCAATATATATGCATCCGGTATGAAATCCGCCGCATCGAGTGCATCGGACAGCCTCCGGCTTACATTCTCGCAATCGTCTATGTTTACTCCGCCTTCTTTATCGATGTATGCCCTGAGGTAATAGTCCGCTCCCTCCTTCACATACTCGACATCATAGATCTCTACCCCGCATTCCGCGACAATCGGGCCAAGCAACTCTTCTGTTTTTAATTCATAATCAGCGTGTTTTGACATTGGTTTTCCTTTTTTGGCAAAAACTAAGTGGGCTCGTTAAAGCCCACTTAAAAACTTTCGATATAGTAGCCCGTAGCGGAATCGAACCGCTGTTTCCGCCGTGAGAGGGCGGCGTCTTAACCGCTTGACCAACGAGCCACAGAAACGTGCCTGCATCCGTACGGATGACGAACGCTTAACTATAATATCAAGTTGTACGCAAAAATGCAAGCATTATTTCTAATATAGTGAAATCCGGGAAAACCCGATCACTTCTGCAGATAAAGACTTACGGTAAGTCTTCCGTTGTCCGCCTGGCATGCGATCATGAGCGGAGTGCTGTAAATGTTGACAAACTTAAGGTCCACGCTCTGTCCGGATATCGTAGCATCCCATCCTTCGGGGAGGTAGTCCACGGGAAGTGAATGAGGATGTCTTTCGGTAGCGGGAAGGCCCACTGTCTTCATGCATGCATAAAGAGTGGATGAAACCTGGCATATTCCGCCGCCTAATCCCTGAACCTTTTCCTTATTAACGAAAATGGTTGCTTCCTGATAGCCGTTCTCAACGGTACGAGCAGGGATCGTGTTGGTATAGGAAAACTCTGCGCCGGGCTGAACGACAACTCCGTTGATGCCGGCAGCTGCGATGCCTACATTGACGGCTCTGGGAATGCCGGTTCTGTATTTGGTGGTATATGATCCGAGAAGCTCGTATTCTTTGGGAGCGTTCGGATCGTTCTGGCTTGCTGCGGGAAGAGGAGTCGCATCCCTGCCCTCGGCTTTTCCGCATGTCACATAGTGTCTGACATACTTGATCCAGTCATCACCGTATGCCGCATCAAGGTCGGCGTTTCTTAAACGGTATGCCTTTGCGTTAAAGGTTGCGCTCGCGTTTCTGCCCTCTGCCAGGCCGTGATTAAAATAATGATCAAAAAGAGCTGCCTCGCTGTCGCCTACTGCGACCACAACATCGGGATTATGCCCTGCGTAGTATTTTGCATCAAATACTTCTTTTACTACCTGCTCGTCGCTCTTCTCTGCCGCATAGATATTGATCGTGCCGGCATTAATGACACCGGCGGCTACGGCCAGTCCGAGAAGCGCTGATACGATACGCGTTATTACTCTGGTTTTCATCATTCCTCCCTGCGGTCCGTTTTATCCGAAAAAACTATCTCTTCACAAAATCGGAGATCCTGATCACATAGTAATCTTCCGGCGTGCGGACTGTCCCGTCTTCTTCAGGCATGAAGAAGAACTTATCTTCAAAAGATTCCGAAGCGTCATAATCGCTGGTATCTCCCGCTTCGGGATCCTCATAATCGGTGATTCCCTGTTTGTCGAGCGCAAGGCAGAGTCCCTGATAATCTGCGGGAGCCACTACCTGAAGCTTATATGTACCGATGGCCGGAGCCTCGGCCCAGGTGATCGTCGTTAAGGGGCTGTATGTGATGGCCCAGTCCTCTTCGTTGATCCATTCGTTTTCGGTCGTACCTGTGATGTGGAAAGTCATATCGTTCCATTCGACCGTCGAATCATAGATCAGGCCATCTTCTCCGTAGAGATCCTGAACGGCAAAGATCCGTCCGGTGTATTCATCGCAAAGGAGCATCTCCTCGGCCATCCAGTTATAATACCATGCGTGCTTTGCTTCCTTGGAATCGGCCAGGATTCCGAATTTGGTCGGAACATTGATCTTGTATTCAATATTATATGTAACATTACCGTCCGGATCGGGATCGGATACTGTACACTTGGAAAGTGAATATGTGGCATTGCCCTGTTCTATCTCCAGGGTTCCGTCATATATGCGGAAGCCGTCATTACTCTGCTGATAAACGAAACAGGGTGCCATCAGGCCTGTAGGCGAGTTTACATAGTCACAGCCCTGCTCTTCAAGGTAGGTGACTACCTCGCCGACGATCAGAGTGGCCGCAACATCTCTGTATCCCCACGCATCATTACCGATATTGGCTACGATCTTGGTTGTACCTTCACTGATCGCGGTTATATTGCCGTCTTCGTCAACCGTTCCTATCGATTCATCCTGACTGGACCACGTCACGGTAAAGCCCATATCCTCGCTTCTGTGCTCCATCGTGATCTTCGCTGTTTCCTTAGGCAGGATATTGATCAGATACGAATCCAGCACATACGTCGCAAAAACCTGGTCCATGATCACATCCCTGGATTTCTCCAGATTGGATGAATGAGTCTCGTTTATTCCTTCTTCAAGGATATTGATCGCCTCGGTGAGTTCTCCGCGTCCGATCGATACTTCGGCGAGTCCGAGATAAGCGTCCGCACTGTTATGGAAAATGCGCAGCGCCTGGCGGTATGCGGCCTCTGCCTCATCCCACTGCTCTGCTTCCACATATGCCTTGGCCATATCGAGCTGGGTATCAAGAAGTCTTGCGCGCATGAAAGTGACTGCGGCAACCGCGATCACGATAGCGATCACAGCTATTACCACATACTTAACGGCATTCTTCGCCTTGCGCGACTTCTTCCCGGACTTCTTGCCGGATTTACCTTCCGTCTTCTTGTCAGCCACGGGCTCAGCTTCGGTGACGGCCTGTGTTTCTTCAGGGCCTTGCGTCTCAGCTGTCTCCACAACCTCCGCTACCGTTTCAGTTCCCGCTTCAGCTACGGTTTCCTGCTCGATTACGTCTTCTGCCTCTGCTGCAGGCTCGGTCACGGGCTCTTCTTCAGCCGCAGGTTCTTCCTCCGCAACCGGTTCGGTCACCGGCTCGGCTTCATTATTAACTTGGGTTTTATCTTTCTTCTTAAACATCGTAAAAATCAGTATAACACAAAATAGGCCGGGGACAACAGATTTTTGCCCCCGGCCGCATCAATTCCTTATGATTTATGCAAGATATTTATGTATGTTTATGCCTGATAGTCCATGTATGAGCCGGTCTCAACGGCAGGAGCCGCGAATCCGGTTCTTTCATTGTATTCTTCAAGTTTCGCGATCAGTTCTTCGATGGAATCCGCCGTAATGATCTCGTATTCATCATCATTCTCGTATTTTGAGAAATCATCGTCACCGATCACGCCTCTGTTAAGCAGCTCGTCGCGGATCTCTTTTGCCTTCTCTCTTCTTTCTTCGATATGCTCGCGGCGCTCTTCCTCGTCATGTTTCTTATGTGCCTTCTTCTCTGCCGCCTTGGCAGCTTCCTTCTTCTCCTCGCGTTTTCTGGCAACTCTCTCTGCCATATCGGAATTACCTTTGGCACATGCGGCTATGAAGGAAGTGGTTCCGTCCTCGTTAGTTCGAACGCCTATCTTTTTTATATTTGGATTTAATTTTGCAAGTTCATTTAACCTGCTTCCTCCTGAAGCCGCCTGCTCAATGATCGCTTCATATTTCTTACGGAAGTTCTCATCCGTAGCCATGCGCTCAAGCTTTTCCTCATCGATCAGGACTACCATCTTGTTTGCATTGCCATAGCTGGAAGCGAATTTCTTGGCAGCCTGCAGATTAGCCTTATCGACCAGTACGAAATCCAGATTGCCGTATTTACTCTTCAGCTGCTTATAATAATCGGCCGCCTTCTCGGAAAGCTTAGGTTCTCCGATGACCTGTCCGTAGTCTTCACTGTCCACGATCGAAGGTCTGATACTCTGCCAGCCCTTTTTATATATCTCGGATGCGGAGCCGGTCTGAACGGTCTGACCCTGCTTGCCGTAAGCGTCCGCACGCGCGTACCTGTCCTGTGAAAATGAAACACTTCCGGCTTCACTGCTCCACTGTCCGTTCTGAACTTTTTCTGACTGCTGTTTCTGATATGCGTGCGAAGCATCGCCCGGTTGCACGCGTCCCGAATTCCCCGATTGGGGATTAAAAGAAATACTGCTCATACATAAACCTCCTTGTTAAAATGTATCCATCCGTGGATAAAACTATACTCTATCTTTTTTATCGGCACCTCGCCCGAAAAAGTTTAGTCTTAATGCGTTCATTACCACGCAAAAACTGGAAAGACTCATCGCTGCCGCACCGAACATCGGAGTAAGCTTCCATCCGAAAGCACCTATGAACGCTCCCGCCGCGAGCGGGATGCCTATCATGTTATAGAAAAAGGCCCAGAACAGGTTCTCATGTATGTTCGTCAGAGTCCGCCTGCTTAAGCGTATGGCTTTTACGGCATCAGCAAGAGAACTCTTCATGAGCACGACATCGGCCGCATCGATGGCTATGTCGGTTCCGGCTCCTATGGCCATTCCAATGTCAGCCACGGTAAGAGCCGGGGCGTCGTTTATGCCGTCACCGATCATGACCGTGTAGCCGTCCTTCTTTAGTTCTTTTATCTTTTCAGCTTTTTCATCAGGCATAACACCCGCTATGAATGTGTCAACTCCGGCTTTTTCGGCGATAGCGGAAGCAACCTTCTCATTATCTCCCGTGAGCATTACAGTCTTAATCCCCATGTTCTTAAGCTCACGTATGGCGTCTGCCGAATCAGCCTTTATCTCATCCGCAACGGCGATCAGTCCGATCACTTCACCGTCACATGTAAAAAGAAGAGGCGTCCTTCCGGCTGCAGAAAGTGCATCAGCCTTTTCTGTGATCGCATCAGGTATATTCGTAAGCCCAGAGATGAACTTAACACTTCCGCCCATAAGCTTTGTTCCCTTATAAGTCCCGCGAATACCGCTTCCGCTTATCACCTCGAAATCGTCTATATCGGGTACTGTTCCATCCCCATATGCATCCGTGACAGCACGCGCAAGGGGATGTTCGCTGTACGACTCCAAAGCATATGCATACTCGATGAGCTTATCTTCCGTCATTTCCCCTGCACAGATCACATCCGTGACAGCCGGCTTCCCGCTCGTAACCGTACCTGTCTTATCAAGGACTACGATCTGCGTACGGCCTGTTATCTCCATCGCCTCTGAAGTCTTAAATAATATCCCCATCCTCGCGCCTTTTCCGTTTGCGACCATGATGGCCACGGGCGTAGCAAGCCCCAGTGCGCACGGACAGCTGATCACCAGCACGGATATGGCTCTCTCCAGGGCAAAGGAGAGTCCAGAACCGGCGATCATCCATATGATAAAGGTTATAACAGCTATTCCCATGACTACGGGCACGAATACTCCCGCCACCTTATCCGCGGTCCTGGCGATAGGCGCCTTGGTAACAGCAGCATCGGAAACCAGCTTGATGATCTGAGCAAGCGCAGTGTCCTGTCCTACCTTCTCGGCGCGTGCTCTGATATACCCTGATCTGCTTATCGTGGCAGCACTGATCCGGTCTCCCGCCTCTTTATCCACGGGAACCGACTCACCCGTAAGAGCCGATTCATCCACCGAGCATGTCCCGTCAAGTATAACTCCATCCACAGGCACTGATTCACCGGCTTTTACGACATATTCATCACCCACGGCCAATTCTTCTATCGGAACGGTCATCTCCGCTCCGCCCCGGATCACTGTAGCGGTCTTGGGCGTAAGAGCTATCAGACCCTTGATCGCATCCGTAGTCCTGCCTTTGGATATCGCCTCAAGCAGTTTACCGACAGTGATGAGTACCAGTATCATCGCAGCCGATTCAAAGTACTGATCCATGCCAAGAGTATGAAGCGTGTCCATATCACCGCGTACGCTCAGAACGATCATTCGGATCAGTATATACAGACTCCAAAGATACGACACTCCGCTTCCGAGTGCAACCAGCGTATCCATGTTAGGGCTCTTGTGGATCAGCCCCGTAAAACCGCGCTCAAAGAACACTCTGTTTATCCAAAGGATCGCACCCGAAAGCAGAGCTTCCAGGAACGGTATGATCAGGTGTGAACCGGTAATAAACGAAGGCGCAGGAAGTCCGAGCATCTCCACGCCCATCGAAAAATACATGAGAATTATAAGGATTACGGCGGAAAATACGAGTCTTTTTCTGATCTGAGAGGTGTCGTCATCGAAGGAAAGCCCCCCGGAACTGACCTTGGCCTTATATCCGGCGGCTTTTACGGCTGCCATGATCTTTTCAGGCTCTGCATCCCCTTCCACGCTCATGGAATTCGTAAGCAGACTCACGGCGCACGAAGTTACTCCCTCGACTCCGTTTACCGCCTTCTCCACTCTTGCCTGGCATGCGGCGCAGCTCATGCCCTTTACATCATAGTTAGTCATATTTAACCCTTATCCAAAAAAAATCAAAGCACTTCAAGCAGTCCCTGAAGCCCCTGCGAACGATAGATATCCTTGTAAACTGCGACCTCGGCGTGGATTATCTCGTCTATGACACGCATGCCGAGAAGCTCGACCGGTGCCTTGTCATCGGTCATGACACGGTCTCCCGCTTCATATCTGACCAGACTTTCATATACATAATCCATCATCCCGTCAAGCGATTCATCGGCCGTCCTGTTAGATACCATGTTTTCAAGAATCGCGGGATTATCCGAGGCAAAAAGCTCGCGGTTCGTGCTTCCTGCGACATCCACGGTGTAAACCTCACCGAAAACCGACGATATCGTATCGGCCAGATAATCGTTGATGCTCCCGGGCATCTGGCCGCGCATGTTCATGTTCACGACCATGACGCCGCCGGGATTTAAGTGTTCTTTTACAAGAGAAAAGAACTCGACCGACGACATCTGAAAAGGAATCGTGATATCCTGGTAAGCATCCACCATTATCACATCATATGTCTCGTCTATGGCATTAAGATAAGCGCGCCCGTCATATGTGACGACTGGAACGGACTCATCAAGTTCGAAGTATTCTCTGGCAAGCTTCGTAATCTTCTCGTCGATCTCCACGCCCGTAATATCCATATCACCGAAATACCTGGTGCATTGGGTCGCATATGTTCCCGTACCCATCCCGAGGATCAGCATCCGGGCCGGGCTGTCATTGTCGATGCAATCAGCCATGAGCGGCGCAGCCATGGCATAATCGTAATACATTCCGGTCAGGCCTTCATCGCGCAGATAGACCGACTGAACGCCGAAAAGGACATTGGTGGACAAAACGATACGATTGCCGGTCTCATATACCTGAAGGTAGTTATATATCGACTCATCCTCTACGGTCAGGTCATTTTCCCAGAAGGCAAAAGATGAGTTATGTCCCAAAACTATGCACAGGGCAAAGATAACGCCTGTTACAGTCGCTGAGATCGCGCGTTTCTTCCCCATTCCGGCACTGATGAAATAGATAAGCGCAAGTATGAGAAGTATGCCTGCGAATATCAGGAAAGTAACGCTCGTACCCACAGCAGGGATACTGATGAACGTAGGCACGAAGGTACCGATTATGCTTCCTATGGTATTGAAGGCCCCCAGGTATCCGACGGTCTTGCCGCTGTCATCAAGGCTATCGACTGTGTATTTTACAAGAGAGGGAGTCACAGTCCCCAGCAGGAACAGCGGATATACAAAGATGACCATGCAGGCAAGAAAGGCAGCTATGATCAGGAAGTTTGTATTGACTGCAAGAATCAGAACGCCTGCGATACCGATGATGATATACTTACCCGCCACGGGGATCAGTGCGATCCATATCCCCGCTACGACTATACGCCGATAGAGCCTGTCGGGATCGGGATGCTTATCAGCGCTCCTTCCGCCGTAGATGTTACCGAGAGCCATCGCGATCATGATCGTACCGATGATTATGGTCCAGACGATCTGTGATGAACTGAAATACGGAGCCAGCAATCTGCTGGCTCCGAGTTCTACTGCCATTACACTCATACCTGCAAAGAATTCAGTCAGATACAGGTATGTTTTGTTCTTTAAAATACGTGGTTTATTATCCATCGGTCCCTACGTACTCATCAAACCTTGAACTTAGCCACATTAGCCTTAAGCTGAGCGGCGATCTCTCCGAGTGCGGTTGCCTCATTGACAACATTCTCCATGTTGCAGTTGAGCTGCTGGATCGAAGCACTGGTCTCCTGAGTAGAAGCTGCGTTCTCTTCGGAGATACTGGAGAGAGATTCAACGGAATTAACGATCTGATCCTTACCCTGTGACATGTGATCAACGAGTGATGAGATCTGCTCGTTACCTTCACGCATCTCATCAAGTTTGGCGAGCATATCATCGAATCTGGTGGTCATCTCTTCGAGAGCCTCAGACTCTGATGTAGTAGCAGCCTTGATGCTGGCTGTTAAGTTCTTGTTCTCTTCCGAATACTGAGTGATCACATTAAGCATGTTGGTGATCTCTCCTGCCATCTGATTGGACTCTTCGGCAAGATTCTTGATATTATCTGCAACAACGGCAAATCCCATTCCTGCCTCGCCGGCTCTGGCCGCCTCGATGGATGCGTTAAGAGCGAGCAGGTTGGTCTGGCTTGCTATAGCTATGATGCCTTCTGCTGCTTTACTGATCTCTTCAACAACGGAAGCTGTCTTGCCGACAGAATCGGCAACCTGTCCTGCTTTGGCATCCGTAGCTTCATCGGCGCGCTTGATGTCATCAAGCTGTCTCTGGATGGTAACCGATTCATCGTAGAGTTCTTTAACTCTGGTCAGGTTGATCTCTGCTGCTTCCTGAACACGGTCGATGCTCTCACCCAGACCTACGGTTATGCCGGATGTGGTCTGAACATCTTCTGCCATGACCATGGCACCCTGTGCGAGATCGTTGGATGCTGCAGAAATGTTATTGGTGGTCTCCTGAGAATCGCCGATACTGGTCTTGGTATTCTCTGCCTTGGAATCAACATCATCGGCACACCTGGTAACCTCGATCAGAGCTTCCTGGAGCTGCTTACGCATGTTCTCTATTCTGCTCTCAACATCGTTAAACTCGGTAAAGGCACTGTCTGCCACAACCGGTTCGGCGAAGTCACCGGACGCTATAACCTGTACGGCTTTCTGCATCTGCTGGATGCTGAGACGCATGTTGCGTATAACGAATACATACATAACCACAACTATGATGATGATCACTGCGAAGATAACAACGCATGTCAGAACTTCCTTCTGAAGCTGTGCGATACGGGCATCCTTTTCGTTGATCGCCCATTTCTCTACGATGTCGCACATATCGGAGATCGATTCTCTGGTATTATCGAAGGTATTGATGAATGTAGTCCATCCGGCTTCATCTCCGTTCGTAATATCATAGGAATCATGCCATGCGGAAAGATCGCTCATGAACTTGTCGGCGCTCTCCTTAAATGTAACGGAACTTCCGTCAAGAGTAGTGCCGGTATAAAGAGAAGGATTCTGACTGGCTATCTGAATAGCCTGAGTCGCCCTCTCCACTACCTGATCATAGTTCTCGTTATAGATATCCAGCTTCATGGGAAGGACCATTTCGGCTTCCTCGGGTGGAATTGCATCAAGATTGGCCTTGATATCATAGTACTGGGTGGCGCCCATCATGGCCTGATAGAAATCCCTGTCCGCATTGATCAGAAGTTCGCTGATCTGATATAGGTTCTCAAAGTATACTTCCTCGTCCCCCGCAGCATTCTGGCTTAATTTGGTGCTGAAATACATGATGCTCGAAAGTACAAGTATGAGCATTACAACGCCAAGAGCCGCAACGGTAAATCTTACGCTGATCGTTTTTTTCTTCATAGCTTAACCCTCTTTGAAATTCCTTTTTCCCCTACTAAGTTGCAATCCCCTTCAGGAATTGCTCCCTAAAACATGGCTCGCAAACTTGCTCGCTCATATTTTACATTATAGTCAATTATTTCCAACATAACAAGGAAAAGAGGGCGCAAAAATCGGCATAAATAACAAAAACCGCCGCACATGTATGTGCGACGGTCTTTTCATCTTAAGTTACGCGCTCTGCTGGTTGTTCTTAGCGAGTTCTGCAAGTGATGCAAAACCTTCGGCATCATTTACTGCCATCTCAGCGAGCATCTTGCGGTTCATGTCTACGCCGGCATTCTTTAAACCGAACATGAACTTGCTGTATGAAATGCCGTTCAATCTGGCTGCTGCGTTGATACGTGCGATCCAGAGCTGTCTGAACTGACGCTTACGCTCCTTGCGGCCTGCGTATGCAGAGGTAAGACCTCTCATAACCGACTGCTTAGCTACTCTATACTGTTTTGAACGGGCTCCTCTGTATCCCTTGGCGAGCTTAAGAACCCTGTTGTGCTTTTTCTTGGCGTTCATTCCGCCTTTGATTCTTGCCATTGTATATTCCTCCTTACGATTACGGGTAAATCACTCTCGAAACTCCTCACCCGCTTATGCGTAGGGAAGGATCTTCTTCATATTCTTTACATTAGTCTCATCAGCCAGTGCAGGATGACGAAGCTGTCTCTTGTTCTTGGTGGTCTTCTTGGTCAGAATATGACGTCTGTAGGCCTTGTTTCTCTTAAGCTTGCCTGAGCCGGTCTTGCTGAAACGCTTTGCTGCGGCTCTGCTTGTTTTCATTTTGGGCATGTCTTTTTCCTCCTAAATGCTGTTATTATCAGACCTTTCGGTACTTTATCACTTTTTCTTCTCAGCAAGGAACATGGTCATGGAACGTCCCTCGACCTTGGGTTCCTTGTCTACTACGGCCACATCAGCCAAAGCCTCGGCAAAATCATCCAGAATATGCTTGGACTGCGCCATATGAGCCATCTCACGGCCGCGGAACCTGAGCGTAACCTTGACTCTGTTACCCTTTTCCAGGAACTTGCGGGCGTTGGCGGTCTTGGTGTTTAAGTCATTGGTGTCGATATTGGGAGAAAGGCGGATCTCTTTGATCTCAACAACCTTCTGTTTCTTCTTGGCTTCCTTCTCCTTACGGGTCTGCTCATATCTGAACTTGCCGTAATCAACGATCCTGCATACGGGCGGCTTTGCGTTAGGCGCGATCTTGACCAGATCGACTCCCGCTTCTTCGGCCAGCCTCATCGCGGATGCGATGTCCATGACACCGAGCTGTTCACCGTTTTCACCGATAACACGTACTTCCTTGTCCCTGATCTGTCCGTTTATGAACAGGTCATTATTGTTGTTATTGTTGCTAATGGCTTTTTCCCTCCATAAAAAGTGAATAAAAAAATGGATAGCATAACTATCCACTCACATAAAATCAGCCAGAATGACTGTCTGAAAAATATGTTGACGCCGTGCGATGCTTTAGATATGACCGACGGGTGAGAGCGGATACTCTGCTTTGCAATATGCTTTCACGCACCTATGTAAAATATCACAGATAAAGATGCGTGTCAACAGATATATTTATTTCTGGACATGAATGCTGGCTGCACTGGCTTCGAAAAGATCCATGCGGTCATAATCATGCGTCTGGGTATATACAACAGTATATGTCTTGGATCCGTTGATGATGATCATGAGGCTTGTCACATGATTGCCGTCCAGATCATACTCCGCCTTGATCCTGATAGCCGGAACACCGTCTATGGTATAAGGCTGATATTCGGTGATGTTGACATCTATCGCAGTGCCGAAAGCCGCGGTGAAGTTCTGCTCCACCATCTGCTCAAAATACGCTTCATCCATCATCTGAAGAGTATAATCGGCATCAAACTCGGAATAAACCATATTGCTGGCATCTATCGGGAAACGCTTCGGTATATACATGCCGGGAGTGTCCGGAGATGCCTCATAGCCCTCGGGAATCTCGAATGTGATGCCTCTGGTCACGAGACTGCCGTCAGCAAGTGAAGTATCAAGGCCTTCGATCGCAAGTGCCTCTGAAGAAAGGCTCTGGATCTCTTCGGGCGTCATGCATGAGAGATAATCCTTGGTCGCGCCGAGAGCTTCGACAGTACGGATCGCTTCTTCATCATTCAAAACGTCCTCGGGTTCGGCTGCTTCCGCAGTGATATATGAACCGCTGCCATCCATCTCCTCAACTACTCTGGAGGTATCGCTGTCGGCTTCAGAACTAAATGAAAAAGCACTTAAAACAAGCGCTGCTGCGGCAATCGCACCTGCAGCGGCACCTATTATCACACGTCTTATTTTGGTCTTGATTTTCTTCATTAGGGATTACTTTCCGTCGATTTGAGCACTACTTTATATATATTAATATAATACCTTTCCAAAAAGCAACTATTTTGTAACATTTCTGTAAAAATTTGATAAGATTTCCAATCCTCTATTATCTCGTCCCTGGCATTACCGCTGCCGAAGAAAAGGAATTCCGACTGTCCGCGCTCTGCGAGAATCTCCTTAAGATCCGATACCTCATCGATCATCACGATGGGGGCTCTGCCGCATATATCCGCTATCAGATTCTCATCGGTATACCCCCATAAAACACTGTCATTCTCGAGATAATACCACATCAGAGCCTGTACATGATTGAAGTTGCAGACGATGAGAGTATCCGGATAATCCTGTCTGATCTGATCCAGCGCCAGCTCCATCTGCTTTATCCCATCCGCCTTGCGCACCTCTCCCCATCTGAACAGATTGAAGCTTCGTACGCATGATGCTCCGATTGTAACAATTGTAACAATTACGATTGTTATTGTAACAATTGAAGGTTTCTCTTCTATGGTTTTGGCGATCAGCACGGCAAAACCGGTCCAGAAAATGAACATGGCGGGCATCATATACCTGTAAACAAATACAGGTCTTATGATGATCGAAGCTACGATGCCGGCAGCTATGACTCCGGCCAGCACTGCTGCGCTTCCGTATATATATATTGAAGTGATGCGCTCTTTATTTCTTTGAAGAAGAAATCTCACGATCATGAATACATATGAGGCGACCATGATCCCCGCGCATATGTAGTTTACATAACTCTGTTCAAACTCGGGGCTGAATATGTATTTCACGCATCCGGGGATCGTTCTCCAGGTGACGGGCTGAATCCAGTAACTCTGCGAGACCTGCCCTATCTGCCCCATCAGCACCCTGATCCACGGAATGTATGCTACTATGGCAATCACGCAGCATACCGCAGCAGCGATCACCATCCGCCAAGGTCCGGCACCCTCCGCAAGGCCTTCCTCATCATCCTCACCCACACCCGCTTTTCTTCTTGTCCTTAACCCTCTCACTACTGCTAAAGTGAGCACGCCTACCGCGATGACCCCCGCACCTATAAGCCCATAGTAATGCAGATACATAGCAGCTATACCATACAGGAGGGCGAGAAAAATGTGTGAGGTTTTCCACTCTATGGCATGGATGAACATCGCGAACAGTGCGAACGCCGCCCACGAATACATGCGCGCCTCCACCATGAACTCACTCATATGAGGCATTGCGGCTATCATCACGAACGCAAGTCCCGCGCTCAGCCATCCGAAATGCTTACGCACGAACACGATCAGATATACAAGAACCAGCGCATAAGGGATCAGTGACGTGATCTTGGCTGCCGCTACAACATCGGTCCCGAAGGCCGAGTGAAGAATTATGTAAACCACGCGTACCAGGATATAATACAGGGGCGGATGAACATCCTTCGCTGCAAGAGCGAGCATCTGCGAAAGCGGCTTCATGGCCAGCTCCACGGTAAACAGCTCATCAAACCAGATATCGGATGAGTAGACGAAGCAGGCGCTTCGTAGAAAAACGCCTGCTCCGATGATTATACATATGATCCCGATCATATCGGTTATTCTGACTTTGACAGATTCCTTCATTTAAGGATGACTAATTAATTTTTCCAGGAGAATAATGTCTTAAGTATGCCTCGGCCCAGTGTGGCTCCGACATTGCCGCCGATCTTCTTGCCGAACTTGCCGCCGATGGCACTTCCGATCGCATTACCGACTTCACGTCCCACTGTGCCGCCTGCGCTGCCTGCCGTGCTGGAGATAACACTTGTTACTTTCTTCTTCTTGGCTGCTGCTTCCTTTTCGGCGGCCTTCTCAGCTGCAAGAGCTTCCTTCTCAGCCTGCGCTGCTTCCTTCTCGGCCTGTTTTGCAGCTGCTGCAGCCTCTTTTTCAGCCTGACGTGCTGCTTCTTTTTCTGCCTTCTCGGCATTCTTGGCTTCCTCGGCAGCCTTCTTCTCGGCTTCCTTGGCTTCGATCTCGGCCTGCTTCTTCTCTTCTGCCTCTTTGCGAAGTCTCTCGGCCTCAGCCTGAGCCTCGGTATTCTTCCTGGTCAGGAACTCATACGCGGAATCCCTGTCGAAGTATTCGGTATATCTGTTAAACAATTCGCTTGATGCGATAGCCTTGGCTCTGACGGAATCCTCGATGGCTCCCATGGATGACTGAGGAGGCAGCATCGTGGTCTTCTGAACTATCGTAGGCACACCGTCTGCTTCCAGTGTAGATACAAGAGCCTCGCCTATTCCGAGGCTGACAAGTGTATCGTATGTATCGAATGCAGGATTTGCCCTGAAGGAATCGGCTGCCTGCTTAACTGCCTTGATCTCGGCAGGTGTGTATGCGTGGAGCGCATGCTGAACCTTGTTTCCTAGCTGTGCGAGTACGGAATCCGGCACATCCCTGGGTGACTGGGTAACGAAGAAGATGCCCACGCCCTTGGATCTGATGAGTTTCACTATCTGCTCGATCTTCTCAAGCAGAGACTTGGATGCGGTATCAAAGAGAAGGTGTGCTTCATCGAAGAAGAATACCATCTTGGGCTTATCCAGATCTCCCACTTCGGGAAGAGTCTCATATAGTTCGGAGATCATCCACAGAAGGAAAGTGGAATACATCGCGGGCTTATTTACAAGTTCTCTCGCATCAAGGATCTGGATCATTCCCTTGCCGTCGGCATCGGTAGCAAGCCAGTCATTGATATCAAGTGCAGGCTCGCCGAAGAACTGATCTCCGCCCTCGCTCTCTAAAGCAACTACGGCTCTTACGATGACTGCAAGGCTCTGTTTGGTCATGTTGCCGTATTCCATTGCAAATTCTGCCGCATTCTCCTCGACATATGCGAGCATTGCCTTTAAGTCCTTGGTATCGATAAGCAGCAGATCGTTGTCATCCGCGATCTTGAACAGTACGGTAAGAACTGCTGCCTGTGTATCGGTCAGTCCTAGGATCCTGGACATGAGAAGGGGGCCCATCTCGGATACGGTCGTTCTTAAGGGGAGTCCGCCCTTGCTGTATACATCCCAGAAATTAACAGGATATTTCTTAAATTCAAATCCCTGCTCGGCCAGGCCAAACTCTTCAACGCGGGCCTTTACGGAATCCTTTTCCGTGCCGGCTTCATACATTCCGGCCAGATCGCCTTTTACATCGGCCATGAATACGGGAACTCCGGCGTCTGAGAAACTCTCTGCCAGAACCTTTAAGCTCACGGTCTTACCTGTACCGGTGGCACCTGCGATAAGTCCGTGCCTGTTGGTCATCTTCAGGTCGAACTCCACTCTCTCGCCATCAGCCATACCCAAAAAAATCCTGTTATCTCTGATCATATGCAACCTCCATTAGATAGAAATATATAAAACTAAATTACAGTTTACCACAACTTCATTTTCTGGAAAACAGAAGTCCGAACGTCCCGGGACCCGAATTGATTGCCACGGCGGGAGTCGCTTTCAGCAGATATACGCATTCAAACGGCACCATGGCCAGTACAGTATCCCTGATCTTCTCGATGTCCGAACATTTCATTCCCACGTAAGTAATAAAGAGCATGGATCTGTCTATCTCATCGGGATTGGAAAGAGCCCTGCGTATGTATACGTCCCTCGTTCTCTCGCTGCTTCCCAATATGATGCCGCCGACTCCCATGTTGCTGTCCTTCGTGGACAGTATCGGGTGAACCATAAGGGTTGAGCAGATCCTGTGAATGCGCTCCGAGAGTCTGCCTCCGCGATACAGGTATTCGGTATTCTCAACTATGAAGCTCGTCTGTATCTTCTCTTTAAGATTCTCCAGATCTTTCAATATCGCATCGGCATCGGTGATTCCGCTGTCAACCTCGCATGCCGCCGCAAGTACCATGATGCCGAGTCCGCTCGATAAGTGTCCTGAGTCCACGACCCTGACATTGGAAAAGGCAAGTGCCGCCTCAGTCGCGTTGGCAAAACCCGCACTTGTTTTCCTGCCGGTAGCGATATGTATGATGGATTGGGCATGAGTCAGATGCTCGGAGAAGAAAGCTTCGTAATCCTCAACGCTCGGCGACTCACTCATAACATTTGTTTTTTTATCTTCAAGATAGCGTACTATGGCGTCTCCGTCCGTCTCCTCGCCATCCAGGAATACGCCGTCTCCGATATGGATCTTATATGGCAATACCGCTATCTGGTACTTGGCGATCAGTTCACGCGGCAGATCGCATACACTGTCGGTAGTGATCACCAGCGGTATCCTGGCCTTCGACTCGCGTACTATCCTCTGAGACTGAGCCAGCTGTCTGTCTTCATCCGATAATCTGACGAAATCAGGCGGGAGCATATCTATAAGAGTCTGTTCCAGCACAGGCGGATCAACAGGCTTTAAGATATATCCGTCGAATCCCTCTCTTCTGTACAGTATCTGCTCTTCGCTGCCCGCATTTGCAGTCAGAGCTATCACGGGCGTATCCTTGCAGAAACCTCCCGACTGTTCCCTGATCGCATGAAGGCACTCGATACCGTCCATCTCAGGCATCATATGATCCATGAGAATACAGTCATATTTATTCTGAAGCGTGAGGCTCAGGGCCTCAGCTCCGCTGAGCGCAGTGTCCGTCTGCACCTTGGTATCGCGAAGGAGTTTGGTGACCACCATGAGGTTGGCAGAGTTATCATCCACTATGAGTACCCTGGCTTCGGGAGCCTCGAAACTCTGATGATAGTGCGCCCTTTCCGCTGCGCCGTGCAGATCCTCGGGATCGAACTTTCCTATGGAGGATCCGTCTGCTATCTCCTGTCTGATCGATACGGAGAACGTGGATCCCTTGGTATATATGCTGTTGACCGAGATCTCGCCTCCGAGAAGATCGGTCAGCTGTTTTACTATGGAAAGACCGAGCCCCGTTCCCTCTATATATCTGTTCTTCTCTTCATCCACGCGTTTGAATGCATCGAAGAGATGCGGGATATTCTCTTTGCGGATACCCATGCCGGTATCTTCTACGGAATATGTGACGAGCACGGATCCGGGCTCCGATCTGTCACTGCTGACGGAGAGAGAAACATTACCCTCGGAAGTATATTTGATCGCATTGTTGAGCAGGTTGATCAGTATCTGCTTGATACGGACTTCATCTGAATACAGCTGAACGGGCAGTTCGGGATCGACATCGACCGAGAAGTGAAGTCCCTTTTCCGTGGCCCTGATCCAGATCATATTTACGATCTCCGAGAGCATCTGACCCACATCATAGGGGGCAAATACGATATCCATCTTGCCCGATTCGATCTTGGACATATCCAGGATATCGTTTATGAGGGACAGCAGGATCTTCGAAGCGGATCTGATATTGCGCGCGTCCTCGGCGACTTCGTCCGATATGTCCTCCCTGAGTATCATCTCATTAAGACCGATGATCGTATTTATGGGAGTACGTATCTCATGGCTCATGCTGGAGAAGAATCTGTTCTGAGCCTTGTTCAGTTCCTCGATCTCTCTGGTCTGTTCCTGGGCACGCGTATTTTCACCGCGGTATAGCTTATTCTCGAACCATACCATGATATAGATCACGAAACCTACAAGAAAGACGGATATAATGGAATCCAGGAACCACATGTCGCGGTTATGGGGCACGATAAACTGCGGGAAAAAGTAATCAATGCCGTATAACACGAATACCATCATGGTAAGAAGTGTCATCAGGACCGTTCGGAGCCTGCCTATCAGGATCAGACCGATATAGAGATATGAAAAAGCAAGCCAGATGTTAGCACCGCCGTACAGTCCGCCGCCGAAGCAGAACGATACGGGGAGCACCATGAACACGATCCCGAATGCGATGATCCCGGCCCCGAGCTGGACTCTTTCATTTTTTACGGAATAGGCTGTTATAAACGGAGATACGACAAGAATGGCCAAAAGAGCCGCACACTCTATGATATTCTCTCCTATCAGAAGATCGCCGATAAGAACCAGAGTGATGGCGACTATTGCGATCACTGTCAGCAGTATAAACAGGCGTTCCTGGAAATCCCTCTCGGGATCACGGATAGTCCCTATCAGGGCGTTTATCTTCTTCTTCATAAGCCGCCCCCTTCCGATGCATCCGATTCACCGTCTTCATCCGGGGCAAATTCCAATACTTCCTCCTCAGATGATACGGAAGAAGAATCTGCCTCCCTGATATCAAGGATCTGCGCAATGGTATCCATGAGTCCGAAATACTGAGGCATCAGCGCCGGATGTTTCTGTTTGATCACATATTCGTCTCCGGCCTTAGCTGCCTGCTCAAGCCTTCTGGCGATCTCCGAAAGAGCATCCGCGCCTATCATCCGGGATGTGCTCTTGATCGCATGGATCCTGATAGCATACTGCTGCCAGTCACCGGATTCGAACAATTCACTTAATGCTCTGATCTTCTCTTCCCTTTTAGACGCATATTCCGCCAGAACCTGCTTATAGAACTCCCTGTCGCCGTTACAGTACTTCACGCCGCTATCCGTATCCACGCCGCGTTCTGCAAGTGCTGAAAAAATATCGTTCGTTATGGTCGATGTTACAAACGTTCCCTTATCTCTTGATGCCCTTTCTGCCGATATTTCCTTGTTATAAACAATGGCCCCCTTTGGCAGGATCCGCTTGAGCACACGTTCAAGTTCCGACAGTTCGATCGGTTTGGGCACGAATCCGTCGAACCCTTCAGACAGGAACATCTCCTTGGCCGAGCTTATAGCATTGGCGGTCAGGGCCACGATAAGAATCTCTTTATCCGACCTCTGTGCGTCAGATCTTATCCTCTTCATGGCTTCCACGCCGTCCATTCCCGGCATCATATGGTCCATGAATACTATGTCATAATCGTTGTCATGACACATATCTATCGACTCTTCTCCTCCGGGCGCAGTGGATACGATCATGCCGTAAGCTTCAAATATGCCTCTGGCAACCAGAAGGTTCATCGGTTCATCATCCACGACCAGAGCTTTGAGTCCCGGACATGTCATCTTTTCTTCATCCTTGAACACACCGGCTTCAAAAGCGTGGTTAAGGAAGTTCGCCACCTGACCTCCGTAGAAAGGCTTGGCCAGAAGTGTGAGTCTCCGGTCTATATCTCCGTGAAAATCCCTGTCGGCAACGATCGCCACATTCATGCGATCCGAGAGGGTATCTATGTATTCCCTGTTCTCAAGGTATTCACCGGTTCCGACGAAGAGATGGGTTATCTGAGACGATTCCACGAGTCTGTCAAGTTCCTCCATGGACTGTACACGCTGAAACGGAATCGACAATCCGATGGACAGGTGCTTGATCATCTCCATGTAGAATTCCCTGACCTCGGCACTTCCGGTAGTCATGAATCCCAGGAATCCGGCCACATGACAGTTCTCTCTCTCCCTGACTGACAGGCAGGGCTCGGGATCGATCACGGTCTGCGGAATACTGATCTTTACGATAGTTCCTTCGCCCGGCGAGCTCTCCACGATCAGAACTCCGCCCATCGCCTTAACGAAGCCGTTCACCACAGGAAGACCCAGTCCCAGTCCGCCGGCGGTCCTGGAGTGGCCGGAGTCCGACTGATAGAAGCCTTCATATATGTGGTCGAGCACGCTCTGATCCATGCCTATGCCGGTATCACTGACCTCAAGCACCAGATTGATGCCGTAACTACGCTTTACGGAGTAGAGATGAACATTTACTCCGCCGGTTTTGGTGAATTTATACCCGTTCGTGATCAGATGCCACAGGATCTTCTTGATCTTATCGGCATCACCCAGAAGTACCGCGGGTATGTCAGCCTCCATGTCTATGATCAGATCCAGCCCGTAATCATCCGCAAAATTAAGCTGGGCCAGAACATCATTGATCAGCGAACTGATCATATAGTTCTCATGGCTGACGGATAATTTATCCATATCTATCTCGGTATAGTCAAGGATATCTCCCATCTGCTCGGCTACGCGGTGGCCGGCTCTGGAGATGGCGGATATGTTCTCTTCCACATCATCGGGCAGGTTTTCCTTCTCCAATACGGAAGAAAGGCCCATGACTGCATTGATCGGGGTTCTGATCTCATGGGATACGTTCGCCAGGAAATGATTGAGCCTGTCGGTCTGCTCCTTCAAAACTTCGATCTCCTCATGAGAATGCCCCACCACGCTCTTCCATTTATCCATGATGGTATTGGCAACCCAGGCCGCCATCACGACCATGCATATATGAAGCACGGATCTGGAGATGGCAAGCGGATCGAAGTTTTCGCCGGCAACGGCCATGACTATGATGTCGTAGGAAAAAGTGATGAAGAAAGTCACCACGCAGAGTTTGATGAGAGGCTTGACTCCGCTCATCGTGTAGATCATGATGACCACGACCATGACCAGAGCTATGTCAAATGTACTGGTAAGATGGATCCCGTAGAAAAAATAGGTCGCCATCATAAGAAGCGAATAGATCCAGAGTCTCCCATAATCGGAGAAACGGCGCCTGATGTGCATGATCCAGGATCCGCCGACTCCGGCTACGATCAGGACTATTGCCCACTTTTCCCAGCCCATCAGAAAAGATTCTCCGATGAGAATGACCGAAAACAGCGTATAACTGAGCAGGATCATCAGATGCGCCGATTTATATAATTCGTTTTCTTCAGGGATATTATTCTTCTTCTGTCCCATCTTCTTCCCGCAATCTGTAATCAACATCCTCGTCGATCATTGCAAGCATGATATCGGCAAAAACAGGATCAAACTGCGATCCGCGCCCGTTCACGATCTCCTCGCGCACCTTGACCTGAGGCAGGGCGCCTCTGTAACTTCTGTTAGAAGTCATCGCATCATAGGCATCAGCAACAGCGATTATGCGCGATGCTTCGGGGATGTCATCCATCTTAAGCCCGTCCGGATAACCGCTGCCGTCATATCTTTCATGATGCCATCTTGCACCGATGCTTAAGCCCGGCATCTCTACTATCTTGTTCAGGATCTTGTCACCCTTTACGGTATGATCCTTGATCTCCTCATATTCCTCTTTACTGAGTTTCCCGTTCTTGGTGATCACATAATCGCGTACGCCTATCTTACCTACATCATGCAGAAGTCCCATCATGTAGATCCTGTTCTGCGTATCTATGTCGTATCCGCATCTTGCGGCTATCTCCTTGGAATATGAAGCCACGCGGCCCGAATGACCGCTGGTATATTTGTCCTTGGCGTCTATCGCGGCAGCCAGCGCCTGGATGATGTGCATCGTAAGCTGCTCGTTCTCTTCGACCTTCTCGTTCACCTCAGTCTTTAAGCGGTTCTGAAGCCTGATGAGCTCGATGGCGTGACGGACTCTCACTACGAGGATCTCAGGAACAAAAGGCTTACGGATGAAGTCCATAGCACCCAGTCTGAACCCCTGTGCTTCCGTCCTATCATCATCATCTGCCGTCAGGAAAATGACCGGTATCCTGGACATGCGTCCGCCCTTGGCGGTGATCTTCTGCATGGTCTCGAATCCGTCCATTCCGGGCATGTTTATATCCAGAAGGATCAGGGAAGGATCGTTGTATTTGATGAATTCTATCAGGTCTTCACCGGTGTTGAGGCATGTAACCTTCATCCCCTCCTTGGTGAGAATGTGTTCGGCCATCTTCAGGTTTGTAGCCGCATCATCTACAACAACTATATGATCCACATCCTCGGCCACGGGTTTGTCTTCTTCCGACAGTGCTCCGGAATACTCGTATCCGAGATCTGCGGTCTTGCTGTATTCATTTTTCTCCCAGGCAGTGACCATCCTGCCTATTACGCGGTCTACATGCTCGGGATTAAGTTCAGGCAGAAGCAGGAAAAACTGCTCAACGCCGATCTGAACCATGATATCGGAGTTTCTGAGAGACACCTTGATGAGTTCGCGCAGGCTGTCCACCGAACGCTCTCTGATCTCTTCATCAAGTCCTTCCTTGAAGCGAAGCGTGAAGAGAACCTTGTAGGCAGAGACATCATATCTCTCAAGATATCTCATCATGTATCTGTATACATTGGAAAAGGCCTCACGCCCCATCCACATGACGCTCTGAGGGATGCTCCGCTCTTCAAGCAGCTTGCTGACGGTCTTTAAGTCCATGCCGCCGTTCATGGCTTCGGCCAGAGGATTGACAGTCTCAGAACGGTACATGGCGTATCCGTGCTTGCCTCTGTCCTTAACGGTATACACGGCCTTATCAGCCATGCTGAAAAGTTCGTCATAGTCGGTTCCGTACTGAGGAACGGATACAGCTCCCACGGATGCTCCGAGAGGTATCCTCATGTCCTTGCCGAGGAGTTCCATGGCACCTGATACCAGATCGGCGTTTATTGCTTCCGCGAATGCCTTGATATCGCCCTCTCTGCGCATGCCCACGCCGAATACCAGGAACTCGTCTCCGCCGATCCTTCCGCATACGCTCTCTTCGCCGATATGTTTCATGAGTATCTCAGAGAAAAGCACCAGAACGCGGTCGCCCATATCATGACCGTAGATATCGTTTACAAGCTTAAACGAATCAAGATCTATCATGCACAGAGCACCGGATTCATTCACACACATCGGTGTAATGCGCTCTCTCGTGGCAGTCTTGTTAAGGAATCCAGTAAGAGGATCGCGGGCAGCCTCTTCGGCGATCGTTGCGATCTTGCGGTTATCATTGATGACATGCATTATGCGCTGAGCCAGGACCTCGGGATCAAAAGGCTTACGCACAAAATCGGACACCCCCATCTCGAAGCCGCGCTTTTCTATGGACCGGTCTTCGTCGGCAGTCAGGAAGACAACGGGTGTCTCGGAATACCCCTTTTCTTTTTCATATTCACGGATCCTGGTAAGCGTCTCGAATCCGTCCATCTCAGGCATCAGAATATCCAGCAAAACTACATCGGGCATGCCGTGGTCTTTTACATATTCAAGCAGGATCTCTCCGGACTTAAGTGCCGTGACCCTCATCCCATGACGACTTAAGATATGCCCCGCCATCTTAAGATTGGCGGTATCGTCATCTACTACTATTACCCAGTCTGCCATCAGTTATCTCCTTTATTCCGATCTTCGGAATCGCCTTCTATGTAATCGACATACCGTCTGATAAGTTCAGCCTTATTGGCACGGCTGAGCCTGTAACTGGTCGAATCTGTCATAAAAACCTCGTCACCGCTGATGCGGACTATCTGGTCCATGCGCACGCATATGCCGCGCTTGATCACCAGAAAGCCTTCCCTGAATTTGGCGACGACATCAGAGAAATTCATGTGAACGATATCGGTATTGCCATTAGTCGAAATGATATGTGTATAGTGCTTATCGCTCTCTATCCTTAAAACATTCCTGGGATTATATGCCAGTATCTCGCCCGATGTCCTGACCAGAACGATCGCTCCGCCCCTGTGATAGTCGGGTGCCATCTTGACCTTGGCAAAAGATCTGACGATCTCGATCTCCTTAACGGGCTTGACGAGATAGTCAATCGCATGAACCTTGAATGCATCCAGCGCATGTTCCTTGCTCGAAGTGGAAAAGATGATATTGGTATCCGGTGAAATGTCCTTGAGCTGTTCGGCGATGTCAAGGCCGTATTCTCCGGGCATGTAAACATCAAGGTAGACCACATCTATGTGTGCCCCCTCGTCTATTGCCTCCAGCAGGTCTTTTCCGGACGGATAATAGGAAAAATCCAGATCATCGCTAATGTCCATCAGGGCCCATTCTATTCTTTTGGCATCAATCTTGGAATCGTCACAGATCGCAATGTGCATGTTTCCACCTCATGCCGACAAAACCCCTAAATTACATTTTATCAAAATGAATGGTGATTAACAATCCAAATGACTTTACTGCACATTGCGTAGTTTTCGGATGTCGTGAAGGCGGTCGATGGCCGCAAGAAGTGTTTCGTCCTGTTTGGCGAAATGGAATCTGATAAGATGGTTCACATCTTCCCTGAAGAAGCTGGATCCGGGTACGGCTCCGACTCCCACTTCTTTTGCAAGATCGATGCAGAAACGCTCGTCATCGTCATAGCCGAACTCGCTTATGTCCACGAGTACATAGTATGCACCCTGCGGATCCGTGAACTTAAGTCCTGCAGAACGAAGTCCGTCGGTGAAGAGTTTCTTCATATGAGTATAATGTGCCTTCAGTTCCACGTAGTATTCGTCAGGGAACTGCAGTCCCACGGTTGCTGCCTCCATAAGAGGCGCTGCCGCACCGACCGTCAGGAAGTCATGAACCTTTTTCACGCGGTCGATAACTTCAGGTGATGCGATCACATATCCCAGACGCCAGCCGGTGATTGAATAGGTCTTGGACAGAGAGTTGCATGTAAGGGTCCGCTCTCTCATTCCGGGGAGCGTAGCCATGTATACATGTTCAAAAGGATCATAGATGATATGCTCGTAAACCTCATCCGTGATCACATAGATGTCATACCTGCATGCAAGTTCCGCGATCAGCCCCATCTCCTCGCGGGTAAAGACCTTGCCGCAGGGATTTGAAGGATTGCAAAGGATAAGCGCCTTGACTCCGGTCGTGGCTATTGCTTTTTCCAGGACATCGGCATCAAACGAAAAGTCAGGTGGGTTTAGGGGAACATATATAGGCTCGGCGCCGCTTAGTATCGCATCGGCACCGTAATTCTCATAAAAAGGAGAAAAGACCACGACCTTATCGCCGGGATCGCACACGCTCATCATGGATGCCATCATGGCTTCCGTGCTTCCGCAGGTCACTACTATCTCGCTCTCGGGGTCTACCTTCATCCCGGAAAAATGCTCGTGCTTAGCAGCAAGCGCATCGCGGAAGTTTTTTGCACCCCAGGTCAGTGCATACTGGTGAGGCCCTACGGATGCGATCTCGCAGAGCCGCCTGGTGATCTCTTCGGGCGGATCAAAATCAGGGAAGCCCTGCGAAAGGTTTATCGCATTATATTTATTGGATACACGCGTCATCCGTCTGATAACGGAATCCGTGAAGTGTGCGGTTTTTTCTGAAAGATTCTTCATGCTGACCTCGTCATGATCTCATATACTATGATGAATGCGATCGCAAGGATCGTTGCTGCTATATATGGAAGCGTTAAGGTATCTTTGAAGCTGGCTTTATCCGAAGTTTCAGTGCCGTCGGATATCTTTATCGCGTTCGGATCCGCAGTTAGCGTCTTAAGCGCGCCGAGCCTGCCCTCTAAGTTCGCTGCCAGTACAAGAATCCCGATACCCACACATGTAAACACACCTCCGAGCACCAAGTAAACACCTGCGGATATGAGTAGCTGCTGGTTAGTTATTTCGCTCGCAAGAGAACTTGAATATATATCAGGAAGCAGTTTGTTGACCAGCATCATCTTGAGCGACTGCTGAGTATTGATAGTCATATGGACGATGAACGAAGCCCAGACAGATCCGGTCGCTTCCACTGCCAGTGCCAGGAAGATTCCGATCGCAAACGCATACAGGAACTGATTCAGGTTCATATGGAACAGTCCGAATACAAAAGCGCTGAGGATTATCGCAAAGATCGCCGACATTTCCTTTTTCATGCCGGAAAAAATGAGCCCGCGGCATGCACTCTCCTCTACCAGCGGTCCTATAATGCCGCCACATAAGATAACCAGATACATGGGATAGGAAAGGACTTCCGCCGCTGACTCGGTCACCACACTCTTCGTAAAAAGCATCGAAAAAAGATTAAGGAATGTCGCAAGCGGTATGATCGATAATCCGAGCGCTATCATAAGAAATGCCGTAGTCACTTTGATCTTATGAAAGCCCAGTACTTTTGCCGGAGATTCGCCACTGCCAAGACAAGCTGTTATCAGAAAAATAACAGCCGGTATCGCTATGATCAGTTCCCCAAACAGCAGACTGAGTGATATCGGAAGGTCGTCCATGTTCTTGATGATCATCTTAAGAACGACTACAGCCACTATATGGAACGCAATTACCGACAGCGCCAGCCATCCGGCTTTTCTGTTATTCATTCTCCCACCACCTGAAACCACAGATCGTTATACTGCTCATATCCGCTGATACCCAGATGCCCGTCAGGATACACATCCTCCTCGGTCATCCAGAATGTAGGACTTAAGTCCGGCTCACCGTCCGGAGACGATATCTCTATAAGACAATGCTCACCGGTAAGAGCCGCATTTTTCTCCGACTCGGGAACATCCAGCTTGATGATGGAATTATCCTGCATGGTCGAAGAATCGATCGTCCATTCCGCGAGCATCTCCGTATCCGCTTCGTCAAGAGAGCCTCCATGATACAACCTGACTTTGATCGTAGCGGTATTCTCGCGCATATAGGTTGCTCCGTAGAGCCAAACCTGCTTCAGCACGTCCGCATTGCTTATGAAATCCTGCGTGACCGTGACTTCTTTGGTGATCTGCCCGACGGGATAGTCGATGTCGAAATCGATCTGCGCCATCTCATCAATGAGCAAAATTCCGCTATCTGCGCTGCCCGATCCCCCGCAGCCGGTTAGGCATGCAAGGATCAGCGCAGCGCAGACAGAGTTGATCACCGGTATTTTTTTCTTATCAAGTAACATAGTAAAACCGGATTTTCCTTAAATTATTTATTGAGAGGAAGGAAAGGTATCAGAAGACCGGCAAGTTTTGATATGGTCATGGTCTGTAAATATACCTTTCCGGGGCCGATAAGCACTGTATCAAAGAGGCCCTCTCCGCCGAGAAGCTTGTTCTTTAAGCCTTTGACTGTCTGAACTTCCATGGTCACGGTTTCATCCATCAATGCAACTACGCCCGTATCGCATACGATACGCTCTCCGGGCTGAAGGTCATATTCCTTGCAATATCCGTCGATTTCAAAAAAAGCAAGACCGGGGCCTGTAATCTTCTGCATGAGGAAACCCTCGCCGCCGACCAAGCCGGTTCCGACTTTTTTATTCATATGAACAGAGAGATCTACGCCGTATGATGCGCAAAGGAAAGCTGATTTCTGAGCGATGACGCTCTGTCCGGGGCCAAGTTCTCTGGGGATGATCCTTCCGGGGAAAGACGATGTGAATGCAACTTCGCTGGGGCCCTGAGCGGTGTATGTGCTCATGAAGAGGCTCTCTCCGGTGAGCATGCGTCCGAGTGCCTTGCCGGCACCGCCGTTGGATGTGGTCTCAGTGATCACATCGCCTCTGCTCCAGGTTCTTCCGCCCACTTCACTGATGAGTTTTTCACCGGGATCAAGTGAGATGATGAGTGCAGGTAAGCTTCCGCCTTCGATTGAATATTGCATAATTATTCCTCCTTAATCACATGTGTTATGTTTTCGGGTGATATCCCGATTTATTTTACTTTAATGCTCTGAACCATCCACCATACTTCAGGTCTTTTTACGCCTTCGGAATCAGCGGTGCCGTCTTCTACGAGCACTTCCACACGGCTTCCGTCTATGACTCCCACATAGCAGATCTGACGGATATTCTCCTGACTTAATCTGGATGTTGTGCCATCCCAGCCTTCAAACTTAACGCCGCCTATAGTCATGGGAACAGCATCTGTGCCGTTTGATGTTTCCTTGCCTTCTTCGATCTTCTTCCTGATATCATCGGCGCTGTCATTAGATCCGGGGAATACCTTTACGCTGAGCTGGCAGTCAATGTTACCGCTCTCATACCAGATACCGCCGTTATCGCCGAAGTCCAAGTCTGATCCCCACCATCCTCTATCGGAGATATCTATGGTGACATACTTATTGTCTACCGTCTGCTCAAGGCCGCCGTCATACTGGGCTGCAAGGGCATCGGGATCTATGCTGTCTGCTGATGCGGCGCCCGTTGAAGCTTCGGATCCGCCCTTACCTGAATCGCCGGTCTTATCGGAATCGCCTGTCTTGCCGGATTCAGCATCTTCCGATCCGGCTCCGGTCTTACCTGTAGTTGCGGCAGGTGCAGAATCATCGAGGTACTGTCTGTTATATGCTGCTTCATCTATAAGAGTAGTCAGAGTATTGCCGACCGGGTTCTGCATTCCGGTGTCTCTGCCTCCGATCACTTTGGCCGCAACGAACCCGATGATCGCTATGAGGAGCACGCCGCCTACGATTGCGAGAATGATAGGCAGAGCCTTGCTCTTCTGCTTGGGAGGCTGCATATACGGGCCACCGGGCTGCTGAGGTTGCTGCGGGTAAGGGCCGCCGGGCTGGCCATACGGTTGAGAGTACGGCTGAGGTGCCGGTTGAGGCGTTGGAGCCGCATTCTGTACCGGAGGCTGCTGCATCGGCTGAGGTGCGGGGGCAGGGCCGGGTGTGGGCTGTGAGTAGGGCTGAGCCGGCGCGGGGACAGGCTGCGGTACGGGTTGAGGCGCCGGGGTCGGTACGGGTTGAGTCTGTGGTACCGGCTGGGGTGCGGGAACAGGCTGCGGTGCACGCTGAGGCGCGGGGGCAGGCTGCGGTGCCTGCTGCATCGGCTGAGGCGCGGGGGCCTGAGGCCAGGGCGCGCTGATGCCCGGAATCTTATATGTTCCTACTATAGGCTCGGGTTCCTCTCCGCTTTCCATGTCGAATTCCTGGCTCAAATCGATCTCGGGAATGCGATTTTCCGCAGGAGCAGGTGCGGGAACCGGTTCGGGTTCCGGCGTAGGCTCAGGTTCAGCCACGGGTTCGGGAACCTCAACAAGCTCGGGTTCCGGCGCTGCTATGGTTTCGGGCTCGACTGCAGCCGTCACTTCAGGTTCGGGGACAGTTGCGGGCTCAGGCTCTTTTGCTATGATAGGTGTGCCGCAGGACGGGCAGAACTTGGTTCCGTCAGGCACTTGATTTCCGCAATTACTACAAAAAGGCATATCTTAACCTCACTTTCTCTAAGAATGATCAATCGGGCATCCATTCAGGCATGGGTTTTCCTGCCTTGACCAGATCTACATACCAATCCCAGTCGTTGGGGAGTTCTTCCTCTTCATAGTCTTCCCAGAGGCAGCCCCATTTTGCCAAATGGAATGTGTACGAAAACTGCAGTTCATCATCCTCATAGTAGTATCCGTAGATTTCTATGGAATCATCATGATTGCAGGTTCCGGGGTCTATTGACCAGTCGGCGTGTTCTATTTCGCCCTCGTAGAAAGTACCGCTTTCCGATACCATGGTACCGACATCCGTCAGGCCGGATCCGTTGTTTGAGCAGACAACATCGGCAAACTCGCCGTCATTATCCCACAGATAGAACCATCCTTCACCGTCGGAATCAAGATATGACTTGGCCATAATTGAGTACTTGTAATCTTCAAGACGATCCCACTTGGAATCCCATGCGGATAATTCCCACCATCCGTACCAGTCATCGTTCCAGTATTCAATCATGCTGTCATCGGAAGAGCCGGTATAGGTGTAATCATCATCCCAGTAATCTTCATTCTCGAAGAAACTCTGCAGATCATAGGGATCTTTCAGCCAGTCGTAGCTGTACCAGTCGAAATTATCCCAATCCACATCGGGATACAGATCCTTCAGTTGAGAGTAAGGTCCGAAGCTGTACAGATCAAATTCTTCAGGGTATTCGCCGTATGTATCATCATAATCGTCAGATCCGGGTGCCTCCGGAACCTTGATCGTCGGATACGGCGGTTTGGAAGGAGCTGAATCGCTGCTCTTAGTGAATATCATCTTGATCGTGGCATCGGCCAGTGTCAGATTCTTGCCGCTCGCGGATACCTGGATATCACCGGATGAAGTCTTCAGAACTCCTGCATCCTTATCAAATGTCAGATCGGTAGGGGTATCCATGATGACCATGAATCCGCTGCCGTCATTCATGACCACATACGTTCCGTCCAGACCGTATTTCGACAGATCTTCCGCCTTTACGGTCTCGCTGCCCTTTTGGAACTCGCTTAAGACATAGTAGCCGTCGGGTGCTTTGCTCCCGCAGCCTGTGAGCGCCACGACCGTCATGATCGCAGTCAGTACGCTCACCAGTATCCTGGTTCTTCTGTGTTTCATTCGTACGTCTCCCTTCCTGCAATAAAAATCTATGAAATGATCAGGTATCGATCAGATATCAATCGGATATTGATCGAATACAAATCAGATATGATACGACCTGAATAGAAGTCTTTGTCACATAAAAAATTATAGAGGTAATGGTCTGAATAGACAACAGGCTTTCTGATGTTCAGGACAGGGGCATAACCGTAACTCTTAGCCCAAGTCTTGTAAAGATTTTAATCAGAGTATCAAGTTTTGGCACTGTCTTATTAGATTCTATTCTGGCGACCGAAGATTGTGGGATTCCACACATTTCGGCAAGATCTCTTTGACTTAATCCAAGATCATTTCTTCTGTTTATCATTGCTGTAATAATTTCAGCTTTTGCTTCTGCTTCCTCTAGTACCTCTTTAGCAACCGAATCTATACTCTTAACATCATTTTTATACTCTTCCCAATTCATATCATTAACCCTTCCCCTTATGTGTTAAATAATCGCTTCTTTCTGCTTTGGCACGCTTTAATTCATTTGTGGGAGTTTTCTGCGATTTCTTCCGAAACTGATGTAATAATACATATGTTCCAGCTCCATCATAGAAAAAAAAGAATATCCTATTATTTCCCGGTCTAAGCTCCCATATCCCATCTTCAAGGTGTTCAGCAATAGAACTGGGTAACCCTTTAGTGCCATTATCCGCCAAAAGTTGAATGTACGTCGATGCCTGTGAATACTGGATTCTGGCATCTTTATTTGTTGACATTTTCATTCGCAGTTCCTCAAGAAATTCCATAACCTGCGATGCACCATTTCGTTCATAAAACTCAACTGTAAACATAGATCACCTCTACTATGTCTAAAATCATGATAGCACGCACGCTATCAGAAATCAATTAACCTATTGCTATAAATCCGTGAATCCTGTTATGCGGATAGTCCCGTGGCGGATGTCCACCCTGACTGCTCCGTGATCGGCTGTGTTAAAGTAAGGAATATTCCGCATGTTCAGGCGCTCGATGAGTTCGGCATGCGGATGACCGTAGGAGTTGTCACGGCCTGCCGAGATCAGCGCTATGTCAGCACCGGCTTCATCCAGAAACATATCTGATGACGAGAAACGTGAGCCGTGGTGGGCGACTTTAAGAATCACTGTGTCCTCAGGATCAACAACATCCGGAAGATAAGCGCACATGGCATCTTCTCCCTCTCCGCCGATATCCCCGGTGAATATGAAGTGAACCTCATCATACTTCATATCCAGCACGAGGCTCTCGTTGTTGGTGTCTTCGCCAAGGCATGCGCTATCAGGATAGAGGCATGTAAACTCCAGGACTCCGGCTGAGAACTTATCCCCCGCCGTTACTACATATACCGGGATCCCGCTATCTGTAGCAGCCCTGACCAGGCTTTCGTATGCTGGATTACCGGTATCCGAAGATGATTCGGCATCACTATCGACACATGCTGACGATATGAATTGCTCTGACATGCTTCCCGCTCCCATCTTCACTGCTGATGATGTAAGGTAGAGTGCCTCAACCCGCGGCAGGCTCCCTCCTGCGTCCTCAAGAAGTTCCAGGGATCCGTTGTAGTGATCCGCATCAAGATGAGTGATGAAGAGCGCATCGACCGAAGCTACTCCCTGAGAATAGAGAAAAGGCGCTATCCGGTAAGTTCCCACATCCGACACATCGCTCGATCCGCCGTCTATGAGTATGTCAGTGCCGCAGTGATCCGTGATATAGATCCCGTCACCCTGCCCCACATCTATCATCATCACGGATATGCCCGTCGCCGGATTAAAGGTTAACATAATACAGCAAAACAACAAATGCATCATGATCTGAAGTTTCGTCTGATACCGGCCAAGCACTATGACAAGCGTAATCAGCACTATGTATATGATCGTCATGGAAGTGAGCGGTTTGCCCGTGACATACCTGTTCCAGGAAACCTTGTCTGCAAGCTTACAGGAATATTCATATATAAGAAGTATCAGATGTGAAGGAAAAGCCAGAACCTTCCCGAGCGGGATCCACAGGGCGCAGCCGGCCACAGCGATGAGGCTAAGTCCCAGCAGAAAGCTCATCAGCGGGATTATGTACAGATTAAGTACCACGGACATTATCGGATAATAAAAATAGTTATGCAGATATATGGGCAGCGTCACGATATTGATCGCAACACATCCGGAAAAGATCTTCGGAAATACATCTTCGAGCGCGGGCAGAATGAGCATCACAGCAGCCATAGCCCCGAATGAGAACTGGAATCCGGAATAAAACAGATAAGCAGGCTGTTCGATGAGAACCAATACAGCCGCTACCACCAGAGCAGTTGCCATATCATAAGTCCTGTGGACGATATCAGCCAGCATCCGAAGCGAAAACATGATGACAGCACGCATCGCTGATGCCGCCATCCCGGTCATTAGGCCGTACATTATCATCAGTACGATAGCCGTCCCCGCCGAGATGCCGGTCGGAACCCTGCACTTTTTCAAAAGAGTGACCAGAGCCATCCCGAGCATGGATATATGAAGGCCGGATATGGCCAGGATATGAGCAATCCCGTTTCGAGAATAGAGCGACTTCGTTTCAGGAGACATTGCAGACTTATCTCCCAGAAGCATCGCTCTGATGACCGAGGCGTCGTCTTCATCGAAACAAAGGTCCGCAAGCGCGCCGATATTCATCCTAACCGATGCCAGTTTTCCGAGCAGACGCTTATAAGGCGAGATGTGAGAATCATCCACAGAAAGTGCTTCGACATTCATCAAAGCGGCACTTATGTGACAGATGTCATAATAATCCTTCATATCGAACTGTCCGGGATTGGTCGCATGAGAAAACAAACTCACTCTTCCACGAACACTGACCATGGCTCCGAGTGGTACATCAGAAATATCGTCAAGAATATCTCCGTCCGCCCCCGCCATATAGCAGATGAGCATATCTTCGACATCCGGTACAGTCAGATACCAGATCGTATGAATCCCGTCTTCTTTGGTCTTTTTTTCGATACGGACCAGTTCGCCGGATAAGCGCACGGTCTCCCCGTCATCAAACGGCAGCCGCTTTTCCGCCTCCGGTTTGATGAGCTGAATTATGAGCAATATCAGGATAAATACCAGACCTGCACATGCAAGCGGTCGTCTCATAGAACGCCTCGCCGGCTTACGGTCCGGGCCCCGATCGGGACATATGTGAATATGAACAGTACGGTGATTATACACGCGAGCCGGGCGGACTGTCAATCGTCACCGATATCCATAGCTCCGTCATTACAACGAAAAAAGGGCCGGCGCTTTCGCGTCGGCCCTAACTTTATTCTTCGGTAGGTCCGGGTTCCCGGTCCTGTCGATCCGAAGGACTTGATCATCCTTCGATCGCGATCAGTTTCTTCTCCGGGATCTTCGGAGCTTCTTTCTTCGGGATGGTCAGGTTGAGGACACCGTGCTTGAACGAAGCCTTGATGTCTTCCTCGGTAAGATTGTCTCCTACAAAGAAGGTTCTCTGCATCGATCCGCAGTAACGTTCCTGTCTGATCACTTTACCCTTCTTGTCCTTCTCGTCATTGTCGAGATTCTTAGCGGCGCTCACGGTGAGATATCCGTCGTTAAGTTCAAGCTGGATCTCATCCTTGGTGAAGCCGGGCAGATCGATGTCCATTTCGAACTGATCATCTTTCTCGTGTACATCTGTCTTCATAAGTCTGTCGGCATGTCTGCCGTATAATTTCTTCTCTGTCCGATCGAGGTCCGGAAAATCAGGGAATCTGAACCAATCATCAAATAATCCTTCTCCGAAAATACTAGGTGCTAACATAATGCTTACCTCCTTCATATATCCTATTCACTCCTTATGTGTTGTAGGTTATTGGTTGTCTGTGACTTCGGAAATCCTTTATTTCCTCTGTCTGATTATGTTATAGCACCGTTGTTAGCACTCGTCAATAGTGAGTGCTAGCAACTTTTTATAAACTTTATTAACAAACTATAAAGCGTTAATTTCGGGGAAATGACGGAATCGTCCTGAGCTTGTGAAGGTTGATCTTATGCATGTGATCTATCTTAGCCCGGATAGCCTCATCTTCACAGATACCATCTGTTATGTAACAGTCAAGAACAGCATAAGTAAAGCCTATCTTGTCTTCATCGGACATTCCGGAGAGGCCGTCGGAAGGGGTCTTGTGAACGAGCTTATCGGGAAGTCCCAGAGCCTCACCGATCATCAGGACTTCGGTCACGGTATAGTTCGCCAGTATGGAAAAATCACCCGCAGCGTCGCCGTACTTGGTCGAGTATCCGATATAGTCCTCGGACTTATTGCATGTATTGGTCACTCTTCCGCCGTTCGGAAGACTCTGCGCTATCGCATACAGGGTCGTCATTCTGACCCTCGGCGGGATGTTGATCAGAGTATCACGGGAAAGTTCTACCTTCTCCGATAAAGTTGCCTTGAGCGCCGAAGTCGTATCACCTATATCTATAACTATCGGCTCCAGTCCCAGATGCTCCATGATCATGTATGAATCGCTGATATCCGCCTGCTCTCCGTCGGGCATGAGCACTCCGGTCACACGCTCTTTTCCAAGAGCTTTTACCAGAAGCGCGGCGCAAACGCTCGAATCCTTGCCGCCGGATATCCCGATCACGGCCGAAGCCTTGGGGCCGTTTTCCTCAAACCATTCGCGGATCCATGCAACTATGTCTTCTATCTCTTTTTCTGCGTTGAACATTCTGCTTTCTCCGATAATCTCAACGTCTGCCGATTCGTTCTTTAAGCGGCTTACCTTAGTTCCTGTAATCATCATGCGACATGCGCCAGTCGATGCACCTTTTCACATACTTGATGTAATCAGGATTCTTGCACATGCCCTTGCCTTCAACATCGGATATCTTGGCCACATCCATGCCGTTGCACTCGGTAGTCTTCATGACTATATTGAGCGCGGGTTCGTCCGTGTCGTTCGCGATGTATGTGCCAATGCCAAAAGCGACCTTGGCCCTGTCCTTGAAATATGTCCTGAGCTTATCCGCCCTCTCGAAATCAAGACTGTCGCTGAAAAGCAGCGTCTTGGTCTTAGGATCGATGCCCAGTTCCTCGTAGTGAGCGATCATCTTATCGCCCCACTCGTACGGATCCCCGCTGTCATGACGCACGCCCGAGAAAAGCGTCCCGTAGGTCAGCTGGAAATCGCGGAGGAAGCAATCTGTGGTTATCGCATCCGTAAGCGCGGTACCGTTTAAGATGCCGTACTCTTTTACCCAGTGGTCGAGCGCATACCAGTTAGAGTATGCGGGGTTATGCTTGTGATTGCCCTGTCCGATGCACATGATCCACTCGTGGGCCATGGTCCCGACCGGAGTCACTTTATACTTTTTCGCAAGATATACATTGGAAGTACCGACAAATATTGAGTCCGGGTACTTATTTTCCGCAAGAGTCTTAACCGCCAGCTCCTGTGCTTCGGCGGAAAGCCTTCTCCTTAAGCCGAACTCGCTGAATGCGCCTAAGTTCAGCTCGCCGTTTACGAGGCGGGCGGTCTTATCATCCAGCCTTTTGCGGAAGCTCGCCATAAGCGATGAATAATCATAGCGCATTCTGAAATAAACTTCGTTAACTATCGCGAGCGTCGGGATCTCATACATGGAAGTGTTGAGCCAGGTGCCTCTGGTCTCTATCACGAGGCCGCAGGGATCATCTTCCGTGATCGTGAAATCCTCAAATCTCGGATGCCAGAGGCGCAGGAAGTCTATATAAGAAGATTTGAACCAGATGATACTCTTTAAATACTGAAGTTCTTCTTCATCAAAACGAAGATCGCAGTAAGCCCTGATCTGCTCCCTTATCTCCTCGACCATCTCGGGGGTGAAGTGAACATCCTCATTCCTGCACTTAAATGACCATGTGGTCGTATAGCTGGGGAACTGGTGATATATGGCCTGTCCCATCGAAAACTTGTAAGTATCTATCTCAAGTAAGCTGTTGATTATCTGTTCCATGTGTCTTATCCTCGCGCGTTTGTATTATGTAAACCTAAATCATTTCTGTCCGGTCACTTCAACATGGCAGGCTTTCATCGCATTAAGTGCCGTATCATGGCTTCCGGGTGTAACTCCAGCGCAGCAGGATGCATCCACTTTTACATGGGCATTCGGAAGAAAAGCCTTGGTGAGCAGGGCGTTGCTGATCACGCAGATATCCGTGCAAATTCCGATAAGCTCAACTTCATCAACATCAGCGTATCTGCTCTGCAAAAGTTCGGCGAGTTTATCGCTGCCGAATGTGTACTTGTCGATGACTGCAGCAGCCTCTTTTTCATAAGGTTTAAGTTCGTCTACTATCTCCCAGCCTGAGCTTCCCTCTATACAGTGCGGAACCGGAAGATTCCTGCCCTCTTCGGTGTTCATGTACTCCTCGGTATGGGTATCGCGTGTAAAGATTACATCGGTACCCTCATCCAGGGCGCTTTTTACCTTGGCAGCCACATTCGGGATGATCGCTATGGCATCTTCATTCCGCAGTGCTCCGTATGTAAAATCATTCTGCATGTCTACGACTATCAGTATCTTTTTCATTACGCACTTCCTTTCTTAAGCTACTCTACTATATCAAGGTTTCGGTCGAACTGGGTGTTTAGGCTGACCGTCTCTCTGAACATCACATCGGAATCCGAGTCGATCAGGAACTGTACCTTGTTGACGGATCCTAACTCTATCAAAGAATCCACTATTGAATATATGGCCACGTCGTTCGAGACATTGACGCCCGGAGCGAGGAACGATGAATCAAGGTTAACATAACATGTTCCGTCCTGAGTCGTAACGTTTATGAGTTTGGTATTCGGATCTATGACAGGATAGGCCTCCTCGTTATCCTGCGGCCCCTGGATCAGCTGCATCACAACAAGCTTATCCATCGGGATATTACCGGAATATACGACCGTACGGGTTACCCTGGTAAGCCCGTCTCCTGTCTCGTTTGCAAAATATAGCGTAAGCTGGGTCCGTTCTTCCGCAGTGATCTGAAGACCTTCATTATCGAGAAAAGAATCTGCACTCATCGGTCCTATGACCATTCCGGCCGAGTTGAGCATCGGGCTTCCGTTAATCGTCCCGCTCACGCTGTCCACGCCTTTCATCTGAGTGATCGTGCGCGTCGCAGCAGCCATGATCAGCGTCTTGGTGATCACATCCTTGGCAGATATCCTGTCATCAAAGTCAAGCACCACCTGGTTATCAACAATAGTAGCTGACACAAATCCGTTATCGGCAGACAAAGGCGCACTCATGCGTGAATCCGAAGTCTCGGAAAGCGCATCCGTCAAGGCCTGAAGAAGTCCCGTCTGCCCGTCGTATGCATTCGGATCAATGCCGGAAGGGACAGTGACAAGGCTGTCGATATCACTCGTTATATAATAGAGTGTAAGGCCGCCCGGCTTGGATGCATCAGTATTTGCAACCCCACATCCGCTTAATGCGCCGACGGCGAGGACTATGCAAAGCATCGCGATCATTATTCTTTTTGTGATATTATGTAAACTATTATTCATATCATTCAATAATTTCCGACCATCTCATCAGCAATCTCAGTTACTCTGAGGTATATATACGAGAGGGATCTTCACGGTGAAAGTCGATCCTTCTCCTTCAACCGAATCCACCGATATCGTTCCTCTGTGCATCAGTACCGCACTCTTAGTGATCGCAAGTCCGAGTCCGGTTCCGCCGATCTCACGGGAATGGGATTTATCCACCCTGTAGAAACGTTCAAATATCTGCTCTCTGCTGTCCTCCGGAATACCCATTCCGGTATCCTCGACCTCCAGCGTGAAAAACTGGTGATCGGCATCGAGAGTTACTCTCACCGATCCGTTATCGTTATTATATTTGATCGCATTCTCCACGAGATTGGTTATGACCTGGCTGATCTTGACCTCATCGACCATGGCATCGACCTGACGCATGGATACGAACTCGAGCTCGATATTCTTTTTTCGTGCTATGGGACGCAAACGCTTTAAGACAAGTTCTATCAGAGCATTGATATCAACCTGGCTTATATACAGATCCGAACTCGTCTTATCCATCTTAACCAGGCTCAAAAGATCCGATATTATCTGGTTTTCACGATCGATTTCACGTGTTATGTCTCCCATGAATTCCTTGTATAACTCAGCCGGGACCTCATCCTGAACAAGCAGAGAATCCGCCAGCACCTTCATGCTCGTCATGGGAGTTTTCAGTTCATGCGACACATTGGCCACGAACTCCTGTCTGGAATCATCCAGGAGTTTGAGTCTGGCGAGCACAGAATTAAAAGCATCGGAGATATTCTCCGTCTCCAGATAATCCCGGACCATGACCGGATTGCTCGTATATCCTTCTTTTACGTCGGAAATGGAAAGCACGAGACGCTTAAGCGGGATCGTAACGATCGCGCTCGCAGACACGGCTATGACGAAAAGTGCCACGGCGACCAGATAATTGACCAGCCTCGAGATATCGCGCAGGCTGTCCTGTGTATTGATGATCGTATCCGAGGAAACCGAGGTTAACATAACTCCGCGAATCACCGATTGGGATCCGTTGTCGTCAGTAACCACATTCTCAATGATGGGCATGGAGATCTCGATGTATCCGTCCTGATCGTCATAGTTAGAGACGGTCTCTCCGCGGAAAGCCCGGATCACTTCCTGCGATACGATTATCTTGTTCTGGGATATGCCGTAGGTGTCCTTGATGATCCTCAGATCCTGGTCGATTATAAGAATACGACCGTTATAAAGGTTAGATAACTGGGAAAGTTCGGCATCGATACTCTCTGATGAGTTCACCTGCATATACTTATGAGTGATCAGATGATCGGAAATGATATGCAGCTGGTTGGTCACATCTGCCGTGCGTATATCTATCGCCTTGCGTTCATAACTGCTGAGCAGCACATGGCTGAGCATGATACATGGAAGCAGACCTATGGCGAATGTCATCACGAACAGCCACAGTCTCATACTTCTTAACAGTTTCACTCTGTCTTTAATCCACGTAAGGATCCTGCTCATGCCAGATAGTAACCCACACCCCACTTGGTTCTAACATATTTCGGATCGCCGGGGGAACGCTCGATCTTCTCCCTCAGACGTCTGATATGTACATCCACGGTACGACCGTCACCGGGATAATCCTGTCCCCAAATGAGTTCAAGAAGTTTTTCCCTGGTGTATACCTGGTTCGGATTATTAATGAAAAGCTCAAGGAGATCGAACTCACGTGATGTCAGATTGACCTCTCTGCCATATACGTAAGCCCTGCGTCCTGTAATGTCGAGCTTAATATCGCCGTGATCTATAACTTCATCGCCCTCAGGGATCTCGCTCACATCACCTCTTCCGGGCGTTCTGTAATCGGTTCGTCTCATGATGGCCTTGATGCGGGCCTTGACCTCCAGTATGTTAAAAGGCTTGGTTATATAATCATCGGCACCGTATTCCAAGCCGAGGATCTTATCCATGTCCTCGCTCTTTGCAGTTAACATAACTATGGGAACATCGGAAAAAGATCTCACTTCCTGACAAACCTCATATCCGTTCATCTTCGGTAACATCAAGTCAAGAAGCACGATATCGTAATCATTTTCCCTGATAAGAGAAAGAGCCTCCTCACCGTCATATGCACAGTCGACAAGCAGGTCGTCCTGTTCAAGCGAATACTTGAGACCTTTAACTATGAGTTTTTCGTCATCCACAACCAGAATTCTGTTCATTTTACCGTTATTTCATCCTTTAACTTGTTATACGTTGAATCGCCTATTCCCGATACATTTTTGATATCTTCGATCCGGGCAAAAGGGCCGTGTTCTACGCGGTATGCCACTATAGCTTTGGCCCTGGTCTCTCCTATCCCGGTGATTGAGGTCAAAAGATTCTCATCCGCAGTGTTGATATTGATGAGACCGGACGAGTCTGCCTCTCCGCTTCCGCTTGAGGCGCCTGTTCCGGCGCCGGCGTAGGATTCTTGTGCGCCTGATGCTCCGCCCGGATACTCTATGGCTACGTAAGCTCCCATGCCTGTTCCGGTACCCGCATCTGATTCATATGCTGCGAGCTCATCCTCTGTCGGGATCATGATCTTCATTCCATCGGCAACATGCTCGGCGAGGTTTACATAATCTTGTGAAGCATCTTCCGTAAAACCGCCTGCCGCTTCGATGGCCGTGAAAACCCGATCGTCATTTAAGAGTTCATATACTCCCGGATTTCTCACCGCGCCGCACACGTGCACATACACGGTTACGGTCTCAGCTGTCAAATCCTCTGTGTTACATGTACCGGCATTCACGGTTCCGTCCCCGGTATCGGATGTTCCTTCGCCATCATAAGCTGTGACGGTCTGTCCGTCATTTCCATCCGCAGCGTCCGCATCACCGGTCGCGGCATCCGTACCTTCTCCGTCCGATTCAGTCTCCGCCACGGTCTCTTCACCGACGCTGATCCTGTATAATCCGGAGTTCTTCGCACCGCATCCGCTTATCAATGCACATAGCATGACGCATGTTATGATACACGCCCATGCTGATAATATTCTGTTTTTCATAGCGTAGTCCTCTAATATATATGAGGGAAGCCCCCTACGCTTTATATCTTATCCGCGCATATTGCGCGGTTTATCCGCAATCTTATCCGCAAGCTGCATCTATCTTCCGCCCGCTTAATCCTCAGGCCGCATCTGTCTTCCACCCGCTTAATCCGCCGGCGACCGAATCGTTACTCCCCGGCTTCTTCGGAAGAATCATCGATGAACTCGCCTTCATCTTCTTCCTCTTCAACGGGGATCTCGATGGTCTCCTCGCTGATCCGTTTGCCTGTGGCCTGCAGTTTCATCTGCTCGGACAAATCCTTCAGTCCCTTATTGGCATCCGCTCCGTCCCATACGGAAGCAAAGAGCATCTCGAGATTAACCCAGTAATTACTGGTCTCGAGCATCTTGGGAAGAGGTATCGACTCATCATATTCGTTTAAGAATACCTGCAATTCGTCGTTATGAGCTCCCAGGTCTGCTCCGGACAGAGGCGAAACCTTGCCGGTCCACTCATACAAAGCAGCGGGATCGCTCGTGCACAGGTAATATGCAAAATCGTTGGCCGCTTCCTTTTGCGAGGAATATCCGTTCACCACCACGCAATCGGTCACAGACATCGATCTTCCGTCGGCCGTCTCACTGATATCGGGCAGCGGCAGGAATTTGTACTCGAAGTCCACAGTCCCTTCTGCATCTTCAGCCCCTCTCGTTTCTTCAGCCGCTTCCGCCTTAGCATCTGCCAAAGTTTTCACCGCATCCGTGGTCACTATCGTCATGACTATGCGGCCGTTCTCAAAGTCCTCGATGACTCCGCCGTAGCTTACATCATCCGTGCTTATGGAGAAGAACTGGTTCAGCTTCTGATACGTGGTCAGGCCCAGGATCGCGTCCAGATTGTATATGTCGATCTTATCGATATCATCGCCGCACTCTCCGCCTATATCTATGGAATCTCCTATGAAAAAGTAATTATAGAAGATATCCGTAACCGCCCACTTGAAGATCGTGTCAACCTTCTCGGGAGCATCGAAATCATCCGAAAGAGCAAGGAGCGTATCTATAGATGAAGGCAGGCGCTCCTCTACATAGGCCGCAACCTCCTCGTCAGACACCATGGAACTTACATCCACGGCCTCCTCGGTCTTCTCCTCTTCATCCTTGTTATCCGAATCTTTGTTATCCGAATCTTCTTTCTTGTCGGAATCCGTCTTGTTATCACTGTCCGCGGTCTTATTCGCCTCGGCTTCCGCTTCTTTTTCCTTGGCTTCTTCGGCCATCTGCGCACGGATCTCGGATTCGAGCGTATTTCTCGCCCACTGCTCAAGGTATGTATAGTTTATGCACATGGCCGAGCATTCCATAAAGAGCGGATATGCTGTAAGGTTGTCCTTATATGTCACGGAATCGATCGCCATCTGAGGGAAAAGCGATGTTATGTCAACTGCATCCGGAGGAGCGATCGTCTCTGCAAGCCCCGCCAGATGCGCTTTTTCAAGCATGTCATTCGTCGTAATATAGAGATCCGGAAGTCCCTCATCGGTCATGGACGCCTCGGAGATCCCTTCCATGTAGTCTAAGCCCGATACAAGTGTGGGTACGACACGGACATCCTCATTGACGGAACTGTAACCGACCGCCACATAGTTCAGGTAATCGGTCAGGGCCTCATCCGTATACCAGATATTGATCGTATCCTTACCTATTGCATACGATGTGGCGTTTCCGTTTTCGTCACTGGGCTCGGGAAAACGGATCTGCATCCCGCTTAATGCTACAAAGACTCCGCCCGCTACTATGACAGCTATGACAAATATTGCGATTATCCTGCTTTTGATGCTGTGCACTTAAGATTCCTCACAGGCGCGATCTAAGATCTCGATCATCTCGTCGACATGTTCTTTCTCTATGATGAGCGGAGGCACGAATCTGATGATGTCAGCCCCGGCATTGATCAGGATGAGCCCTTTTGCAAGGGCGCGGTTAATGATATCTCCCACAGGACGGTCGCACCTTATGCCCTGCATGAGTCCGCAACCGCGATGCTCAATCATGAAATCGTACTTATCTATAAGCTCGTTAAGCCTGCTCTCAAGGTAAGGTGCGATCTCGCGGACATGCTCCACGATCCCGTCGGATTCATAGATATCCAGCACCTTGCTGATGGCTGCGCAGGCAAAAGGATTGCCGCCGTAGGTCGTTCCGTGGTCTCCGGCCACGAGGGAATTAGCGCCCACGCGCTCCGTCATCGCAAAAGCGCCCACGGGAACGCCGCCGCCCAAAGCTTTCGCGGTCGTCATGATATCAGGCTTTACTCCGAACTGCTGCCATGCATACATATATCCGGTCCGGCCCATGCCGCACTGGATCTCGTCCAGGATCAGCAGTATATCCTTCTCATCGCAGAGAGCTCTTACTTTTTTCAGAAAATCCTCAGTTGCAGGGGTAAGTCCGCCTTCTCCCTGAACGGTCTCCATAATGATCGCGCAGGTCTTGTCGCTAACCTGCTTCATCACGGAATCAAAATCGTTGAGATTGGCGAACCTGATATTACCTATCATGGGCTCAAATGCCTCACGATAATGAGGATTACCGGTAACCGACAGCGCACCGAAGGTCCTGCCGTGGAAAGAATGCTCCATGGCAATGATCTCGTGATCTGTCGTTCCGTCCTTAAGATAAGCATATTTTCTGGCTGCCTTCAGGGCACCCTCGATAGCTTCCGCACCCGAATTGGTGAAAAATACGCGGTCCATCTGAGATGCAGCCTTGATCTTGCGAGCCGCATCGATCGCAGGAACGTTGTAATAGTAGTTGGAGGTATGCAGGAGCTTGTCGATCTGGTCTTTGAGCGCTTCGTCATACCCAGGATAGTGATATCCGAGAGCAAATACGGCGATACCCGCAACGAAATCGAGATACTCCTTGCCCTCGATATCATACAGATGCACACCTTCTCCGCGGTCTAATACTATCTGGTACCTGTTATATGTATGCAGCAGGTCCTTTTCGGCCTGCGAGATATACTCTTTCATGTTAAGATCACTCATTACCGTTCCTCTTATTCCTCATCGCCGTCTTTGATGATGGCGGTTCCGATACCCTTGTTGGTGAAGATCTCCAGGAGCAGGCAGTGAGGAAGGCGTCCGTCTAAGATATGCACTCTGTTTACGCCGCCTCTGATAGCTTCGGTGCAGTTCTTGAGTTTCGGTAACATACCACCTGCTATCCAACCGCCGTCGATCAGTTCATCCACCTGATTAGCAGATATCCTTGAGATAAATGTAGATTTATCGTTGATATCCTTGTACAGGCCTTCAACATCCGTAAGGAATGCGAGCTTGTTTGCGCCCACCGCCTTGGCGATCGCACATGCCGCATCATCCGCGTTGATATTGTAGGTATCGTAGTTATCGTCAATTCCTATGGGCGATACTATCGGCAGGAAGTCCTTTTCCAGAAGATCATAGAGGATCTTGGGATCCACTTCGGTGACTTCACCGACATATCCGATATCCTGTCCGTCCGAGAGCTTTTTGTTGACCTTCAGGAGTCTTCCGTCCTTTCCGCTGATGCCGACGGCTCTTACGCCAAGCTCCTCGACCATGCGTACAAGGTTCTTATTGACCCTGCCGAGCACCATCTCGGCTATCTCCATGGTCTCTTCATCGGTCACGCGAAGGCCGTTTACGAACTCTGACTCCTTGCCTACTTTGTTGACCCAGCGGCTGATCTCCTTGCCGCCGCCGTGTACGATTATGGGCTTGAAGCCGACGAGTTTGAGGAGCGTCACGTCCTTAATGACGTTCTGCTGCAGTTCCTCGTTGCTCATAGCCGATCCGCCGTACTTGACCACGATGATCTTGCGGTTGAACTCCTGGATATAAGGCAGCGCCTCGATCAGGGTCTCCGCCTTGGCGGTTATCACATCCATTTCTCTCTGTTCCATAATTAATCTCCCGAATTGATCTTCCGGATACAGCCTCCGGAAATATATTTTTGACCTGACCCGGTTCGGGATCAGGTGTTAAATGCCGTAATATTGTCGGTATTCAGCGTGAAATCATAATAGTTTAAGTCTTCGCGCTTAACCCAGCCTATCTCTTTCCAGAAGGCATTTCCTATGTCATTGGCGGTGAAAGCGATCAGCGAGACCTTGTTGATGTTCTCTTTTTTCAGGGATTCCATGCACCTGACAACCATCGCCTTACCTATGCCTCTTAGTCTGTAGGCCTCAAGCACGCATACATGGTAAAGGCATCCGCGTCTGCCGTCGTGCCCGCAAAGAATGGCTCCGACGATCCGGCCGTCCTCAACGGCGACCACGGAGGTCTCGGGGTTACGGTTTAAGAATCTGGCTACGCCTTCGTAAGAATCATCAATGCTACGGATAGCGAAACCCTTGATAGAAAGCCACAATTCCTTGACCTGTGAGTAGTCTTCTATGGTCATGGTACGTATTTCCATGCCTGGTCTCCCTTATACGGATATAATTTGTGCATGATGCACACATTTAATTAGTAAAAAGCCTAATGACTAATATATCATATTTCTTGCGTTTTGCGTCATTATTATTGTATATTAGTCCATAGGCAAAAACCCATCCATACGAGGAGGATATTAATTATGAAAGAAAAAGTTGTACTCGCGTACTCAGGCGGACTCGATACTACCGCCATCATTCCCTGGCTCAAGGAGAATTTCGACTATGACGTTATCTGCGTATGTGCAGACTGCGGACAGGGTGCCGAACTCGACGGCCTCGAAGAAAGAGCCAAGGCATCCGGTGCCGAGAAACTCTATATAGAAGACATCACCGATGTATTCTGCGATGAGTATATCGTACCCTGTGTACAGGCTCACGCCGTATACGAGAACAAATATCTCTTAGGTACCAGCATGGCGCGTCCCGCCATCGCCAAGAGACTGGTCGAGATAGCCCGCAAGGAAGGCGCTACCGCCATCTGCCACGGCGCTACCGGCAAGGGTAATGACCAAATCCGTTTCGAGCTCGGTATCAAGGCTCTCGCTCCCGACTTAAAGATCATCGCCGCATGGCGTAACGATAAGTGGACAATGAACTCCCGCGAGGAAGAGATCGAATACTGCAAGCAGCACGGCATCCATCTTCCTTTTGATGCATCCAGCTCATACAGCCGTGACCGCAATCTCTGGCATATCAGCCATGAGGGACTCGAACTCGAGGATCCCTCTCAGGAGCCCAATTATGAGCACCTCCTCGTACTCGGTGTAACTCCCGAGAAGGCTCCCGAAGAAGGCGAGTATGTGACCATGACCTTCGAAAAAGGCATCCCCACTTCCGTTAACGGCAAGAAGATGAAGGTCTCCGATATAATCAGAACATTAAACGAGCTCGGCGGAAAGCACGGTATCGGCATCATTGATATCGTTGAGAACCGTGTCGTAGGCATGAAGAGCCGCGGCGTATACGAGACCCCCGGCGGAACCATCCTCTACGAAGCACATCAGCAGCTCGAAGAACTCATCCTCGACCGCGATACCTACCGCACGAAGGAAGAGATGGGCAACCTCTTCGCTCAGATCGTATATGAAGGAAAATGGTTCACCCCCTTACGCGAGGCGGTACAGGCATTCATCGAATCAACACAGCGTTATGTGACCGGAGAAGTTAAATTTAAATTATATAAAGGCAATATCATCAAGGCCGGTACAACCTCTCCTTATTCACTGTATAATGAGAGCATTGCATCATTTACAACAGGTGATATGTATGATCACCATGATGCTGAGGGCTTCATCAACCTCTTCGGCTTATCCTCCAAGGTAAGAGCCCTGAAGATGCAGGAAGTCCACGGCAAGGATCTCCTCAAGTAATAAACAGACAGGATTATCAGATGTCATATCGAATAGTAGCAGACAGCTGTTGCGAGCTGCCCGAAGAACTGTATAACGATCCCCGCTTCGTGCGGGTCCCTCTCGAGCTTGAGATCGGCAATTACCGCATCAAAGATGACGATAATTTCGATCAGGCCGATTTTATCAGCAGGATAGCATCATCGGATGAATGTCCCAGGACTTCATGCCCCGCTCCGGAGGCATATATGGAGGCCTACAGCTGTGACGCAGAGGATATATATGTGGTCTCACTGGGCAGCAAGCTTAGCGGCTGCTTTAACTCCGCAACCTTAGCCTCCCAGCTCTATGAAGAGGAGCTGGAGGATGAGTTCGGACCCAAGAACTTCCATATCATAGATGCGAAGTCCGCTGCTGCAGGCGAGACCCAGATAGCATTAAAGCTTCTTGAGATGGCCGAGAGCGATATGACATTTGATGAGATCTGCCCAGCCATAGATGCGTTCAGGGATTCGGTTAAGACATATTTCGTGGTGGATAACCTCGATACTTTCATCAAGAACGGACGTATCAAAGGCCTTAAAGCCGCCGTAGCCACTACCTTAAGCATCAAACCCATTCTTACGGGCGTAGACGGTGTGATCGAGCAGATGGGCCAGGCAGTGGGCATCAAAAAAGCCCTGCGGCAGATGGTCGAGATCATCCACACAAGGCATCTTAATAACGAAAAGAGGCAGATCATCATAACTCACGTCAACTGCCCCGAGAGAGCGGCCCAGATGGCCGAGGCACTCTCCGACATCACCGAGGCTCCCGTAATAGTGCTTCCCGGCAGAGGCGTTACCACGACCTACGCCAATGATGGCGGCATCGTAGTCACGATCTGACTTTTCCATCGCGGCACTGAATTGCCGCGATATTTTAATTACGATTTAATTTCTTTTATTGCTTTATGCGTCACACGGAATTTCTTTCCGTCTTTTAGTTCCACGCTTCCGAAGCCGGACGATGCGACATATTCCTTATTCGCGATCAGACTCCCCGACATACATACTATCTTGCCGAACTTATCGCATCTGCGTGCCAGACTGTCTATACCCTCAAAACACTGGATCACCCTTCCGTCCGATAAGTGTGCTTCTATGAGCATTTCTCCCACTTTCTCCGCATACAGGAAATCCTCTTCATATACAAGGTCGGTCTTGTGTTTTCCCCGTATGTCAAGTTTGGGCTTCCTCTCGGTATTGGCAGCCAGCGCACGGTCAAGGACATACTCAAGCCTGTCCTTCTCGACAGGCTGCTTAAGTACCAGTACATTATCTTCGGGGGTAAGTTCGCCGGATAAGTCTACCTGATTCGGACACATCACTATAGTGGCTGTCACACCCAGGTTTCTTAAGTTCCGGATGAGTTCAACGCTTGTAACATCGTCATTTACGATATCTATGAAGAAGACGTCATACATGAACGGCCTTGCAAGAAGTGCCTCTTTGTTGCCGTAAGACTGGATATAATAGGGCACGGAAGGGTCCCGGGCGATTCTGGCGTCAGTACTTCTGCCCAGCAGTCTCTCCAGTTGTTTACGGTCCGGCGCCACATCCATACATACGGCTATATGCATGTTAACTCTCCTTAGAACAGTGTTATCTCAAGCGGTGAAAAAAAGAGTAAAAAGACTATAACTGCTATCTGGATCACAAGGATGATGGGAAGCCCCCAGACGAAATACCAGTGTCTGGTCTTATGCCTGAAAACATACATGCCAAGGCATGCGCCGAGCGAGCCGCCTATCAGGGCCACTATAAAAAGATGTGCCTCCGGTATGCGCCATGCCCTTCTCCTGGCACGCGATTTATCCGCTCCCATCATCAGGAATCCGACCACATTCACTATGATCAGATAGATGATGATCCATAAAATAACATTCATTATCCGATATCAAAAAGGCTTCTCAGCCGATATAAGCAATAACTTCTACTTCGCAGAGTACGTTCTTGGGCAGAGTCTTTACTGCCACACAGCTCCTGGCGGGCTTTCCGGTAAAATACTTCTCATATACCGCATTGAAAGCTGCAAAATCGTTCATATCGTCAAGAAAGCATGTGGTCTTAACAACATCCTCGTATCCCAATCCGGCTGCTTTTAAGATCTCTCCGACATTTCGACACGCCTGATCGGCCTGGACCGTGATATCACCCTGAGCGATCTCTCCGGACTCGGGGATGATCGGGATCTGTCCCGATGCAAAAAGCAGATTGCCTACTATCTTGGCCTGTGAATAAGGGCCGATTGCTGCGGGTGCTTTATCTGTGGATATAGTCTTCATGGGGTTTCCTCCTCATCAAACTCGGCAGTCACATAGTATCCTCTGGCATTGGACTCTATAGCCGTGACCACGCCTTCTCTTGCAAGCATCCTCTCTCTGATCGGGATATTGCCCGACATGGCCAGAGAAGGATCGATCGTATAATAATAGTTACTCGGAAGCACCCCTTCAGTCACGGTGATATGCTCTCCTTCTTTCAGGAGACCAGGGCGTTCCATCTTAAATACCATGGTTCTCACTTATTTATGACTCCGCGTATAGCATTAAGAAGCTCATCATATGTCTCATATGCCGGAAGCTCGGGATGATCGGCCTTGATGGCATCCGTTGATTTAAACAGGAAGCCTGCGGCGCTGTTTAAGATCATTCCAAGATCGTTAAACGAATCTCCCGAAGCGATCGTGTCGTAGCCTATGCTCTGAAGAGCTTTGACCGTCGTAAGCTTTGACTGCTCGCATCTCATCTTATATCCCGTGATAGTCCCGTCGGGGGCAACCTCTAATGTATTGCACAGAAGTGTGGGATATCCGAGTTTCTTCATGAGTGGCATCGCAAACTGGGTAAAAGTATCGCTTAAGATGAGTACCTGAGTCTCTGCTCTGAGTGCATCGAGGAACTCTTTTGCACCGGGCAGAGGATCGATGCCTGCTATCGTATCCTGTATCTCCTTAAGTCCCAGGCCGTGCTCCTTAAGGATATCCAGCCTGAACTTCATAAGCTTATCGTAATCGGGCTCGTCCCTCGTAGTCTTCTTAAGTTCCGGTATGCCTACTGCCTCCGCAAAAGCGATCCATATCTCGGGAACGAGAACTCCCTCAAGATCCAGACAAACTATTTCCATAATGTCTCCTTTTCGTATTAGTCAGGTGAATACAGTTTATTATTTTCCTTTTTTCATGATATCCAGATACATCTCGCAGAAAGAGGCGTATCTGTAAGATTCCGTCCATGGTGCTCCGGCTCCCAAAGATATGATGGAAAGGAGCATCATGGGGATGAAACTTAAGTTAAGGTATATCGCACGCAGGATGCTGCCCTGCATGATGCGCGGGCAAAGCTTGATGACCTCAACGAACGAATAGTCCGGAAAATCGTGGATCACGTAATACGCCGGCATGAAGTATGCATGTACGACCAGATATCCGGCTATCGCTATCAGAACGGAAAGCACAAGTGGAATTATGTAAACCGAATTGCGATCCGCAAGATATCTTTTCAGGAATATGATCAGTGGTATGCAGCCGATCGTCTCCCCTAAGCTTATCACGATACATACGAGCACGGCGCGGTCCGTAGACTGCCTGAAGCCGTAGAATATCATGCCCGGGTATACCGGACGGGAGCTTGCGATATTCAGGAAGATATAGGCCATGCCCGACATGAACACGCCGGCAAGAAGAATCCTTACGATATAGAAGATATATACAGAAATCAGACTGCCCGCACCCTTGATGTTCATAGATGCAAACAGCCATGACAGGATAAGCAATATAGCGTTCATCCAGATATAAGCACGGACGGTAACTCCGTAGTTGCCGAACAGATGAACTCTGGCCGCACTCTTAAGCGCCGCCGGATCCGAGTACTCTTTCATCAGAAAAATCCAATCGAAAAACTTATACAGCCAGATCTACATTGGCGCCCCTCAAGGCATCCCCATGCTGAGCCTTCATATCCTTCTGATAAGGATTGGACTCGTCGCTGTATTTGATCTTGGTAGAAGTCACTCCGCCGGATACATATGTGGTGCCGCACTCGGGACATATCGCGGTATGAATGGCTACGGATGCCTGAAGTACCTTGCCGTTACCCTGAGCTGCCTTATCATAGGCATTGGACACATGCTCCTGCTCGTGAGCTCTGACTCTCGTCGCCGCTTCGCTTGGCGACATATGCTGAGCGGTCTTGAAGGATACCATCTCGTCGGAACCGTCCTGATATTTGCGGTTCTTACAGGTCTCGCACTCTGCGGGTGATGATTTGCGACCCGGGGTTACTTTGGTATCCTCGCCGGGATTGCGTATCACGCCTGAGGTCTCTTCTGCTTTTCCGGAGCCCGAAACCGTACCGCTTCCGAAGCCCGGATATACGCCGTACATACCGTATCCGGATATAGCACCTATGCGTAAACTCATGTGGCATCCTCCTTTCCGATAATCTGTGATATTAAAATGATCACCTAGTGTACCTTATAGTATATCATACACCGGTGATCATTGCCATACCTGTATTGAATTAGATGTGAATGTATCAAAATCCTGGCCGTACACGTTTTTGAACATCTCGTTGAAGGCGGCGTATTGCTCGGGATCGTGAAATACCGAATAAACGGAAGTCGTTACGACCGCTATGTCCACAACGATAGCCAGGGACGAGAGCAGGATGCCTATCAGGGCTTTCTTATCGATCGTGCCGTCAGCATCCCTTGACTGGATCGCCATGATGATCGATATCCCTCCGCAGATAAGCGGCAGGTAGATCGCACTGAAAGCCGCTCCTATGATCGCTATGATTCCCAGCATCATCGACACGGAGATCAGCATCGTGTTCGGGCCTATATGAATGAATATCCTCTTTACATCCGCAGCGTTCTCGGGAAATCCGCCGGGGATCCTTCCTTCATTGCCGCCGGATGTCGAACCGTCTTCCCGTACCGGGTTATCTTCCTGCACCTGCTTGTTATCCTTGCCGGAGTTCGGCTCCTCCACATACCACGAGGCATTCTCTTTTTCTTTATTTTCGTTATTAAAATCCATAACGTGCCTCAAAACGCCGGGTTAATCATCACCCGATACGCCTCTCTCGGGACATCCGATACTCAGCCATTTAAGATAGGCGTTTATGAAAGGATCGAGTGCTCCGTCAAGCACTCCGTCGGCATTTCCTGTCTCTTCGCCGGTACGCAGGTCCTTGACCATCTTGTATGGCTGAAGGACATAAGACCTGATCTGGTTGCCCCAGCCGATCTCCTTGACCTCTCCTCTGATATCCGAGAGTTTATCTGCGTTGGCTTCCTTCTGGAGCATATACAGTTTGGCCTTCAGCATCTGCATGGCCTTGTCCTTGTTCTGGAACTGGCTTCGCTCGTTCTGACAGGTCACGACTATTCCCGTAGGGAAATGCGTGATACGGATGGCGGATGAAGTCTTGTTGATATGCTGTCCGCCGGCGCCGCTTGAGCGGTAGGTATCTATGCGGATATCCTCATCCTTAACTTCGATATCGATATCTTCCTCAATATCGGGCATTACATCGACCGATACAAAAGAAGTCTGACGCTTGCCCTGTGCATTGAACGGGGAGATGCGCACGAGTCTATGCACACCCTTCTCACTCTTTAAATATCCGTAGGCATTCTCGCCGTTTACCTGGAAAGTGACGGACTTGATGCCGGCTTCGTCGCCGTCTAAAAAGTCGAGTTCTTCTATGGAAAAGCCCTTGCGCTCGGCCCATCTGGTATACATGCGGTAAAGCATGGATGCCCAGTCGCAGCTCTCGGTCCCGCCGGCACCCGCATTGATCTTGATGATCGTATTGTAGCTGTCGTATTCATCCGAAAGAAGCGTGGATATACGGAGCGCTTCGAACTTGGTCTTGAAATCATCAAGCTCAGCCTGGATGTCGGGGATGATCTCGGGATCATTATCCTCATAGCCCATCTCGATGAGTTCCAGGATGTCGTTATACTGGGAGCCTAAGCCGTTTATAGTATCAACGGTGTCTTTGAGGTTCTTGGCTTCCTTAACCTTCTTATTGGATACTTCGGGATTGTCCCAGAAACCGGGGGACTGCATCTCCATATCCAGCTCTTCTATTCTTTTTTCCTTGGAAGTCACATCCAGAGATGCCCTGACTTCCGACAGCGGAGTCTCGTAAGTTAAGAGCTCCGATTTCATGTTATCTAACTCTACCATATTAATTACCGTCCCAGTTCATTCCCGGTCTTCCGTGGCAGGCCTTGAATTTCTTGCCTGATCCGCAAGGGCAGGGATCGTTGGGATATATCTTAGCCTCGGCACGCTTGACCGGAGCCTTGGCTACCGTGTCGTCCTTGTTGGTACCCGTAACCTTGGCCACCTGCTCACGCTCTACCTTCTGCTCGATCTTGACTCTAAGGAGCAGTCTGACCGTATCCTCACGGATGTTCTGGGTCATCTCATCGAACATGTCATAAGCGCTCATCTTGTACTCTACGAGAGGATCCTTCTGGCCGTATGCCTGAAGGCCGATACCCTGACGAAGCTGATCCATGTCATCGATATGATCCATCCACTTGCGGTCGATGACCTTAAGGAGGATGACGCGCTCTATCTCACGGATAGCCTCGGGCTCGGGGAATTCCGCCTCCTTGGCCTCATAAAGCTTGACCGCTTCTTCTTTCAGTTTCTGCTTCAGTTCGTTCTTGGACTTGATACTTGCCACACGATCCGGAGTGACCGGTTCAAGAGGAACTATGGGCAGAAGCAGCTGATTGAGTTCTCCAAGTTCCCAGCTGGCAGTATCGCTGTCATCGCTGATAGCGGTATCTATGCTGTTTTCCACGATATCGGTGATGTATTTGTAGATGACATCACGCATGCTCTCTCCGTCGAGAACCTTGCGGCGCTCTTCGTATACGATCTCACGCTGCTCGTTGTTGACCTGGTCGTATTCGAGGAGGTTTTTACGGATTCCGAAGTTGTTGGACTCGATCTTACGCTGTGCACCCTCGATGGCCTTGGTCAGCGAGCTGTGCTGAATCTCCTGTCCCTCGGGGATTCCGAGAGCATTGAACATGCTGATCATCTTCTCGGATCCGAAGAGTCTCATCAGATCATCCTCAAGCGAGAGGTAGAATCTGGACTCACCGGGGTCGCCCTGACGACCTGCACGGCCTCGCAGCTGGTTATCTATACGTCTGGATTCATGACGCTCGGTACCTATGATGTTAAGACCGCCGACGCGTCTGGATATCTCATCGAGCTTGATATCGGTACCACGACCGGCCATGTTGGTCGCGATCGTAACCGCACCGTGAATACCCGCATCTGCGACGATCTCTGCTTCCATCTCATGGAATTTCGCGTTCAGTACCTTATGCTGTATTCCGGCTTTGGTGAGGAGCTTGGACAGTTCCTCGGATGCATCGATATTGATCGTACCTACCAGAACAGGCTGATCCTTGGCATGCGCTTCCACCACAGCCTCTACGATGGCGTTCAGTTTCTCCCGTCTGGTCTTGTATACAAGGTCCTGATGATCGATACGCTGAACGGGCTTATTGGTAGGGATTTCAACAACGTCCATGTAGTAGATATCACGGAACTCCTTCTCCTCGGTCAGAGCGGTACCGGTCATGCCGGCCTTTTTCTCGAACTTATTGAAGAAGTTCTGGAAAGTGATCGTAGCCAGAGTCTTGGACTCACGCTTAACCTTAACATGCTCCTTGGCCTCGATAGCCTGATGCAGACCGTCCGAATAGCGGCGGCCCGGCATGATACGGCCGGTGAACTCATCGACGATGAGCACCTGATCATCCTTGACCACGTAATCCTGGTCTCTGAACATCAGGTTATGGGCACGAAGCGCAAGTATGATATTATGCTGGATCTCGAGGTTCTCGGGATCTGCGTAGTTGTCTATCTGGAAGAAACGCTCGACCTTCTCGACACCGGCCTGTGTAAGGTTTACGACCTTGTCCTTCTCGTTAACGATGAAGTCTCCGGTCTCCTCTTTCTGGATACCCATGATGGCATCCATCTTGGTCATCTCCTCCATGTCCTCGCCGCGCTTCATCTGGCGTGCGAGGATATCGCATGCCTCGTAGAGCTTGGTGGACTTGCCGGACTGACCGGATATGATCAGAGGGGTTCTGGCTTCGTCGATGAGAACCGAGTCGACCTCGTCGATGATCGCATAGTGAAGACCTCTGAGGACCAGCTGTTCCTTGTAAATTACCATGTTGTCACGCAGGTAATCGAAGCCGAGTTCGTTATTGGTAACATATGTTATGTCACAATTATATGCCTTACGGCGCTCTTCAGGAGTCATCTGGTTTAATACCACTCCGACCGTAAGCCCCAGGAATTCATGAACCTGACCCATCCACTCGGCATCACGCTTGGCCAGATAGTCATTGACCGTAACGACATGCACGCCCTTGCCTTCGAGGGCATTTAAGTACGCAGGACAGGTAGATACGAGCGTCTTACCTTCACCGGTACGCATCTCTGCGATACGGCCCTGATGAAGAATGATACCGCCGGCAAGCTGCACGCGGAAGTGCTCCATGTTAAGGACTCTCTTGGCTGCTTCTCTTACAGTCGCAAAAGCCTCGGGCAGGATATCGTCCAGAGTCTCGCCCTTTTCCAGGCGGTTCTTGAACTCAGCCGTCTTATCGCGAAGCTGCTCGTCGGTAAGCCCCTGCATCTGGGTCCTGAATCTCTCTATCTCATCGAGTACGGGCTCTATACGCTTGTACTCTCTCTCGGAATGCGTTCCGAATACCTTTTCAAAAAAACTCATGCTGCTTCCTCTTTAATTCTTTTTCTTAGCCTTATCGTTCTTGCCTTTCTTATCGGTCTTGGCAGATTTCGAGGCAGTTTTGGATTGTTTAGCCGTCTTATCGGTCTTAGCTGTTTTATCGGTCTTCCCGCCCTTTGCGGTCTTATCGGTTTTTGCTGCCTTATCAGTTTTAGCGGTTTTATCGGGCTTAGCGGCCTTTTCATCTTTTTCAGGCTTATCAGCCTTCTTGGCCTTCACGCCGATCTGGTCAAGCTGCGAGAAATACTCTTCGTGAGCGTTCCTGTACTCTTCGTTGAATGCCTGGTTATCACCCGAATGCAGATGATAGATATAGTCGTGGGTCTCGCCCATGAGTTCGGGCATGACTCTGGCAACGACCGATACACCGACGTTGGAGCAGACATCCGAGATCCTCTCGATATCGACGAGCAGGTTCATGAAGATGACTCCGACGTCGATCGAGCAGCTGCCCTTTCTTAAGCGCTCCAGATGTCTGTTTCTTAAAGCTTCTACGAGGTCGTCCACAACCTCTTCGAGGGGCTCGATGTGCTGCGCTGCCACGATATCCTTCTTCTCAAAAGCTTTCTGCGTCTGATCCAGGATCCTCTCGATGAGTTCCCTGGTCACGGCCAGCTCGTTCTGTGCTTTATGTGAAAAAGAAAGCTTATTCGCGTAAAGGTTTCCTGCGGCTTCGCCTATGTTCATCGCATGATCGCCGAGTCTCTCAAATTCGGTGACCAGCTTGTAATACTGATCCATGACAGCTACATGCTCATCAAGTGAAACATGTGATGAGAGCTGTACCAGGTAGTTGCTGACACGGTCAGCGAGCATGTCTATATTGTTCTCTTCTTCGGATAACTCCTTCCAGGTCGTCTCATTGTACTCTTCGAGGATATCCATGGCCATGCCTATGTTGATGCGCGAAGACTTGAACATCACATCAAGAACGCTGTAGCACCCCTGAAGAGCAAGCGCGGGAGTGTTGAAGAACGCGGGGTTCAGGGATTCGAGAAGATCCGCATACTTGTTTGCAGGCACTTCATCATCTTTGACAAGTTTAAGGCTGGCCTTCTCATAAAGGGGAACGAGCGGCATCAGAAGCACCGCACAGGCCAGATTGATGATCGTATGGGTATTGGCGACCATACCGGATGTGGCGGTCATATCCCAGATCCTGTCGAGTGCGCCCGCATATCTGAGGATCGGAACTACCACAAAAACGAGCACCGTCTTACAAAGGTTAAACATGATATTTACGATACCCACGCGCTTTGCATCGGCTTTTGCACCGATCCAGCATACGATAGCCGTTGTTACGCAATCGCCGAGGTAGATACCGAGAATAACCGCATAAATGGCGTTGAACTTAAGAGCTCCCGATGTGGAGAACGCCTGCAGGATACCGATCGCAGCCGAAGAACTCTGCAGGATGAACGCTACTACCGAGCCGACGAGGTAACCGAGTGCCGGCTTGCCGCTGAGTCCGGTGAAAAGATGCTCCAAAGATCCCGACTCTACGAGTACATCTACCGCACTCGTCATGTTGATCAGTCCCGAGAAAAGGATACCGAAACCGATGGCGATATGACCTGCGGTCTTGGAATTCTTAATAGACGAGAAGCCCATAATGAGCACAATACCGAGGATCAGAGCTATGGGAGCAAGTGTTGAAGGTTTGAATATCTGGAGCCATCCCGTCGATGATGAATCGATATCCAGAAGACGGATGATCTGACCGGTAACGGTAGTACCGACATTCGCTCCGATGATGATACCCAGAGACTGTCTTAAAGATATGATGCCGGCGGCAACCAGACCTGAAGTTATGACGATGGTTGCTGTGGATGACTGAATGAGCGCGGTAACCGCTGCGCCCAGCAGAAAGGCTTTGAAATAGTTGTTGGTAGCCTTCTCCATGATGGCCTTGAGCGCTCCGCCGGAACTCTCCTTGAGTCCGTCGCCCATCAGGCGCATACCATAGAGGAACATGGCCAGGCCGCCAAACAATGTAAGTATACTGAAGAAATCCATTATTTTCTCTTATTTCCGGGCAAAACAAAATGCCCTATGTTCCCTTTTAGTCCACCCTATATTCTACCACAAAACCGTCCGTCTACAACTGTGTATTTACACAAGGAAAAGTGCAAAAAAATCTTATTTATACACATCTTGACACAGAGCATCAAAACACTTATCTTATCATATGGTCAGTTCGGGACCTTCCTGACCTAAAACAAAACTAAAGGTGCATCATGCGATATGCATGAGAGAGGAGAAAAAATGAATAAAACAACGAAACTTGTCACTCAGGGTGCCGCCATCGCGGCCATCTATGTGGTATTGACGCTCATCGCCAATGCCTTCGGACTGGCTAACTATGCCATCCAGGTGCGTTTCTCCGAAGCGCTCACCATCCTGCCCTACTTTACTCCCGTAGCCATACCCGGACTCTTCGTCGGCTGCATCATCAGCAATATCCTGACCGGATGCATGCCACTCGATACCGTATTCGGCTCACTGGCCACGCTGATCGGAGCTGTAGGGACCTACCTCATCAGCAAAAAGCTGAATCAAAGCAAAACGGCGCAGTATCTTGCTCCCGTGCCGCCTATCGTAGCCAATACGCTGATCGTCCCCTTCGTACTCGCCTATGTCTATAAGTTCGAGGGCTCGATCCCCTATTTCATGCTCACTGTCGGTATCGGAGAGATCATCTCCTGCGGGATCTTAGGACTCATCCTACTCAAAGCCCTCAACTCCCGCAAATCCCAGATCTTTTAAAATCAAAAACCGCCCCGAAAGGGGCGGTATTATCAACGTTTATCCGCGGGGGTGTAGTCGACGTGGTGGCCGACGTACTTGTAGGCCGGACGGATGATCTTGGAGGTGTTCATCAGTTCCTCAAGGCGGTGTGCGCACCAGCCCGGCATACGCGCGATCGCAAAGATCGGCGTGAAGAGTTCCTCGGGGATTCCAAGCATCGTATATACGAAGCCCGAATAGAAGTCCACGTTCGGGCATACATTCTTGTTGAGACGCCTGCGCTCCATGATCATCTTGCCGGCGATCTTCTCGACATTCTCATAAAGTTCGAATTCCTCCATGTTTCCTTTTTCTTCAGCCAGACTGCGCGCATATTCCTTAAGGATGACCTCTCTGGGGTCGGAAAGCGAATATACTGCGTGTCCCATGCCGTAGATCAGGCCTGCACGGTCAAAGGTCTTCTTATCGAGGATATCGCTCAGATATGACTTAAGGGCTTCCTCATCGCTCCAGTCTTTTACATGTTCCTTGATGTCCTTGAACATGTTCTGGACCTTGATATTGGCACCGCCGTGTCTGGGTCCCTTAAGTGATCCGATTGAAGCAGCGATCGATGAGTATGTATCTGTACCTGATGAGGTAACCACATGCGTGGTAAATGTAGAGTTATTACCGCCGCCGTGCTCCGCATGAAGTATAAGTGCGATATCGAGGACTCTGGCCTCGAGTTCGGTATATTTTCCGTCGGGACGGAGCATGTAAAGTATGTTCTCGGCCAGGGAATTGCCCGGCTTGGGATTACGGATCATCAGGGTCTCATTTTTCCTGAAATGAAGATATGAATGATATGCATATACTGCGATCAGAGGAAGCTTGTTGATCAGTTCCATGCTCTGACGCAGTACATTTTCCGCATCGATCCCGTCAGGATCGGCATCATAGGTATAGAGAGTCAGGACGCAGCGCTGAAGCGCGTTCATGATGTTGCCGTTGGAGGCTTTCATGACCACATCACGGATGAAACGGTTTCCGAGATCCTGGAGGGATTCGTTCACTCTGAGGAAGATCTCCATCTCCTTATCGCTGGGGAGATGACCGAACAGGAGCAGATAACTGGTCTCCTCGAATCCGAAGCGTCTGCCCTTCATGCCGTCCACGATATCCCGGACATTCACGCCCTGATAGTACAGGGATCCGTCGGCAGGGATCTTATATCCGTTCTCAAGATCAAAAGCTACGACATCCGATATCTCGGTAAGACCTGTCAGGACACCTTTGCCGGCGGAATCACGAAGCCCGCGCTTAACGTCATATTCAAGATAGAGGTTCTGGTCTATACGGTCCGTATGATCGAGCTGATCCGTAAGAAATTCGAAATCCCCGCGGATCTCGCCCATGTCCTCTATGTCGGGCAGCTGTATATCTATATTCTCTTCCTCATGAAACATATCTGTTCCTCTCTGATCCTTATCAAAAATAAATCAAGGCCGAACTATAAGTCCAGCCTTGATATCATACCATATTTTTTTCTAAGGTAACATAATTTTGTTAATTAAGGCATATATGAGGATTAATGCCAGTCATCACTCTTTACTGCGTCAGTCTTGATGATGAACTTGACGGAACCGGTCATATCACCTGTACTGCCTGTGAATGAAGTATATTCTCTGCCGGCCTTATCTACTGCGGATACACGCTGTACGAAGTTATCAAGGCTTCCGTCGAATGCTTCCGAAAGTTTCTGGATTCCCTCTTCATCAAGTTTTACGATACCGTCGTTTAACTGATTAACGCCTTCTGCGAGTTTAGCAGCACCGCCGTCAAGTTCACCTGCTCCGTCGTAGAGACTCTTTGCGCCGTCGGAAAGATCCTTCGCGCCACTGGAAAGAGAACCTGCTCCGGTCTTAAGTTCATCCACTCCGCCGAGAAGTGATGCATTGTTGGATACCAGAGTGCTGGTGCCGTTATACAGATCAGTTGCTCCTGTTGAAAGCTCACCTGCTCCGCCTGCCAGAGTTCCCAGGCCGTCATCCAGGCTTACCACGCCGCCGTATACCTGACCTACACCTTCTGCGAGTGCACCGGCGCCTGTTGCAACCTGTGATGCTCCCGATGCAAGTGTACCTGCGCCTTCAGAAACCTGAGCAGTTCCTGAAGCAACCTGTGATGCACCTTCAGCTAGAGCATTTGCACCGTTTACCGCTGCCGCTGCACCGTCTTTAAGTGCCTGCATCTGTGCTGCTGCAGCTGCAGGATCTGTAGCGGCATAGGGCTGAAGAGTTTCACCTGCATGCACCAAGCTGGCGGAAACAGCCGACATAGCCTGAAGGCTTGGTCCTATGGCATTAAGGCTTGCACCGATAGAAGCTGCCTGTTCAGAAGTTATGATTCCCGCCTGAACCATCGACGGAAGTGCCTGAGACAGAGCTATTAGCGAGCCTGCGTCTATTGCATTTACGTCAATCCCCGCAGAAGCAGAGGCTGCAGCAGACAGATCCGCTCCTACTGAGCCAAGCGCTGATGCCATGGCCGCGCTCTGATCGCACAACGAATCAACCCCTGCCTGTAGTGAAGGAAGTTCTGATGCCAGTTGCGATGCGCCGGCACTTACCTGTGCGGCACCGTCATTAAGGGAAGCTGCACCCGATGCCAGAGAGCCAGCCCCCTCGCTGACCTGACCGGCGCCTGCTGCCAGCGCATTGGCATTGCCTACTATATCTCCGCTCTCCATGGCACTTCTGAGCTGAGCCGAACCTTCTTTAGCGGTATTTGCTCCTGCAGCCAGCTGTGAAGCGCCTGTTGCGAGCTGCTGAGCACCGTCGTTAACCTGGCTTGCTCCGTCTGTGTATGCGCTCACACCGTCATACAGAGTGGATACGCCTTCCGTAAGTGATACTGTGCCGTCATAGAGCTGTCCTGCTCCGTCATAGAGCTGTCCTGCTCCGTCATAAAGCTGTGACGTTCCGTCCTTCAGACTTATCGCACCGTTTGCCAATTCTCCGGCGCCGCTAACCAATCTCTCGGTACCATCCGAAAGCAGGCTCATGTCAGTCTCCATGTCATCTATGGCTTCAGTATCTGTCAGCTGTCCGAGCCCCAGATCATTCAGGATATCAGAGCTTGCCATCGTCAGAGTCATGCCAAGTTCGAAGTCCGTGGTATCTGCGCTGATCTCAACATACTCGGGTATCGATATGTCGCTGTCTGACAGTTCCAGTTCATCCAGCTTATCCTCATCCAGAGCCAGGCTTTCTTTAAGTCCCGGAAGAGCCATGCCAACAACCACGAGACGATTGGCATCGGATATTGCCTTGCCGTTGGTGACCTCTACATTGGTGAACTTATCCGTGTCAAGCATTGCTCCCGACACCATTGCAAAAGGAACCTTGATCTCGGTCTCTTCTCCGCCAATGTCCACGGTTTCAACTGCATTATTGGTATAGTCGAATCTGATGGTCACATGACCGCTCGCGCCTGCTATCTCCTCGGGGGTAACCTCCTTGCCGTCCAGCGTATAGGAAACGCTTACCTCTACAGGCAGCTGCTGATCGCTGTAACCCTGGTAATAGATATCCGAGCCGTTCGCATTCCATGAGATCGTCCCGTCTCCGTTATCCTTGTATGTCTCCTTGCCTTTGACATTCACGATATCGTTCAGAGTCGTGGCATCGATGATATTGGCACTTCCGTCGGTATTCTTCAGCCAGTCGCTGACTATGACTTCGTTTACGGCACCGTTGGCATCCGAAGTGACATATACGGTCTCAACCTTATCGGCATCCTCTGCTCCGCTTCCGAAGCTGCTGCTCGTAAGTGTCCTCTCCAGGGTATCCTGCTCTTCGTCTGCTGAATCGATAACGCTTGCTATCTCTGCATCTGTTTCTGTTGCAGTGGCTGCTCCGCATCCTGCAAGACTTACCGTCATCATGGCTGCGAGTATCACTGCCGTTACTTTAACTATATTCTTCCTGTACATGATTATGCCTCCCTTGTTATGTCAACCTTATTTCAAATATGTGCAAAACCTGCCGCATGATCCCCATGCGATCTGTGATGTGTCTTTTTTTCCGGGATCAAATCGTGCATCCCTGCCGTGGTCCTGATGATCAGTCCGTCGAATATCATATACATTGCAGGAAGTACCAGAAGTACCACGCACATACTGATCAGAGCGCCTCTCGCCATCAGGTTGCACAGCGATGCGATCATATCTATGCTCGATATCAGTCCGACACCGAATGTTGCCGAGAAGAAACTTAAGGCACTTACGATGACTGACTTCATGCTCGTTGAAAGTGCGATCCTCGTCGCTTCTTTCTTATCATGACCAGCGCTTCTCTCCCTGATATATCTCGTCGTCATCAGGATCGCGTAGTCGACGGTAGCACCTAACTGGATCGTACCTATGACTACCGAAGATATGAACGGGATCGTACTGCCTGTGTAATACGGGATACCCATATTGATGAAGATCGCGAATTCAATGACTGCGACCAGCAGCACCGGCAGCGATACCGATTTAAGAACAACTGCTATTATTATGAATACCAGGCCTATCGATACTAGACTTACCACTGCAAAATCGTGATTGGTGATCGTGATCAGATCCTTGGTGCAGGGCGCCTCCCCGACGACCATGGCCTTAGGATCATAACTCTTAACTATCCTGCCCACTTCATCAATCTGGGCATTTATCTCATCGGATGCGGTCTTGTATCCGGTGGTGATCATCATGAGTTTGTAATCATCACTCTCAAGACTGTCAAGCACTCCGTCGGGGAGCATTTCCTTAGGAAAAGCGGGACCCATCAGTGAGTCAACGCCTACCACCTTCAGTACACCATCCACATCTTTAAGGTCGTCTATCATCATTGAAGTGGATGCCGTATCCAGGTTCTTATCCAGAAGCAGCATGTATACCGAATTGGTGTCAAAGTTTTCATCTATCATCGTATTTGCCTGTACGCTGGGAAGCGTATCGGGCAGCGTCTGGGACAGATCGTAATAGACTGCTGTATGGTTGTTGCCGTAGATGGCCGGATAAAGCAGTACCAAAAATACCATGCCGAATATGATGTAGTGACCCGATATCCACTTCGGTATCCTGTCAAACTCGGGCATCAGCGGTTTGTGTCTTGTCTTTTCCAGTACACCGTCAAATACGAGGATCATGCTGGGCAGGATCGTCACGCAGGCGATCACGCCGAAGATGACACCTTTGGCCATTACAAGGCCGATGTCCAGGCCTATCCTGAAGCTCATGAAGCAAAGTGCGATGAAACCGGCGATGGTCGTTATGGAACTTCCGACTACCGACTGGATCGTATCGGTGATTGCGCTCGCCATGGCTTCTTTCTTATCTTCTATATGTTCCTGCGCCTCAAGATAGCTGTGCCACAGGAAGATCGAGTAGTCGAGGGTGACACCTAACTGAAGGACGGCGCTTAAGGCCTTGGTCAGGAAGGATATCTCTCCGAAGAAGATGTTCGATCCCAGGTTATATATGATCGCCATGCCGATGCTTGCCAGGAAAAAGAAAGGAACCAAATAGGAATCCATCGTGAGCGACAGTACTATGACTGCGAGCAGGACCGCGATGCCTACATAGATCGGAGTTTCCTTCTCTGCCATGATCTTGGTATCGGTAACGATCGCACTCATGCCTGCGAGGAAACACCCCTCATCAGCGATATGCCTTATCTCTTCTATCGCATCCATCGTTCCGTCGGCGGATGTGGTCTCATCAAATATGATGAACATGAGTGTTGAATCGCCGCTGTTGAATGTATCGTAGATCTCGCTTGGCAGCATCTCCATCGGTATAGACAGATCCATGAAAGAGTCATACCAGATGACATCGGATACATGATCGACCTCCTCTATCTTCGCTTTCAGTTCGGAGACCTCCTCGACATTCATGCCTTTTACCGCAAAAAGCGAGAACGCTCCGGTACCGAATTGCTCCTCCAGGATATCCTGCCCCTGCATCGTCTCGATCTCGGACGGCAGATATGTGAGGATATCGTAATTGATGCGGGTATTGAAGTACCCGATTGCTGCCGGAATGAGCAAAGCGATCGATAAGATAAGGATCACGAAT
>JAFZQY010000111.1 GCA_017620155.1 Lachnospiraceae bacterium | reverse complement strand
GACCAAATGGCCGTTTGTTCCCGATAAAACGGGGTATGTCCAGACTGAACCCTATATTCCGGGATATGTGAATGACCAGAATGCCTATGATAACAGAAGAGAGTTCACTTACCACTTCAAGGTCCGTGACGATGTAATGACCGGATACTATGAACTCAAGTTCAGGATATCCTTCCGCCGTGCCGGTGTCAGAGCCGAAGAATCAACGGAACTTAGCGTGTTCGTACATACATTCGGTAAGCCCGAGAGCGGATATATAGGCGGAAACGGCCACGAAAATGAGACCCCCAAGAGCAGGATCATTGTTACGGGTTATGATACAAATCCCGCTCAGGTTTTTTCAGGGGATACGTTTAACCTGACTCTGCATGTTCAGAATACCTCCCAGACTACCGCCGTCTCCAATATTCTTTTTGAACTGGTTGCCGCCAATGAAACCATAGGCGGTTCTTCAGGATCGGGCAGCAGCGGTGGCAGTACAGCCGAGACGGTGTCTCCCTTACTGCCCACATCGGGATCAAACTCCCTGTATGTGGCCAGGATAGCACCGGGCGAGACTACAGATCTGAACATAGAGATGAGCGCCAAGCCCGGCCTTTCCCAGAAATCTTATGTACTGGGGCTGGACATGACTTATGATTCCGGCAATCAGTTTGACTTGACCGGCAAGACCAATATATCCATTCCCATATATCAGGAGGCAACATTCGATACGTCCACGATCGAACTTGCGCCGGCGAGCATCAATGTGGGCTCGCAGACCAACCTGATGTTCAGCATCTACAATACCGGCAAGACCAGTCTGTATAATACCCAGGTTCAGTTTGAGGCCGATTCGATAGAGAATAACATGGCCTTTGTGGGCAATCTGGCGAGCGGTGCCACGGGTAACGTGGATGTTATGCTCACCGGTATCGCGCCTACCATGGATGACGGCACTATCAGGATCATAATCTCGTATGAAGATGAGGCAGGCAATGTGTCTACGGTTGAAAAGACAGCAACTCTTTTTGTTAACGAGATCATGATGGATGATCTTGACATGTACGGCGACGGATCGGGACGCAGAGGCATGGAAGAAGAGGAAGAGAGCAGCGGGATGAGTCCCCTGATCCGCGGCCTTATAATTGCAGCTGCAGTCCTTGTTCTCGGCGCGCTTATCGCTTTTCTGGTGATCAGGAGCAAGAGAAAAAAGGAAAAAGCCCTGCATGAAGAAGACCTGAAGGATCTTGAAGAGATCAAGGACCTTGAGGAGGAAAAGGCAGAGACCGAAAAGACAGAGGCCGAAAAGACCGAAGAATGAGATTCTCCGATATGCTTACAAATGGGGCTTCCAACCTCTGGAAGCGTAAACTCAGGTCTGCCCTGACCATCATGGGTGTAGTCATAGGTGTGGCATCCATCGTGGTCATGGTTTCACTCGGCCTGGGTCTGTCCCAGTCCATGCTGGAGGAGTACGCATCGTACGGCAGCATGACGCAGATACAGGTGGAAACTCCTTATTCGGACAGTACCAATGCGGAGGACCTCAGGCTGACGGATGCACTTGTCGCCGATTTTGCTCAGCTTGAACATGTGGAAAATGTGTATCCCGTGATACAGATGCCCATCATTTCCGTATACGGCGGCTATGTGGGATATCTTCAGCTTCGCGCCACCACTATAGGCGGCCTTGAATCTTTCGGAATAGATGTGGGTGAAGGCAGACTTCCCTCGGAAACAGACGATGAGCTCATGTTCTTTTACGGCAAAGATTGTGCGACCGATTATTCCAATCCCAAGACCGGGCAGGATTACTGGTCCACCGGCATAGCTCCCGATATAGATTTCATGGGCGGTTCGCTCTTTACGATCTTTGATACAAATGCGTATTATTCCGCACAGTCTTCCGACAGTTCGGTAACTCCCCCGAAGAAGTTCCTTATCCCGACCTGCGGACTTGAGCAGGAATCGGATACATATACCCAGAATTCATGGTATGTATTCTGCGACATCGATAAACTGATCCCGAAGCTTAAACAGGTGTTCAAAAAGGGTGTCATCCCCGGTCAGCCCACCACCAAATCGGGTAAACCGTATTCGGAGATATTCTACACGCAGATCCTGGTGGATGTGGATGATATGGAAAATGTGGCCGATATCCAGGAATACATACAGGACCTCGGATATAATGCCTACTCAAACGCCGAGTGGATATCGAGTGCGATGACTTCGATGGGATATGTTCAGGCCGTGCTCGGCGGTATAGGCGCCGTATCACTGTTTGTCGCCGCTATCGGCATAACCAATACCATGATGATGTCCATATATGAGAGAACCCGTGAGATCGGAGTCATGAAGGTGCTCGGATGCGCACTGGAGAATATCAGGACCATGTTCCTTATAGAAGCCGGGATCATCGGATTCGTCGGAGGACTCATCGGCGTCGGGCTCAGTTATATCATATCGGCCATAATCAATTATGTTTCAAACGGAAGCGATGCCTTGGGCCTTGGAGTGACTTCGTCCCATCTGTCACGCATCCCGGTATGGCTTGCATTTTTGTCAGTGATATTTGCGGTGATAATCTCAATGATAGCCGGATTCGTTCCGTCACAGAAGGCCATGAAGCTTTCGCCGCTGGCCGCTATCCGTAACGAGTGATATGCAAAAAAAGACCGTTTCGCGCTCAGAAGAGATCCTTGAGATCGCAGCAGAGATAGTCCGTGATGCGCAGAACAATGTGATCATGAATCTGCGTTTTCTGGGTCCCGCCATGGCTGCATTAAAGTGGGAGCCGCGTATCGGTTCTGCATGCATCGCCTGTAACGGCGCCACGGTTTTTTATGATCCCGCTCTGGTAATCAGGAGATTCAAGTCTGAACAAAACAGTATCATACGTCTGTATCTTCACGTCCTTTTTCATTTTATCTTCCGCCACGATTATGAATATGAGAAAAAAAGAAGCGAGCTCTGGGACCTGGCTTGTGATATTGCCGTCGAAAACGTGATCATGGAGATCGGTCTGTACAGGACCGCTATGAAATCCGATGCGGAGAGCGCGCTTAAACTTAAGGTCCTGAAGGACAGAGCCGGTGCGCTCCATGCCCAGGCGCTCTACCGGATGATGCTGGTTGAGGAACCTTCGCAGAGAGAGACGGAGGACCTGGTAAGGCTGTTTAAGCGGGACGAACATTTCCTCTGGACTCCGGACGAGACGCTGGAAGTCAGCATTGAGCAGTGGAAGAAGATCGCCGAACGAGTTAAGGCGGACTTAAAGAGCTTTTCTCAGGGGCAAAGCGATTCGGAGAGCCTGCGCGCGGCACTTGAAGACGCCACGAGAGAACGGGTGGATTATACGGATTTCCT
>JAFZQY010000110.1 GCA_017620155.1 Lachnospiraceae bacterium | reverse complement strand
GTGCTTACTCCGAACAGTTCGGACAGCTTGATTATCTTATTCATATCGGGAACCGACTGAGCGCTCTCCCATTTGGATATCGACTGTCTGCTGACATCGAGTTTCTCTGCCAGGTCCTCCTGAGACCATCCGGCTCTCTTTCTTAATTCAATGATTTTGTCTGCAAGTATCATTGCCCTCTCCTTTCTGTGACTGTGGGCTGATGCCCGGCTGTTTGATATGGTCACAGAATACATTTATGCGCGGTTGCAACCTACCAATCGTGCTTGGAAAATGCGCAACCGATGGTTGCAAATGCCGTAACTGAAGCGTTTGTCAGATCTGGTGCCTCACGACGAGATATTCGTCTCCGTTCTGATAATACGGGCAGTCCTTGAAGCCCTTCTGCATGAGCGCACCGTAATCGTCCTCATCCATGTCCACATCGCAGACATATTCTTCGAGATCTTCATCATAAGTATAGTATGTACATTCTTCGCACATGGACATCTTACTTTTACCCCTCTGTTTAGATTTATCCAAAAACAAGGGCGGGATCTTTCCCGCCCCTGCGATGGTTATTATATCAAATCATTTTTTGAATCATTCGAAGAGGCTGGTCTTTTTCCTCTCCTCATCTTCCATGCGGCGTCTCTGCATCAGTATCTCAACATCGTTAAGTGTCTGCTGCTTCTTAAGCTTCTGGATATAATCGCCGTAATCGGTATCTCCGGTGCGGCTCATGGCGGAAGTCGTATTGTATGCGATCACATCATTGGATCTGATGGCTGCCTCAAACGAATTGGTCGATGCGCCGATGGATGCGCGACCCTTATTGATAGTGGATATCGCATCATCAATTGTCTTAAGGTCAAAATCCTTGGTCACATCGAAATCAGCTATGCCAAGAGCCTCAACGGTAGCATTTACAGTTCCGAAAGAACGCTCAGTCCCGTTTGCATCCGATGCAAGCTTAAAGATCTTGCCATCCTCGTTGTCCAGAAGCGGAACACCGTTATAATTCGTACGATCTGCGATATCGGCGATACCCTGTTTAAGGCCGTTGATCTCTTCCTGAATATAGGACTTATCCTCATCCGTCAGGAGTCCGTTGGATGCCTGAACTGCAAGTTCCCTGATCCTCTGAAGAGAATCGGTGATCTGATCTGTTGCTCCGTCAGCGATATTCAGCGCGGCGGTAGCGGATTTCATGTTCTCGGTGCCGGCGTTAAGTCCGCCGATCTGACGCTGCTCCTCCTGAAGGATAGCCATCTCGGACGCACCCTGCGCTGCGGTCTGCACCTTGCTTCCGCTTGACATTGCCGAATATACATAACCGGGAGCACCTATTCCTATTCCGTTTACTCCACTCATATCATTTCCTCCATAATATATAGACAGATATATAGACAACTATTGCAGGTTAACATCTTCTTTATGACTTAATAATATGCGCCTGCGAGTGATAATTCAACAATAAACTTACAAATTCTTAAATTGTCTGAAAATTATCAATTCCCCGAGCGGCGTCTGTCAGCGTGAGTGCTGTAGTACTGACGCTTGTTTTCGTACATCCGATCATCGGCTTCCTTCTTGAGAACCCTGAGATCTGCCTCTCCATCGGAGGCAAAAGCAATACCCATTGAGACGCAGCAGTCCTTTTCATCAAGGAGGGCCTTAACCTCATCGACTTTCTCTTCAAAAGCCTCCAAAGACTCCGCATAGAAATATACGGCGAACTCATCTCCGCCCATGCGGAATACGTTTTCCCGGCCGAATATCTGCATAAGACAATCGGCAACGGCCTTTATCATCGCATCTCCGGCTTCATGCCCCAGATTATCATTAACGCCTTTAAGTCCGTTGATGTCGCACATCAGATAGCCGAAGGAACGCGATTTATCCAGTTCTTCTTTTTCATATTTAATGATGGCGCGTCGGTTTCCGGCGGTGGTCAGAGCATCATGGAAACTGTACTCGACAAGTTTATTATGGTTATTTCTCTGAGATAAGATCTCGGATATGAAGAACATGAGGAGCCTGATGATCTCGGAGATCTCTCCCATGGATTCAGCCGGGGGATTATCCACGCCGAAGAAGCCGATATATTCACCGTCCAGGATCAGAGGACCCGTCACCAGAGTGTTGATATCCTGAGGTTTTAAGACCTGATACATGTTCTCGCTGACCGAGCGGTATTCCTCGAGATCGTAGATCAGGATGTGGCCGCCCTTGCGGTATTCTTCATACCAGACATCGATGACTCCTTCATACGGCAGACCTTTCAGGTTATCGATCTGAGGGGTTACGCCGCGGGCGCAGTACTCGTATGTATTATCAAAAGTGCCGTCTTTCATGTCCTCGAAGATATACGCTCTCTCGGCATGAAGTTCGGTACACAGGTACTCTAAGACCTTGTCGATCTTGACCTCGGGATCCTCGGCTCCCATCACATACTGGAGCAGATGATTGATGAAACGGTCCCTTTCCAGCGAGGTCTTCTCGTTGGACCACCAGTCGAATACCTGAACCGCCATGAACACAAAGAACAGAACCAGTCCAAGCCGGCCCCACTTTGCGAAAGCAAACGCTTCCTTTCTGTCTATGAGTATTCTGACCATGTCAAAAGACGAGAAACAGACCAGAATGATCGCACCCATATAAAAATACCTGAGATTGGAAGATATTTTCTTTTTGCGGCAGAACAGGGCATTATCGACCAGCATGACCGAAAACCAGATCAGAGCGGTCGCATATGAGAAATAGACCAGACCGACCATTACATGCATATCCATGCCGAGTACATATCTGCAGAACAGTATCACGAAGAAACTGATTATCGAAGTGATGAAAGAGAGTACCAGATAAATGCGTCTTTTCGGCCGGGTAATGGAATTGGTAAAATACAGCATGGGAAATACGGCAAGATGAAGGACGCCGTATATGATCTCTCTGGATGCGAAGACGCTTCCGATAAGAAGCTGGGGGATACCCGTATCGGCCAGGGACCAGAGCCCGGACAGAACAGCCGCCACCCCAAGCGCCCACAGCGATCTGGTTGCCTTGTTCTTCCTCTGCGTTCCGAAAAAGAAAACTATGATCACGAGGCCGAACAATACCAGGAGACCGGAAAGCAAAAAACCCGAAAGATTCGATCTTAAGATATAATTCCTGTACTCATTCTGAGAGGTCAGAAGAACCTCATTAAACCTTCCGCCCCTGTTGTTATCAAAAACGGTAGCGACATCTATCCGTATGGTCCCGTTCACATCTGCAGGCGAAAGATGGATCACATGATAGGCTATTCCGTAACCGTTACCGGTCATGTTCTCGTGCGTATCATAACTGTATATCAGCTCATCTTCTATATATATGTCAAAACGGACATTGCTTGTGGAAAAACACAGATCGTCAACATATTCAAGAGAAGCCGGAAGCTGCTTGGAAACGGAATAACTGCCGCCGTACTGACCGGCGCTTATCTTATTCAGATCAACAATCTCGCCGGAATCAAGGATCCATCCCTCACTGTAATCATGATCCTCGATGACCCGGTTGGATCGCATGAAGTCGGTAAGATCCGTAAAGAAACATATCCTGACCAGGAATGCTGCCAGGAT
>JAFZQY010000109.1 GCA_017620155.1 Lachnospiraceae bacterium | reverse complement strand
ATTGTTCTCAAGCTCCTGCTCTGTCTTTCCGGTATTGAGCACCAGGAATGTGAGTAAGAACATTCTCTCATTCTGACTCTGCAGCTCCTTAAGAAGTGCCTTGGCATCTTTGCCGAAGGTCGCAAGGTCCGAAGGGATGATATCCATATCGTATCCGGCACGTACTGCTTTCTTCTGTTCCTCAATCTTACTTCTGTCCAGCTCCGTGATCGTATGCTTTACGGTCTTTATCGCCTCGTTCTGGTCCACCGATCTGATATGCATCGTTACGATCTGGCTTGATTCCATGTTGAGGAAATCCGCAAGCATCCTGTCGCTGATATCCGAAGCATCGATAGATAAAAAGCTCATTGCCCCGTAAAGACTTCCCATAGTGAACTTCTTTCCGTTCGGGAATCCAAAACTGCTGGGAGCGATGAAGTCCTTTACCGAAAGACCGGAACCGGTTAAATACTTCCAGTCAAAGTTGAACTTCTCCCTATCTCCCATATGAAACTGCTGATGCATGAGCGCCAGTCTCTCTTTTCCGTTAAGGACTCTTGCCTGAACGCCAAGACGCTTGAAATTGTTCAAGATATCCGTCTCGATATGAATGATCCTGGGCTTTGCTGCCTTCATGGAATCCGCGTGGATCCCGAAGGTCAAAAACTTGGTCTTTGTGAGACCGTTATTGCCGGCTTCCATCTGGTGAAACAGCATTGAACTGTACTCATCTCTTACGCCGTTGAACTCGTCTTTTCTGTGCGGGATCGCTATCCCTGTCCTGAAATCGTCAATGTCCGTTGCCATGTTCATGAAGGAAAGTTCAAAGTGTACCGAACTGTCGAAGAAGTTAAGGAATGCACACCACTCCTCGAAGATCTCCGTCTTATCCTCCTGCAATGCAAGCTGGTAATTGATGTCCTGGAACTGAATCGTCTTTGTGTAATAGTCACTCCCGATCCTGCAGATGCCGTCCTGGAACATCCTGTCAAAAGGAATGGACTGCTGTGCCGTTCTCGGGATTCCATCATCACCGCTTGCCTGCTCTATGATGCGTCTTACTTCTTTCTTTTCAGCTGCGGTCAGGTTAGCGGGAATTTTTAAGTCTCTTTTCTCTTTTTTCCTGAAAATACTGATCAAAGTCAGGTTCCTCCTTTCTGTGTCTGTTCCTTTCCGGCTCTGTGGCCAGGTTATACATGATGATGTTTATGATCTCGTCATTTGCCTGCGCATATCGTTCCAGCGCGGCATAATGATTATTTGTCTTATAAGGTCTCTCTTTCGGCCTTATGAATGTTGCCTCGATCAGGTGTCCCAATATGACTTCCAGATGCTGACCGTTCTTTTCGTACATCGCCAGAAAAAAGAATGGCATCATGATGATCATCATTCCTATGGCTGCAGTACTTGTCGGTGCTATCTGCTTTATCAGAAAGAAAGACGGCACCCCGAGGAGCGCCGCCACACTAAAGCAGACCAGCTGTCTTTTTGTCAGATTGAACATCACCTTGCTCTTTACCTTCGTAAGATCACGAGGCACTGAGATATATGATGCTGCCATAACTGTATTCCTTTCTTTTAATGTGCATGAAGGATACTCTTGGATACGGCTCCGGTTTTAAAGAGCGTAAACGCAAGAAGGATCGTGTATCCCATGACTCCCCACAAGGAGCCGATGATGTCCGTGGTAAATGCGATCGTACTGATAAGCACCGCATAAATTCCCACACACACCATGATCAGGAACCCCTGGAAGCCCAGTGCAAAAAGTGATCTTAAATAATTCTGTCCGATCATGCTCTGCTCTTTGTTTCCAAAGGTCGCAAACGGGATCGGTGCAAGACTGACCATGAGATAGATCTCGATCATTCTCGCATATACGATGACAAAGATGAGTGCCGCTAAGATGTAGATCAAAAACTGCACTACAAACGACTGCAGGTATATCGAAAGAAGTGGTCCGATATCCATATCTTCAAGCGTATCCTCCATGTCTGCAAGCGTACTGTCATCTATCGCCGTGGAATCCGATATGATACCGCCCGACTCAGTGACCACATGCTGCGCCACATCAAATACCGCCATTGTGATATTCATCGTATTTGTTATAAGCATCACTGCTACAAAGGTTTTGAAGATCCATTTCCAGAAGATCCAGGTTTCAAAGTTTGCCAGATTATTATGGCTGATGACCAGCTGGATCAACTCATAACAGGCTATGAACGTTAAGATGATGCCGGCGATCGGCATGATCACATTCTCAGAGAGAGTTGAGATCATGGTATAGACCGCTGGCTGAAAGTCGGCAGGAGATGTTCCCACCTCAGTTGCTATCGCACCGACCTGATCGTTTACCGACTGGAAGGTGTTGCTGATATTGTCCATGATTCCTGAAACAAGAAGCTCGCGAAACCAGTCCTCGATTGACTCAAGTATGCTGTCCACTTGTTACCTCCTGTTCTTCCGGGAGCCGGGATCCTATGCCCGGCTCCGCTTCTTATTACGCTTCCTCAGATCAACCGAAGAGTCCGGAAAGGAGAGGTACAAGGGTGATACCGATGAGGGCAACACCACCTCCGGCCATGAGCTGCTTCATGCCCTGGCTCTTTGCACCGGGGTTATCATTGCCGTAACCTTCCATGAGGTTGATTGCTCCCCAAATGCCAAGACCTGCACCAAGTGCAACTACGAGTGTCTGAAGTACGCCTACTGCGCTGTTGAAAAATTCCATGATTAAAATCCTCCGTTTAATTGTTTTTGTTTTGTTATTGGTT
>JAFZQY010000108.1 GCA_017620155.1 Lachnospiraceae bacterium | reverse complement strand
TTGGATCCGTTCATGGTCATCGTGATATTGTCCCCGACTTTAATGGTCAGTTTCTTTTCGGCTTTGATATCCATCTGACCGTTCTCGGTATTCATCTCGATCTTGTTCTTGCCCTCTTTATCCGAGATCGTGATCTTCTTATTCTCATTATCGAGGACGAACTTGTGAGAGTCTTTGGCGGTCTTGATCGTGATCTTATCCTTCTCGCCCTCACCCTCTTTGTTATCTATCACTTCGATGAGATTTCCGTTCCTGGTCTTGATCCTCTTGTACTGGTTCTTCTCATCAAATGCCTGCTGCATAAATGATGAATTGGCTTTGGGCACGGCACCTATCACGAAAGCACGGTCGATATTGCCCTGTTCAAATGCTATGAGAACCTGGTCGTCGATCTCGGGTATGAAATACTCACCCCATTTGCTTCCGCCGTACGGCAGGACCATGCGGGCCCATACGAGTTTGGATTCCTGATAATCTCTGGTTGTTATGTCAACCAGCACAAATCCCTGCTTATCCTTGTCGTAATTCTTTACGACCTTGCCCACCATAACTCCGCTGATGATGTTCTCACCCATATGATTTTTTTCCTGGCTGTGTCTGGCGACATCATCCATCATATCAAAGAACGCCATTACTATCCTCCAGAGTAGCTGCCCTGCCTATTATTGTGGTCGTAAATCCGTCTGTCTCACCCATCTCATGGATCACATCCGTAATATAGAACTTGTTGGATATGCCGGCACCAAAGTCTTTTAACCTGATGAATCTGCCGGGTACAAACTCAGGCATGCCTGACAGTGTCATGTTCAGGGTTCCAAACCTGTAAGACATATCCTCCATGATGTATGATGCACGCTGAGTGGCATCATCCTGCGTCTCAACCGATGAGTCGGTATATACATATGACTGGTTCGAGATCAGTGATTTGGCTTTATTTCCCAGAGAGAACTTGGCGTTGTTCTTCTGCGTGACCTCGACCTTGTTTCCTTTGCCTATATCGATGCTCCTGACCTTGACCTGTCCGACCACGCCGGTGATATCGTATCCCACGTCAAAAGACTTGACGACGAGAGAAGGAATGATCTCGATCAGTTCCTGCGTATTGGATTTGGCTTTGCGGAATGCCACATTGCCGCCGATGGTGAAGAATTCATAGTTGAATTTCTTCGCAACCTTGACCACGAACTCGTAATCGCTCTCGGCAACCATCTCGATCCGGTTATCGGCAGTTTCCCCGCCTGCACCACCCGGCATTCCTCCTCCGGGCATACCGCCTGCCGCTCCGTCTCCTCCGGGCTTGTCGGGAGTGGCGGAAATGGCCAGATCCGTTATGATTTCTCTGTTCTGCAGGTCCTGATAAGGCTTTTCTTCAAATATCTCCTTTACGGCATCGGAATAATAATTCGCCTTCAGCCTCTTGGAACTGTTATTGGCCATCATGATGCCTTTGACATCCATGGCCGTGATGCATATGCAGCCTTCGGTTTTTATATCCGGCTGATACTGGAAATTCACCATGGCTATATATCCGCGGAAGACCTCAGTGACTTGCTTTGCATGCCCCATATAGATCTTGACGCTCTGGCCCAGCATGGCGTATTTCTTCATCTTATCCATATCGTATGAGCCCGAAGTCTCACTGAAACCGCCCACCAGGGAGAATGAAGCTATGCCCGCTTTGAATTCACATGTGATCTCCACACGAAGATCTAAGACACGAAGCCTTATCTTCTTGTCGGCCTCGGGATCCTTGTCACCAATATATACTCTGGCTTCGGCAAAATGGAAACCTTCGTATTTCGTATACAGTTCACTTAATTCATATGCTGCCATATCAGTCTGTATTAAGTATGCCCGTCGAGGCGACGGTAGTGTTCTCTTTCGAGAATCCCATATGCTCCTTGTACTTCTTGGTCCAGATTCTGATGGTCTGGTCGTACTTGTCCGCATCAAGCAGGACAACACGCAGCGTCATGGTGGCCCTTACGGGTTCTCCGTTTACATTGAACATCGTGTATTCGGCGTTTACACCGTTTAAGATGCCCTCATATGCCATATCGCCCCAGACGAATCTGATCAGTCGCTTATCATTGGATCTGATGATGGCGGTAAATGCCTCGATCTCAGGCTGAACCGTCTTCGAGCTTTCATTACCCTTGACATTGTCATAGATTCCTTTTCCGAGTTTGGCCGCGCCTCTTACCACGCTGGTCTGTCCGAGGGTGAACTTATCGGAATAAAATGCATCCTGATTGTCGACCTTATCAAAGATCAGAGGGATGGTCATCTCTATATGCGAATCGACGTTATTGATCTTATTCTTGCCTTCGCCGGAATAGTTCTGGATAGCCATCTGCTCTCCGCCGTATCCGGTGAAATTCAGTTCATTGGGATTGAACTGAACCTCAAATGTGGTCTTTTTGACCGACTTGTTTATCTCAAATCCGCCACCATCTTTGCCGGTCAGGGCATTTGTAGCATTTTGAAGTGCATTCGCTGCTGCCGTGGCTATTTTGTTCACTTTGGCAAACTGAGACGCCAGTCCCGCGCTGAAGCCGCCCGAGCCGCCACCTCCCGGTTTTTGAGCTTCTTGCTCATCGACTTCCTTATCTGAGAAATCAGCTATCTCTATAACGGCTTTCTCAACAACGCCCATGGTCTGGGCCATGCTCTTGCCTACTGACTTGGCTGCTCCTTTGAGAGCATCTTTGACACCGGACAATGCGCCGCCGAGACCGGGTTTTTCACTTTCTGTCAGATTACTTCCTGCCATATATCATTCACCCTTATCAAGCATCATATATTCAGGATGTTGTTATTGGTAAGTTTGCTGAGCATTCCGGTGCCCCCGCCCTTTCCTTCTTTGAATACCCTTTTGTAAGACTTCTCCCAGGATTTGTTCTCATACTCAAAAGCATCCTGCTTACTCGCATCCTGTGTGATCTCCAGATGCATGACCCCCCTGATGGGATTACCCGATGTATTGAACATCGTGTATTTATTCGTTACACCCGTGATCAGTCCACGGAATGTCATCTTGCTCCAGAAGAATATGACATGCTGACCTCCGTTGGTAGCAAGGAGTGCCATAAAAGTTTCCATCTTCTTGGTGACCGAGAAGGTGTTGCCCGCATGCTCTGCCATGTTCATGCCCTTTCTGGCAACGGATGAAACATTCACATTGGCAACCTCATTCAGCATAAATGCATCCATCGGATCCACATCATCGAAGATCAGATCGAAGCTCATCTTGGTTCGTCCCAGGAAGTCCTTCTGCTGGACAAGTTTATTGACATCTCCGCTGTTGATATCCTGCACCTGACCGTTCAATGAATCCAGCCTGATCGATGCGGGATTGAACTGCACGGTCACCTTCATATATTTGTCGTTTTTGTCATATACCTCAGCAACTTTGTTGGGATCCTTGGATGTCACGAAATCTTTCGCTTTGCCCCAGAATCCCTTTTCATTGCCTGAGGAAGAATCGGCATTTCCGAGAGCCTTCTTTGCATTGTCCATAACTCCGCCCACGGCACCGCCTATACCGTCACCGATCAGCCCGCTCTCGATCTCCTCGGCGGCACTGTTCATCAAAGCCAGATCGGTATTGCCCGAATCCGGATCGAAGTAATTCGGGTTGGGCAAAAAGATGACAGCCTTCTCTCCGGCATTGTCGAAGATCATTCCTTTGGCTGATGATCCCAGATTGCTAAGCATTCCTGCCATTATCTATCTCCTGTCAATAACCTCTGCGTATCTTCTCGTTACGAAGCTGCGTCTCCATCCTGCGGGCAACCTGGTTGCTGATGGCGCTCATCTGCGCCTTGACTCCTGCATCTATCATCTGACGGATCTGCCGCTCGTTGACCGTTTGATTTACGGTCTCATTGTTGATCACCTGTCTCGTGGTAGAAGTATTGTGTTCGGTGATCGTCTCACTCTCTCTTTGATTCCTGATCTGTCTGGATACATCCTGCATCAGGATGTTTATCTGCTCCTCAAGATCCTCTTCGGTGATCGACTCCGTACTCTTGTGTATGGTGGGTACGGCCTCATATCCGGGTGCTTCTCCGGGCCTTCTTATCTCTTCTGCATGCTTTGCCGCCTCACCTGCTTCACGGATCCTGCGTATATCCTCGGCAGCTCTTTCTGCTCTTTGAGCGGTTTCCTCGGCAGCCGCTCTTTCCACCTCGCGGATATCATATATTAGTTCGCTCTGTGCTCCGGGTCTTACTATATCCGTCCCTTCAAATAACGAAGGGTTTTCCTGATATTGATTCAGTATAGTAAATACATCGGCCGCATTACGGGGAAGAAGAGTTGTTATCTCCCTAAGGATCTCCTTTTCACGGATAGAACGCTGCTCCTCTTCTTCACCGAGCTTCTCAAAGAGGTTTTCGGGAGAAGTGAGGGCTATGGCCGCATCCTGTCTTGTGCGGCTCATCGAGTCGGGAATATCCTCATTTCTTACGCGGCGCTTGATATCCTGTATCAGGTTTACATACTGCTGTCTGCGTTCTTCGTTTTGGACATTGAGTGCGTCGACTCTTCTGGTTATCTCTATTATCTCTTCTTCGGAGAGCCCTTCTTCGGCAGCCGCATTTTCAAGGAGAGTTATCTCACTGTTCATCAGAGTCGTGGATTCATCCACCAGGCTCTCCGATACTCTCATGGAAAGAGAAGTATCTCCCTGATACTGCATCAGACGGTTGAAGGTATTTTCGGATGAACCGAAGAACACATCCTCAAATCTGTAATATCTGTTGTCATTTAAGTAAAACCTGTCATATGCCGTATGATATATGTTCTTAAGCATATCCATCAGGACAGCGCCGTTTACTTCGTTACGGACGTTGGTGATCCCGGCATCATACTGTTCAAGGTTTTCCTCGTACTCATTGTCGGTTAAGAAGATCAGGCTCTCATTGGAGATACCGGTTCTGTTCCTTAAGACCGACAGCAGCATATGCTGCGCCATATAGCTCTGATTTGAGATGGAGTATTCGTTTCTTTCAACTTCGTTTTCTTCTACAGAGCGGTTGAAGTTCGATACTATCTGATATATGGCGCCTGTCATCAGCCGGTCTGTGATCGACTCATACAGGTAGTTATCTCTGACAGCGCTCTCAGCCGGTTCACCCTCCTCACGCTCCGTGCGGATCTCGGTATCAAGAGACTCCACCATCTCCTTTAATTCCACACCGCGCTCCAGATAGAGATTGATCAGTGTATTTGTATTTCTGGTCTCCTCTGCCATCCGGTAGAAGGCTTTCATGAATCTTCGCTCATCTCTGATCCCGAGTTTATAAAGGGCATCCGTGATGAATACGCGGTCCTGATAGGAGATATGTGCATCGGCGCTCATCACTATGCGGTTTAAGACATTGTTGAGTATCTCGACCTTCTGGATATTGTTCTCGTTGGTCTGAGAACTGTTCAGGATACTCGTCATCGCTCCGCCTTCCTGGATGTAGATCTCGGGAGGGGTGACGCTAAGGTGCAGCAGATCCTCGGAATCCAGATGCGTCTCCATCAGGGAATAGTTGCCGGTGATGCGGGCATAAAATGCATCCTGATCGGCTGTATATGTGGTTCTTGCTTTTATCTCTATAGGAGCTTTAACGGTAAGCATTGGTTCGTGTTATGTAAACCTTATTTCTTATCTGACAGTGCCTGTGCCATCAGTGCCCTTCTCGTAGGCGGCCACTTTACTGCCTCGGGCTTTTCGCCATCCTTGGGGCTGGGTGTCGCAAACGAAGGCTGTGGATTCTTCGCATTCGCCTTTATATCCCAGGGTCCCTTCTTCTCGGGTTTGGAGGAATCAGTGGGCGACTGTACTGCGTTCTTACCCGAGTCCGGACTCTTGATGCTCCAGGGACCCTTAACCTCAGGTTTGGATGAATCCTTGGGCGACTGGGTTGCGTTCTTCGATGCGTCCGGGCTCTTGATGCTCCAGGGGCCCTTAGTCTCGGGTTTGGACGAATCCGTGGGCGACTGGGCTGCGTTCTTCGATGCGTCCGGGCTCTTGATGCTCCAGGGGCCCTTAGTCTCGGGCTTGGAATCGTCGGTCTTACTCTTAGTTGCATGTTTGGGCTGGGGATTTTCTTTGTTATCCTTCATACTCCAGGGCTCCTTCACCTCGGGCTTGGAATCATCGGTCTTACTCTTCGTCGCGTGCTTGGGCTGAGGATTTTCCTTGTTATCCTTCATGCTCCAGGGCTCCTTCACCTCAGGCTTGGAATCGTCGGTCTTGCTCTTAGTTGCATGCTTGGGTTGCGGCTTATCTTTATTATCCTGCATGCTCCAGGCTTCCTTGGTATATTTCCCGCCGTCAGGCTTTCTTACCAGATGCTTCACGCCGTCCTTGTCGGGCTCCTGCTTATAGAGTTCGACATCGCCTTCCATGTTCTTGGAACTGGCCCATGTAGGCTTGGCATCCTTGGTATAATCCTCGTATGTCTCGGGATTCTTGGTGAACTTCTCGCCGTCCGGGGTACGGATCCTGTGCTTGATGCCGTCCTTATCCGTCTCGGTCGTATAACTGTCAGCAGCAGCCAGGACGCTCTGATCATTTGCCCACTTAGGATTAGTCATCTCACCGTATTCCTCGATCCTGGGCTTGGTATATTCTTCAGGCGTTATTCTGACAAGATGATGTACGCCGTCCTTATCCTGCTGAGTCTTATAATCCTTGTTTGGTGTCTCGACATTATCCTTTTTGGCATATTTCGGTACTGGATCGGAAGTATAGTCGATATATGAACGGGGGGGCTTGGCACCGTCGTTAAGAACCCATATGGAATGAGTCTCTCCGTTATCAAACTTGAAATCTTTCTGAGAATAATTATCCCGGGCCGTGAAATTGGCCGCATCGGCATTGACCGGCGGCTTGCCTGCTTTCATATCAGCAAAAGACATGCGAGGCTTCTCTGCATCGGGTCCCCAGGTGGGATTGGTCACTACTACCAGTTCACGATATGCGATCGTCGTGGTTTCGGTCAGAAGACCGCTCTTCTCGGCGCTCAGTTCTCCGTATTCCTTGTTGGTCACCGTACATCCGGTGAAGGTATAGAGTCTGGCAGGCCATGCGGGAGCCGACTCGGTGATACCCTGTCTGGGCTGATATCTGTAGACATAGAGTATGACCGGAAGCATCAATTCGGTTCCGAGAGCCAGAGGATCCAGGAAACGCTCATTTCCGACATATCTTTCCACCTGGAATGTGAAGGGCTTGGAGATGGGTTTACGTCTCATATGGACATAGTCATTCACGCCGCCTTCGCGGATATACTCATATTCATTTTCCTTATTGAAGACTTTCACGCCCTTGAGCGCCAGGAAATACAGTGCCTCCACTTCGAGCACGAAGTTGAAACTCGTTATGGGATTTCTTAGCGCGGCGTCGGTAGTCTCACCGGCATTGCCGAGAAAATCGTCAAACCCGTTGGCCATGTCTACCCTCTCCTGTCAGGTTTCATATCCAGAATGCTTTTCTCTTTGTTCTTCTTAGAGGGATTAAGACTCTTATTGATCTCGGAGATCTCGGAGCACCATCTGCGTCTCTCTGCGTGAGGGAGTCTCATGACTTCATCTTCACTCCAGTGGAAGTAATATGAAATGAAGCTCATCTCCCTGAAGAGATCGTCAGACGGATACAGTCTTAACCCTCCTGTGTAAAATTTAGCGGTACCTCAAATATCCTGCCGCAATCGGGACACACAACTTCCATCGTGGGCGGTTCGATATCATTGATACGCTGATACATATCCTGAAGATATGCCAGATCAGCGGTAAAAAGCTGTTCTATCGTAGTTGCGGTAACCGCATCCATTCCCTCCAGATCGGTGACCACTTTGCTTAAGATCACTATCGTAAGATACGAAGGATTGGATAAGACTCTGGGATCTCGGGTGGCGCTGATCTCGTCACCGGCCGTAGCCAGTCTCATGTGCCCTCTTCTGTGCAGTTCTCCCGCAGAATCCATATAACCCTTGGGAAGTGTAAATTCATAGATCGTGTCCATAGTAACCTCCAAATCTTTACATCTTTATTCGGTCTGTGGGGTACAGGAACATATGCTCCTGTACCCTCAGGCCGGACAAAAAGTCCGAAATAAATCTTAGTTGGGAATGATAAGTTCCTCGTATGCCAGCTCTACAGTCTCGATAGCCACATCTGAGTTCTTGGCATCCAGATCAGGTGCTGTATACTTGGTCACCCATGCATTGGTCAGTGTCCACTGTCTTGTTCCGGATGTGGATTCAACCAAAGATGAAGGTGAACCGGAGTTGATATCGATGAGTTCGATCGTAACGTTGTTACGGGGAATCTGTCCGCGTGTCTCACTCACACACTCCATAACCCATGTCTTGAAGGGGCTTGAAATGATATAGCCCATCTTCAGGGTTACATTGCCATGCTTAACAAGTCCGGGAACCTTAACAGGTGCGAGTGAACCGGAATTGCCCTGGCGAAACTCAATGACATCAACTGTTGCCTCGATACCGGTAACCTCTGAAAAAGCTGCTGTTCCCGCTACGGTATCTACCGTAACGAGGAAGTTCATTTTGGTTAACGGGTATGCGGACCGTTTGTCATTTTCATATGCTCCAGTAGCCATAATTCATGACTCCTTTCTGTTGTCTTAGATCTTATTCTTCGCTCTCTCCGCCGCCTGCTTCGGAAGTATGCTGTGTAACTCTGAAGATTACGAACTCAGCAGGTCTGGACGGTGCGATACCAACGTTGCATATCAGTCTTCCGTTCATGATGTCGTCTCTCGTCATGGTAGAAGGTCCGATCTCTACGAAATAGCTCTCTGCAGCTGATCCGCCCGAAAGCATTCCGTTTCTCCAAAGTCCGTCAAGGAAGTTGGAAATGGTCTGACTGACTCTCTGCCAGAGAGTCGGATCATTAGGCTCGAATACAACCCAGTTGGTATTGGCCTTGATGCTCTCCTCAACATAGATAAAGAGTCTGCGTACGTTGACATACTTGAATGCGGAGTTGCTGGAAGCTGTCCTTGCACCCCATACACGGATTCCCTGGCCGGGAAGTGAGCGGATAAGGTTGACGCCTTCGGGGTTCAGGATGTCCTGCTCGTCCTTGGTGTAGTTTACTGACAGACCTGTACAGAATACGACTTCATTGGCAGGTGCCTTATGAACGCCTCTCTGAATATCGGTTCTGGAGTAAACACCCATGATAGCGCCCGACGGAGGTACAAAATCAGCCTTGTTGGAGGATCTATCAAATACCTGGATCCAGGGATGATACATAGCGCAGTATGTGGAATCCACGATCTGTCTGTAACCGATCAGATCTGCTGTCTTGTACATTTCCTTAGGCATATCGAGAACTGCGAAACGGCTGCGAAGTCTCTCGCAATGTCCTACAAGTGCCACAACTACCTCAGGCATTGTGATGCCGGGTATTGCGAGCATGCTGACGATGTTGTTCTCTTCGAATGCCGACAGACCGGTACGCTTGCCGGGGCCGTTGTCCTCGCCGATATATGTTGCAGCATCGATCTTGGCTACGGAACCGTCTGTACCGCCTTCAAGCAGGAACACGCCGTCGGTCACGTCCTGGCCCAGGATATCGGCAACGGGATTGGCTGCCTTCTTGGGCTGGGTAACTTCTACCTTGACCAGGTCAGAGCCCGCAAGCTTGGATCCGATGTATCTGGGAGAAGCTGTATTCAGACTAAGCTCAGAATAAGTCTCAACATCATCACCGAAACGGATTGACATATCTACGGTCACAAGATAAAGAAGAGACTTGGGAACAATACTGTCATCAACAGCGTTCTTGGGAAGCTCGTCCTCGAATGTAACTATGTTGTCATAGATAGTCTTGATCCTGGTATAGGTCTTTTCGAATACTACCAGATCGCCTTCACGGAATCCGTCAAGTGTCTTGGCCTTGTATCCTGCATCTGTCTTTGCTACCAGCTGGAGTTTGTGCTTCTTGCTGGTTGCAAGCATGATCTGTACCTTATTTCCCCAGGTACCGGGGCTGGTAGCCTCTACGGAGAGGATACCCTTCTTGGCTGAAGCTGTCTTGGCATCAGCGGGAGCCACACGCATTACATAGCATCTGGTACCGCCGTTATCGAAGAACTGCTCAACACTGTTTGCCAGAAATCTGTATTCGCCGTATCCGAACTCGGAGAGGAATCCTCCGAACTGCTGGCGGAAGCTGCGCATGCTGGTCACGAGGAGAGGCGCACCCGTAAGAGGGCCTTTTTCTGCCAATCCGATAAAGCCAGCTGTACTCGTACCAACGCCTTCGATACTGCGCGGCGAATTATCATACTCCTCGACGTAAACGCCAGGGGATAAATACTCTGCCATATACTTTACCTCTTTTCCTTAATCTTCATGTTGCTGTTACCTTGACCTGTCCCGGAACCGTGATCGATAAGTTTCCGGCGTATGCACACATCATCTTGCAGTCTGATGCGAGACACGGTTTACCGCCTATAAGCACCTTGGGTTTCGTGGGAATCCACGTCCCCGCCGGTACAGGCATGCACGGCTGCGGAGTAAGCACTCCTAAGGCCGCTGCGGTAGCTGCCGCTACCTGCGGATTAGCCAATGAGGTACACATTCCGAAAGGTCCTATATTGGCCATCCCCTGACAGTCCTGTATGGTTGCCACGGGCTTACCTTCGGCCATTACGGTTGCCTGGCTTGTGACCTTCAGCGGTGCCGGTGCTGTGCCGAAACTGCACATGATATTGCCGCTTACCGTTACGAGCTCACTCATTCACTTCTTCCTTTCGGGTCATAGGTTTTGCCTTTACTGCTTTATCCATCAGATCTATCTCTCCGGATTCAAGATGAAAATCAACAGGTCTGAAGTACTCACCCTTAGCTGTAGTGAATCGTATCAGGTACGGCAATTCATTGCCGTCATCCCTCACTTTCAGCTCAAACGATCCGTCAGGACCTGCCCGGCCGTATACTATACGGCCTATCTTTTCTGCTGTTGCATGTTCATCCTTCAGATTTTCCTTCAGGATAACCTGTGTGGGTGTCTGTGTGGAGATGACCTCAAACACCTCATAGCGCGTACCATCAGCGGCAATAAGGGCATATCGGATATTATCCAGCATCACCTTATCTCCGGGCCGTTTGGGCAGGAGACTCATCGTCACCACTCCCTTTTTCTCCGTGACCTCGTGAAACCTGCATATGGGTCTGTCAGGTGCCACTGCTTCGATGGACGTAAGCCCCGAAAGGGTTCCTTTGATTGAAATGACTTCGCCTCCGATACGATTTTTCTCCGATGGCATCAGGAAAACATCGCACATGGGAAGTTTGGGATCAAGCGTTTCGTAACACACGTTCAGTTCAGTTTTGTCAAAGCCCCGGGCTTCTATAGTCATGGAAAAGTCTTCCCTGCTCTCACCCGTGAAGGCCCACATGCCAAGTCCCTTATATAAAGGTTTTAAGGCAAGGCCGTCTTTTACAAAACGGACATCGGTATCATCGAACTCTTTGCCTGTCGTAGTATCGATCAGGCGGATCGCAAGAGTCAGATACGCTCTGATCACTGTAGCCACTTAATTTTCTACCCCCTTTCTTCGCCTGTTATCTCCAATTCAAAGCTACCATCCGTAACAAGAGGAGTCTCAATGTACTCTCCGCTTGACAGGTATACGGGTGCCGCCCGGTAGAACAGGCTTATCTGATAAGGCTTGCTTATCGCCTGCCATACCCGCACTTTTTCCTCCAGGCTTATCTTCGCCTGAGACAGCACTATCGGAGGTTCCTGCGTGTCGAGCCAGGATTGGAGTTCATCGGGCCTGACGGAACTGTTATCGTTCACTATCTGCGCTATGCGCCCGATGATCTTCTGTATATCCGGATCCTTCAGACCCATCTGTCCGGATCCGTTGATAAAGACCATATAATAAAGAGCATACGGTCTGGGCGGTTTCGCCATCTGTGCACGCCCCCTCTGGATCAGTCTGGGAGTCGTGACTTCCACATCCTCACGGATGTCATAGAGGTATAAACCTACGATATAGTCCACGTCCTGAGACAGCGGGGACGATATCTCGATATTGTTCGGAGAAGGGATGGGCTCGGGGCACATCTTCTCGCGAAGCGTTTTGATAATGTAATTGCTTACATCTGAAATTATGGGATAATCTGCCATCTGTAACTGATCTCCTTTATGAAGCGGCAAACATTTCCGAAAGCGCCTCAACATATCCTGCTATGGCGGTCTGCATCGTGGATGTCAGACACAGCGCATATTCCGAATTCTCCAGATACTCCGAACTGCACTTGAAGTATCTCATCGTATCCTCTTCACCGACATATATCTCGCCCTGGAATACCGCGGGATCGGTCATTGCTTCGGGTTCGGATTGTTCGGAACCGTTGTACATGTTGCTGCTTCCGCGCTTGAAGATATATGCCTTGGTACCGCTGGTCAATGTTGCCGTAGCTTTGCTCTCATCGTAGAAGTATCTGTATGAGGTAACCAGTGACAATGTCCTCATGTTCACATATTCGACAGTCTTGCTTGAACTGTACTGTGTATAGAGATAGCTGTTATTGCCGTTTAACAGACGGGCTATCAGCTGAGCCAGCAGTTCGTCTGCTGCCGACATGCCGGATCTTGCCAGTCTGGAAAGTGTAGCGGCTGTTATGGCCAGTTCACGGTCATCCATCTCATCGAGGCTCTTGCCAAACAGTCCCTCGAGAGCTGATAGAAGTGCAGCAGCATCCGCGCTTCCTGAGCCACCGGATCCGTCACCCTTCATCGCATCGTTTATGCCTTTCAGCGTAGCAGCGCTTGCTCCGCTCGCCGCCGCCTTGTCGGCCAGATCTTTCAACGCATCGTCGGCTCCCATTCCTGCCAGGGCATCGGCTATTCCGGACAGATCCGCATTGGCATTGTCGGCCAGCTTATCCATGGCCTTATCAAGGAGCTGGTTAGCCATATCATCACTGCTGCCGGCGCCGCCTGCGCCGTTTAAGTCGTTGTCTACGGCTGCGATCATCGCATCATAGGCTGCCGCTCCGGCGAGGTCGTTATCATCAAGCGCGCCGTCACGCTTTGCCTGCAGATCCTCTTTCTTGTCGCGAAGTCTGTCGGCATCGGACTTAAGGCTCTCATCGGAATCTATGATCCTCTGTGCTTCTTCGCGGAGCCATACGAGATGCGCTTCCACGGAGCTGGTCGCATACGGTTTGAAATCATCACCGGATATCTGTGTCTTTAAGTTCTCGGTCCAGTCTATCCTCTCGTACACGAATGCCAGTGCATTGGCCGCGGTATCACGCTGTCTTACGCCATCTATCAGGAACTGGAGCATGGATCTCTCCGCCTCGAGATCGGCCTTCTGGTCTTCAAGCGAAGTGGACCTCGCATTGACGGATGAGAGCGAATAATAATCCGCATTCACACCTGAAGTGGCCTTGGATGTATATCTTGAAGAACAGGTACCGATGAGCGTACTCTTAAGCATATCAAGCTCACCGGATGCATCGGCTACTATGTTGTCTTTGATCTTGGTCACATGCTTAAGATAAGTTACGGGGCCGCCCAGAGTTCCGCCGCCGGATGCTTCGATGACCTGCACGGCGTATTCATATTCGGCATGTCCGAGTACGTCATCCTTGTCATCCAGGCACTTGGACATATATTTCGTATAACTGTCGCCGCAATCCGACATCGCAGAACCTATGGCGTCCAGAAGGGATGTATCGGCATTGAATGCCATCTCCTGAGGAGTTCCGTCATATACATAGTCTTCATTCTCGGAGTTATATTCCTCAGCACGCTTCTTACGATCGGATTCCGCTGTATCAAGAACCGTCCACCATCCGTTCGATCCGGTCACGATGCCAAGCCTTGAAAACCACGTTGTGATCCAGGGAAGCTGCATGAGCGGTGACTGCGATGCCGAGAAGTCATGCTGGAGCGAATCCTGAAGTTCGGTGATATAATCATAGGATTGTCCCGTGGTCTCGGTCTCTGTGGATGAATCCTTGAAGTTGCCGTAAGGTGTATAGTAACTGCCCGTTGCCAGGGTATACAGTGTATTGAGCAGGTTCGTATCCAGCTCGGATAGTCTCTCCATGACAAGAGCACGTCTCTTGGAGTCGACCATATCCATCAGGTGATATACGAGCTCGGCCTCATCATCCGATCCCGCGGCCTTGAGGGATATGTAGAGATTGTTAAGGCTGTTTAACTGCTCATCAAGCTTATTGGTCTCTTCATCACGAAGATCAAGTGAGAAGAAAGTGCTGAGAAGCTGATAGTAATATACATCCGATCTTAAGTTACCCGAATCAGCGGAGTTACGGTTCTTCAGGAAGTCTTCCTGAGATATGCTCTCTGCCGTCTCGGAATAGGTGTACTGCAACCACAGGCTCTGAAGTTCGGGCAGTTTGGACAGATCGTAGGGATCCGGTATATCAAACGGGTTGATGGCAGCCAGCGTCTTGGCATCCCGCAGGATACCGTCCGAACCTGCATAATATGTCACATACAGAGGATCGATATTCTCCTCGGGAACGGGAGTACCTTCGGATGCTATGCCCTGAATGCCGTTATCGACATCTCCTACGTCGAACCACTGTCCGTCTGAAAGCTCGGACTTGTAGTAAATGCTGTTCTGACCGGAATCGGAAGCGCTCGACATCGCATCCTCGTAGATCTTATCGGTCAGAGCATCCTTGTGTACGATGTAGGTACCGATGAAGAGTACGGAATCCTCAACGGTGGTCCTGGTCTTGAATGTTGAGTAGATGACCGCATCATCGGGATTGAATAATGCCTCGGCTATCAGGCTGCGGTTAAAGAAGACCGTAAACCCGCCGGCTGCTATGGCCAGAGCCAGTACTACGGAGAGAATCCTCTTCCATGCACGTACCGGCTTTTTGTCCTTATTCACTTTACTTGTACTTACCTTGTCTTTGTTCATATCACTCTTCTTCGAGTTTCTTGATCTGTCCGTTCATATCATCGAATCGACCGGTATAGAGTAGTCCGCCTGATTCGTCATACAGTTCGATCTTCAGCGTATCGAGGGATTGCTGAATTAGAGCCAGATATGTGAGCGACTTGCTTACGTCTATGAGTTCATCCTTGCCCAGAGTCTTGCCCTCTTCATTGAGCACCTTGAACTTCCTGACTTCATCATCATTCGGTGTGATCTTAAGTTCCATCAGACCGGTGACGGAGTTAAGCTCCAATGTATATGTACCGAGCAGGTCACCCTCGTTCTTCTTGATGTCATAACCCGTAGTGATGGTCAGCGGCCCTGACTCGGCGGACGGATCTATGATGCAGTCATCTATGAATTCGTCGCCGTTATAGAGTCTGATCTTGACCTCGGTCACGCTGTCCACCGCAAGTCCCAAATGTCTCAGATGCTTGTCTTTGGGAGTGCGGTCTCCTATCTTGATATTGTCAATCCATAGCTCGTAGTCGGTGATCTCTACCTCAAAATCATCCGGTATGAAGACCTGGAGTTCGAACTCCTGGCTCTGGATGATCGACCTGAGTGTATAGTAAGCGCCGTCTGCCGTATTCTTCTCGATGTAACTCTCGCCTACCACTGCGGTTCCCATATCGGCGTCTGTTCCTGCAAGGATAGCGCTCACGCCGCCGCATGTAAGACGGTCAAAAGAGTACAGCGTCTGGGTATAGAGTTTCATCGCATCCAGCATGCTGTTCTGCAGTTCTTCGTAGCTGTCCATTGAAGAATCGTATTCTTCAAACGAGAGTTCACCGATACGGTTTAACATCTCATTCTTCGTCAGCGTTTCTTCGGCCGCATCCACATCCTTGATGTACTGCTGATAGGAATTGCGGACCGATATGTAATTGTTGAAGGCATCCTCCACGCTCTGATCGAGATTCTGTTGAGCGGTCTTCTTCTCATTGGATGCCGCTACGTAATCAAGCACGTTCTGGTAGAGCACATACGGATCATCTTCCATATATCTGGTACCGTCCATGTCGCCCTTGAACCATAACCTCGGGATCCTGATGAACAGTATCCTCTTCTTGCCCTTCCAGTAGGAATCGATCTTATCAAGGAAAGACTTGTAATCTTTCTTGAATCCCTTCTTATTGACGGCATTGCCGTTAAGCGCGCTGTTGACATATGAGGAGATCATATTGGCATCACTGCCATATTTGTTCCTGACCAGATTATAGTTGGTGGTCAGCTCGGCTCTGGCAGTAGCTTCCGCGATACATGCCTCGTAATAGCCTTCGTCACGATCCTCCGTATATTTGATAAGGGCATCAAGCTGGTCTCTAGATAATGTTGCTTCCACAAAGGGGGATTCAAACTTATAACCTGTGGTAACATCCATTCCCACCATCGTGGAGAGTTTCTTAAGATCGGCTTCAAGCGTACGTCTGTTGTTGGCGATCGAAGTCTTGACGCTCTCAAGCTTCTTCGAGATCGAATCCACATCCGCCTGCTTCGCATCGCCTATCTTAAGTTTGGCCTGATTGCGGGACAGGCCCTCTTCAAGAGCCTCAACCCTTTTTTCGTTAAAGGCTATGGTCTTTTGCAGAACGACTATCTCCACATAGAGATTGTTGACCTTCTCGGTGATCTCATAGGTCTTATCCTGCAGGTTATGCTCAGCGATCTTGATATCATACTGGATCGCTACGGGCTTATACTGAAACTCCGATGCCTCAGCCATATCCGGGCTGGTCGGAAACTTAAAGCTTAAAAGCGGCGACCATCTGAACTGCCGCATGCTCGATTCCTTGAGTTTGATGGCCTTGACGGCACTCTCATACTCGGCATACTTGGATTCGATCTTGTCCTCGGCATTCTCATATTCCATGGAATTCTGTATGGCCAAAGACCTACACGCCTTGAGGGTGAGAAGCTTATCAGCCGCCTCCGCTCTCATCAAATGTCCGTCAGACAGCACATACGCTCCGAATACGATGACCGCCAGGAACAGAGCCAGACTTCTTCGTATGATCGTCTTTATTGAATTGAAGAAAATCTCTTCTCTTCTCACTAAACGTCCTCTTCATCCCTGGTGAGATAATAGAACTCGAAATCCCCATCCTTGGAAGTGCATACGAACGAATAAACTATCTCGCCTCTCTTGAATGAATATATGTATACGGGGAAGGTATCGTCATAGGTATCGACCTCAAATACATCCGAGAAAGCGCTGCTGAGTTCCATGTCCTTCACGCCCTTGAATATGTCGGCATTTGAATTGACCGTCTCTACCGCTACGGCTTCCGGGAAGATGATCCCCGAGTAACCTTCATATATGGGGTTGCCCATGATGTCCCTGATCCCTGAAATGGTATCTACGGTATCCGTACCGTACTTGTAGTAATCCTGAAGGATATATACCTCAGCCACCTTCTCCTCATCGTCGAGTGCCTCGGCATCGGCTACGCTGTGGTAAATGGCACCTATCGAATCCATGATGACTACGGATTCATCTCCCGATATGTACAGAGTCCTGTGACCCTTATAATGGTCTCCGACTTCGGTGGCACTCTTACCGAGCAATTCGCTGTATACTATGTCATCAAAGGCAAAAGCGCCGTTATATATCTCATTTCCTCCGGCGTCGTAGAGTATTCCTTCGCCGCTCTTCATGCCCTGCAGGAATCCGCCCACATATTCAACGGATCCGTCCTCGCGATACAGGTTTCCGGTTCCTTCAAAGAGGTTCTCGTGAAATGTTCCTGTATATCTCATGTTGCCGTCTTCGTAATTCTGTGTCCCGGTGCCTTCGAACTTGTTCTGTTCAAAAGTGCCGGTATATACGATATTGCCGGAGGGGTTATACAATGTGCCCGATCCGGTTACCGCCCCGTCTGCCACTGTTCCGTCATATGCGAGATACCCGGATTTACCGGTGATCCTGACATGCCCTTCCGCGGTACGGAGTCTTACGGAATTGTACTTATAAGTCCTGACTCCGCCTTCATCGAACTTCTTGAATAATGTAGTCTCGGAGGAGATGTACCATATACTGATGACGCCTATGATCAGTACGCCCGCATAGAGCAGACGCTTGGATATCATCCACCGTCCGACCGTGAAGTAGTCCTCGGAATTTCTGGGTTTGACGCCCAGCATGTTCGTAAAGAACTCACGGATCTTGACTACGAGACGCGTCTTGATGAAGCTCCAGCTGGTATACAGTCTGAGCTTCGTCACCAGACCGGTAAACCTGGCCTTGACAGTCTGTATCAGTATGTTGATCAGATTATTTCCGCCACCCATTTAATATCTCTTATCAGACTTTAAGATTCTTGAATGTATTATCATCGACGATCTCATTCAGATATCTGTCGCTCTCGAATACATACCATTTAACAAGTGCATCATCAGGCATTTCCTTCAGGATATCCGAGAACATGGTCCTGGATATATAGAAGTCCTTGTCGTAGAACGAACGCAGTGCCTGGTCGAATTTGTTCAGATTGGCGATCTTGACTGAACGCACTCTCGCAGGATATGCATCCAGTACCTCATACAGAGGTACTCCGCCTTCATCACTTCCGCATCCCACATATCCGATGAAACGAAGAGGTCCGGTGATCTGCTCGCGTTCCTTGATATCCTCACTGATCACGATGCTTAAGTTAAGCGTGCGCGTTACCCTGTTGATATACTCGACCAGATGCTTGTGATCTCCTTCGAGATAAAGTGTCGTCTCCTCATCGGATCCGGCTATACCGAATCTGCAGTTATCGAAAAGTACCGATGCGGACATATTTATGTGATCATCGTCCTGATTATGTGTATTGAACAGATCGGTTATGAAGCCGACCGTGTTCTTCTCGTTCTCCTGAAGAAGGAACTGCATCACATTCATATCCGGAGATTTTCCGATAAGTATACAACCATGCTCCTCCTGATATCTGCCTATGCGCCCGATGATGCGATCATATCTGTCCAGATTGCCGCCTCCCGCAGGCACGGCGTTCACCGTCACGATCGTTCCGCGAAGAGAGATACGGTCTCCGTTCTTGACTTCAAGGATCGAATCCTTGTGAAGGACTTTCTCGATATTCTTGGGAGCAAATCTGTAATATGCCTCCAGTATCCTGAGCTTGGAATACTGGATCTCATCCACTCTTTTGTTGATCTCGGAAAGTGAATCCCACATATCCTTGATGTCGCTACCCACGATAAGAGGACGCTCACGAAGCTCACGGCCGTAAGCCGTGTCCGCAAGAGCGGTCTCAAATATACGAAGGTCACGGTTCTGCAGGAACCATATATTTAACGTGATCAGGCTCGACAGTGCAAAAGTGATCAGGAATATCAGGAATGCCCTGCTGTTGTCTTTCCACCATGCGGCCTTGTCAGTAGTCGTATTGATGATGCCCACGAGCATGTAGTCGGGAACGGTATCGCCATCGGGAACTGCTACTGCCATATAGTTCTGGGATTCGATATCCACTTCCTCTGCGGAATACTTCTCACCGCGATATATGGCCATCTCAATGTCATCCACGGGATCGCCGTAGAGTACAGCCACATCCTGGAGATTGCGTCCGCTCGCGCTGCTTACGACCTTGCTGTCTATCAGTCTTACAATGAGCACGTCATAGAAGATGTCACGATTCCCCTCGAGTCTTATGAAATCGGTCAGATCGTTTCGGATCTGCTGATATCTCTCGGAATCATAGAAATCGGGATCCGAGAATTCGATATTGTCGTTTATGTCCGCCTGATCGGCCAGTCCCATCATGGACAGGACAGCAAACCGGGTATGCTCAGATGCTTTGGCATGCGAGGTAGCATAAGATACCGCCCATGTCCCGACTCCGCAGATGATGAGCAGCATCAGTTCTACGACTGCCACATAATAAAAAGATCTGTTCCGGTTCACGAACATCCTGACCAGAAGGAAGAGTACGATCATCCATATGATCAGGAGCACCAGATACCATACTATGTACTGATAATAGAGTCTGATCAGCTGTCCGGGAGAAAGCTTCATGTTCTCTACGGCATTCGCCACTCTCTCATTGGGAGCGAATATCCCGGCAGGTGCATCCGCATCGGTCCTGACTTCCATGTCGCCGTCATAATATTTGGCCTGAACGAAGAATCTGCCGTTATCCGCATATCTGCTGCGGATGCTGTCGATGTTCACTCCGCCGCCCGAAAGCGCATCGCGGATCTTAAGCTCGTTGAGGCTCATGCTGAATACTCTTACAGCGGAGCCGTCCGGAGTTATATATGTCAGGAAGATACCGCCGGCCTCAGCCGACAGTCCGCTTATGATCATGTCTTCATCGAAGGAGAATCTCTCGGTCATGGTCTGCACCTTAAGTTTCCTGTCCAGACATATCACACGGAAATAATTGATAAGCTTCGGATCTTCGTCATCCGGATCCGCGCCTTCTTCCGCATCCAGCGTGGAAACAACGGCATATACATTTTCACCGGTGACGGATATGGCTTCGATCCTCGACTCATCCACGCTTAATGATGAGAACATATCAAGCACACGACCCTTATCATTCACCGAGAAAAGCCTGCCGGCCTTACCCATGTTCTGAGCATAGAAGATGCGGTCACCGCCGTCCTCGGCCTTGGAATAAGCCGTGTACTCGGCATCCATGGTCACATTTCTCATGCAAGCAGAGAAGATGAACACGGATACGACGATGCTCACGATATATAAAACCA
>JAFZQY010000009.1 GCA_017620155.1 Lachnospiraceae bacterium | reverse complement strand
TACGGGGCATGATTACTCTGAGATGAAATATCCTCTTGACTGGGTATATCTGAAGGATTACGACCTGTATTGTTATGAGCACGGAGATACCAATCAGTTCAATGTGGAATTGCTTTACGGCGTTGTCAACGACGATGAATATTCAGTCGTATATAGTACAGAATCCGGAGTCAACATGTGTGTGACATTTACGGAAAATGACGATTATTACCGCTTTATCTCAAATGAGCCCGAGTGGTTCGTGCTCGACCCTACTAACGGCGGAGACATAGATCAGAGCACGATCACTGACGGAATGCTCATCCCTGACAGCGACAGCAGATATCTGACCGAGGACGACCTCAAAGGCTTTACCGCCGAGGAACTCAGGATCGCACGTAACGAGATATATGCCCGCTACGGCCGCAAGTTCAACGACAGCAAGCTTCAGGAACACTTCAACTCCATGGACTGGTATTTCCCGATGACAGATCCTGAGGATTTCGACGAGAGCCTGCTTAACGATTATGAGATCAAAAATCTTGAGCTGATCGCGAAGTACGAGAAGAAAGTACAATAAGAAAAAGAAATGTAAAAGGCAGGGCTGTTTGATCAGCTCTGCCTTTTTTGTTTAGACGTGCGTGAGAGGATTCGAACCCCCGACACCTTGGTCCGTAGCCAAGTGCTCTATCCAGCTGAGCTACACACACGTGTCATAACGACAACGACTATTGTATGGCAGGGGGACACTTTTGTCAAGGCATATGGTGGTCACTTCATCGAAACTTATAAGGGTCACTTCATCGAAACAAGTTCGTAAGCGCGGGTTCCGATACCGATCTTCTCGGCGTGTTCAAGTGTCTCTGCCCAGGAAACATTAGGATTGCTGTTGTGCCATACATCTCCGTGATCATGGAAATGTTCGGCCGCCATGTTGTCTCCGAGCTGGCTGTTTCTGATAGGCTCGGCTTTCTGACACAGGTCTACGCAGGCCTGATCGAGGGCAACCGGATCAAATGATGCGAGCATACCTATATCCGGAAGGATAGGAGCGTCATTTTCGCCGTGACAGTCACAGTTGGGTGATACATCAGTGATCAGGCTGATGTGGAAGCAGGGTCTTCCGCTTACGACTGCAGCCGTATATTCCGCCATTCTTCGTCCAAGCATCTGAGGAGCATCCCAGTTGTCGTTTTCTATGGCATCAAATGCACAAGCACCGATACAGCGTCCGCATCCTTTACATTTTTCCGGGTCGATCCGGGCCTTTTTATTCTCGTATATGAAGGCGTCAGATCCGCATTCTTTAGAGCATCTCTGACAGCCTACGCACCTCTCGGTGATGACATGCGGATGTCCGCTGTTATGCTGCTGCATTTTGCCCGCGCGGCTTCCGCAGCCCATTCCGATATTCTTGATCGCTCCTCCGAAACCTGCCTGCTCATGTCCCTTGAAATGATTAAGAGAGATCACGATGTCGGCATCCATGACGGCCCGTCCGATATAGGCTTCTTTGCAGTATTCACCATTGGGTACAGGGACTGTCACATCATCCGTGCCTCTTAAGCCGTCGGCGATGATGATCTGGCATCCGGTCGTCACGGTATTGAACCCGTTGATGTTTGCACAGTCCAGATGTTCAAGAGCATGTTTCCTGCTTCCCGGATACAGAGTATTGCAATCGGTCAGAAAAGGAAGTCCGCCACATTCTTTGACGACATCGGCAACCGCCTTGGCATAATTTGGCCTGAGGTAAGCCAGGTTGCCGAGTTCTCCGAAATGCATCTTGATCGCCACGAACTTGCCGTTCATGTCGATGGTTCCTATCCCGGCCAGTCTGATCAGCTTCTGGAGTTTAGCCGGAAGGCTTACACCTAAGACTGTTCTGAAATCGGTGAAATATACTTTTGATCTTTCCATATGATACCCTCCATAAACAACAATATACTGCTCCATGTTATCTGGGCAGACATGAAGCCTTCCGGTACGCTTATTATCAGAATAAACTGACATCACAGATAACACAACAGAAACATCCGGAATTGCAAACGCATCCTGCGGGGAGTATAATTTAAGAGTTCGGGCGAGTCCGCACACACGCATTATCTGCGGACCGTTTCAGGTTACACATTCACATTACTTATAAGGAGAATAACATGAGCAAGAGTTTTGATGATCTGCTTTCCCAGGTTGAGAAATGCAGTAAGAAGAGATTGTCGGTTGCATGCGCACAGGACAAGGCGGTACTTGAGGCTGTCAAGGCTGCAAAAGAGCGCGGGATAGCAGATTCCATACTGGTCGGAGATGAGGACCAGATACGTGCCATAGGTGCAGAACTTGGCATGAACATGGACGAGTACGAGATCATAGACGAGAAGGATACCGTGGCCGCTTCACTCAAGGCTGTATCTCTTGTTCATGACGGCAAGGCCGATATGTATATGAAGGGCCTGCTCGATACCAAGACATTCTTAAAGAGCGTACTTGATAAGGAAGTAGGTCTCCGTACAGGTTCTCCTCTTTCTCATGTATGCGTATTCGAGATCAAGGGCATCGACAGACTGCTGTTCCTGACAGACGTTGCATTCATGCCTTACCCGACTCTTGAAGATAAGAAATGGATCATCAAGTACACCGTTGATATCGCCAAGGCCTGCGGCGTAGAGATGCCCAAGGTTGCTCCTCTCGCCGCTTTGGAAGTCGTAAATGAGAAGATGCCCTGTACCGTAGAGGCAGCAGAACTCACCAGACTTAATGACGAAGGCGAGATCACCGGATGTATCGTTGACGGTCCTCTGTCGATGGATATCGCTCTTTACAGAGAAGCTGCAGAGGAAAAAGGCGCGCTCGGCCGCAAGATCGCCGGAGATGCCGACATCCTTCTTTTCCCTGATATCCACGCAGGTAACCTCGTATATAAGTCGATCGTTCACATGGCTGACATGAAGAACGGTAACATCCTGACAGGTACCAAGGCTCCCGTTATCTTAACTTCCAGATCCGATAACTGCGAGACCAAGGTTAACTCTATCGCACTTGCTGCCGTTGTTGCGGAGAGCATGTTAAAGTAAAAAGCACAAGGAGGAAAAGATATGGCAATCAAATCCCTGATAATCAATCCCGGATCTACATCCACCAAGATCGGTGTATTCGAGGATGAGAACCTTGTTTTTGATGAGACGCTGCGCCACTCCACAGAGGAGATAGCACAGTATGAGACCATAGTTGATCAGAAGGACTTCCGTAAGGAAATCATCGTGAAGTTCCTTGAGTCCAAGGGTGTGGATTTAAAGAGTTTCGATATGGTAGTAGGCCGCGGCGGCATGCTCAAACCCATTCCCGGCGGCACATATCCCGTTACTGATAAGCTGCTCGAGGATCTTAAAGTAGGTGTGAGCGGACAGCACGCATCCAACCTCGGCGGAATCCTGGCCCGTGAGATCGCTGATTCGATCGGAGTTCCTTCTTATATAGTTGATCCCGTCGTTGTTGACGAACTTGAGCCCGCATCCAGGCTTTCGGGCGTACCCGAACTTCCCCGTGTATCTATTTTTCACGCACTCAACCAGAAGGCTGTTGCAAGACGCTATGCGGCAGAGGTTGGCAAGAAGTACGAGGACTTAAACCTGATCGTTGTACACATGGGCGGCGGTGTATCCGTAGGACCTCACAAGCACGGCCGCGTAGTTGATATCAACAATGCGCTTGACGGAGACGGTGCTTTTTCACCTGAGAGAGCAGGTGCCGTACCCGTAGGAAGCCTCGTTAAGCTTTGCTTCTCTGGCAAGTACACCGAGAAGGAAATATATAAGATGCTTGTCGGAAACGGCGGATTCAACGCTTATGTAGGCTCCAACGACATGCGCGATGTCGACAAGATGGTAGATGATGGTAATGCAGATGCCAAGCTGGCAAGAGATGCGTTCATCCTGCAGATGAGCAAGGATATCGGATCCATGGCGTGTGTCCTTCAGGGAAAAGTAGACCAGATCATCGTTACCGGCGGTATCGCTTATGATAAAGTGGTTGTTCAGGCACTCAAGGATAATTGCGAATGGATCGCTCCTTTCACGGTATATCCCGGAGAAGATGAACTTCTCGCACTTGCGCAGGGCGGCCTGAGAGTCTTAAGAGGAGAAGAAAAGCCC
>JAFZQY010000107.1 GCA_017620155.1 Lachnospiraceae bacterium | reverse complement strand
GGATGAGGAATCTGGATTACCCGAATATCCTTTCTCATATGACGGAGGGGAAACCTGGACAGACGAAGTCATTCTGGCCACGCCCGAAGCCGGAACCATCACGGTCCGTGTCAGGGATAATCTGGGGAATATTACGGAGCTGACCATCGATAACAGTTACAGCAAACGGCCCGTTCCGGCAGGCGACGACGAAGACGGCCCCGGTGGCGGTCCTTCCGACGGCTCATCCGGCGGAGAAGGCGGCTCAGGAAACGATGACGGATCCGATGTTCAAAAAAAGAATACGGATGATGATAAAGATGAAAGCGAAGGCGGCGGAGATGCTTCTGATAGTTCTTCCGGAAATAACGGCGGATCATCGGGTGACGGCTTAAGTGACGGCAATGGTCAGGACGGTCAGGATAACGGAGACGGAAGCCTGCCAGGTACAGATACCGGTTCCGATGAGAGCGGTGCAACGGTTTACTTCGAACCTCTGCCGGCATCTTCATCCGGTTCTGATATATCCACAGGTTCCGGCTTAAACGAGAAGACTCCTTTCTACCGGACACGTGCATTTAAAGCAGCTGCATCCGTAGGAGGAGGCTTACTGGGAGGGGGGCTTCTCATCGCGCTGTTCCTGCTCCTCTACTCGGGCGTGATCATCTACACCCATGACGGAGACAGATACAGGCTGACCGGCATACGCGCAGTCAGACATTCCGAACGCGGTAACTATATATTCCTGAGCGGAGACTTTATGGACAATACTTATTCAAGCAGATATAAACTGACACTTGGTAAGATCTATGTCGCGAGACATTCGGACGAATTACTGGGGATCAATGCAGACGGTGACTGGTCGACGGTAAACGTGGAGAGGTATATCTACACGGTGCTCAAGCATACTCCGGGTCAGTGACCGGTGCGTTTTGCGATCAGTTCATGAATAAAGACGGGGAGCAGGATAGCTGCTGCCAGATAAACACATTTCCACGGATACATGTCTCCGGGCAGATATACATAGTTTATATCGTTATGGAAAGCCGATGTATCAAAAGTCGTCATATGAGGTAACACACGACTCAGCCCTGACATGATCAGGTTGATGATCCAAAATATCGCAATATGATGCATCATGATATGATAGCTGCCTGCTCCGACACGGTCGAGAGCATGCCCCGGAGCTGTATCCGCGATCATGCGTGATATGCGCAGCCACAGCCATATACCGGTGATAGAAGTGGCATACGGAACCCACGCATAAGAGGCAAAGGATGTACACCACACAACACTGAAATTCAGCAGGCCGCTTGCAACGGTATATACGATCAGCTGGATCAGACACACACCCGCGATGCACCATCCGTCCGGGATGCGCGACTCATATTCTTCCAGACGGGAACGGTACAATACGCCCAGCTCATATACAGGCAGCATGAAGAGGATGCGTCCGGGGGTCTTGTACATCCCCCATACGTGTCCGCCCTGTGCCAGGTATACGGTAGCTATGCCTGCTGCGAGCGTGATCATGAACAGACAAAGGTCTCTGTTTATATGAAATCGGGAAAGATTATCATCCGTCAGCCTGATCAGGTTCAGGAACCTTCGGCCCAGGATATTGATCAGTTCAACCACAAAGAGTGCGGGCACAAACCATGCCGCAAAGTTAAGTCCGAACTGGTGTCCTCCGAGAAACGGTTCAATAAAGAGCCGCCAAAGCGACATCGGATTACAGTATGTGAAACCCCTCTGCGAAAGAATCGTGGAGATAATGCCGTATATCAGATTACAGATATAATACGGCACCAGAAGTCTGAGCGCCTTGTGCGCTATATATGAGAGAACGTGCTCCTCATGTTCAGGCGAATAGAAATACCCGGACACAAATATGAATACGCATACATGAAAGCTGTAGTACGGGAACAATCCGAATACCGACAGTTCACTCATATCCAGATGCCCCAGTACGACCAGGATGATAGCTATCCCGGTCAGTATGCCCATAGTCCTGTTTCTCTCTCCGCTCCCGGTCATATCAGTACACCGCCGTAACATCTGCCGGCATATGATCTTCACCTATGTCAAAAGACCATATGGAATGTCCGGGCAATCTGTGCTCCGTCAGATAATATCTGCCGTCGATCACTCCCATATAATACGGGGTTCCTCCGCCTACAAAAAACGAATAGATATCGGTATATGCTCCGCTCTCAAGATCTGACAGTTCCTCTGCAAATATGATCGTTGCAAAATCCTGATTACCGTGCACATCAGTCGATATCGTTATGTAATAGCCTCCGGGCACGGGCATGATCTGTATCATGCCGGCGAGTTCATCCGGAACAGGGTATCTTTTTTTGATCTTAAAGTCCGAAAGACGTGCTTCTATGATCTGGCTGTTACCGGATACCAGATAAACCGAATCATCAACTATGGTGAAGCTGCGGACATATATCCCGTCCAGTTCATCCAGCTTCATGATCCGGCTGATATATACCTGAGTGGAACCTTCGCTCCGCTCAAAGACATACATCTCTCCGGTCATCGAACTCCATACATAGAAACTCCTGTCGGCCTCGTTATAGACGATATAGTGAGGTCTGTTTCCTATTCCTTCGAATACACCCGTACAGTTAAAGACATTGCCGTCATACTCAAAAGACAGCACCCGGTTACGCTCCGTATCATCGACAAGATATACGGTCCCGTCGCTTGCAACGGTGTGCCCCTTGTCGATATCACGTGTCATCACATACCACTCATTAAGCGGCTTATCAAGTGAGTCAGAGTATATAACCTGATCGTTGTAACAGTCCACGATAAAAAAGAAGTCACCTATGCGGGTGATCTGTGTGGGTACGCTGAGCGCGGAAGCCAGATTGGTAACCGGTGCGGGACCAGCCTCTGAGTCAACAGAATCTGATTCCGCTGTCATCACAGGATTGATTGCGACGGAAGCTTCGCTTACGGAAACGGGATCGATATGAGTCTCGGTCACGCTGCCGCTCTCTCCGCATCCGGTGAGGAGTACGAGGACAGCCGCGATCAGTATCGGATATATTGTTCTTACAGGCTTAATAGTCATACTGTATTTGAATTGAGCAGGCCGGCTATACTACTTCAGCTGTCCCTTGATCTCCTGAATGCTTGTGTCAGTCTCCGCTGCGATACGGGCCAGGTCTTCATACTCAGGCTTGGACTTCGTCACGCCGTATCCCTCTCCGACTTTGTATCTGACGGGGCCGAACCCGGTATCACGTGTCTCAATACGGGTATCCATGTAGCTGCGTTCAACGTCGCGTCTTCTGATGCCCCATGTCGATGTATGCTTAAAGAAGAGTCCCGTCATAGGTTCTTCGTCTTCGGATCTGCACAGTACGGTCAGCATATAGCCGGGACGGTTCTTCTTCATGTATACGGGAGTATAGAATACATCCAGAGCTCCTGCCTCGCGTATGATCTCAGCGGCATGGCCCAGTTCCTCTCCCGTCATGTCATCTATGTTCGTTGCAAGCTCGACAACTCCTGTTGATGATCCCTGCGAAGCAGCGTGTCCGAGCATGCTTCTGACCACGTTGGCCTGTACAAACTCCTTAGTGCCGCAGCCGTAGCCGGTGGCATCGATGAGCATAGCGGGCATATTCCTGTATTCCCGGACATAATACTTAAGTATGGCCGCTCCTGTAGGTGTACACATCTCTCCCCGGATATCGCCTGCATAAACGGGAATTCCCTCCAGAAGATAGGCCGTCGCCGGTGCGGGTACCGGTACCACTCCGTGAGCACATCTGACCTCACCGAATCCTACTCTTACAGGTGACGCATATACCATGTCCGGAGAGATCATCTCCATCAGTCTGCATGCCCCGAGTACATCTATGATCGCATCCTTCATGCCCACCTCGTGGAAGTGGATCTCGGATACTTTGCGTCCGTGCGCACGCGACTCGGCAGCGGCGATCAGATCATAGATCGCGCATGCATCGTGCTTAACACGGTCGGAAAATGCTGTCGCCCCTATCATGGCGTGTACGTCTTCGAGGGATGCATGATGATGGTGCTCGTGATCGTGTGCGTGCTCGTGGCCATCGTGACTATGCTCATGGCCATGTGCATGATCGTGGTCATGGTGGCCATGCTCATGGTCGTGTTCGTGGTCATGATGATGGTGGTGCTCCGCCGCACACTCCTCCTCACCGTTTATCACAACAGACATATGAATTCCGGAGATTCCTGCCTTGGCATCGGCCCGTGCCTCAACCCGGACTCCCTCTATGCCGGCGGCATTGATCTCCTCGATATACCTTTTTTTATCAGCATCATCCAGAAGGTCATACAGAGCAGCTCCCAGCATATCGCCTGCCGCTCCCATTCCGCAGTCTATGTAGAGTATACGGTTTTCATTCATAACGATTCCCTCATCATCGCTTCGGACAGATCCTGTCCGGACATCACGGGCCTACTCCGGGGCGGTCATCTGATTGATACGTGAAGCGGACACAGCCGCTCCGAATCCGTTATCGATATTGACCACACTCACTCCTGCAGCGCAGGAGTTGAGCATCGACAGCAGTGCCGATATACCCTCGAAGCTCGCACCGTATCCGACACTCGTCGGAACAGCTATGACAGGGCATCCTACAAGACCGCCCACCACGCTGGCCAGAGCTCCTTCCATGCCGGCTACGACTATCACGACACGGGCAGCGCGGATCTCATCCTCGCGCGCAATCAGCCTGTGTATGCCTGCCACACCGACATCATTGATCACTTTCACGCGGTTGCCCAGAACCTCTGCCGTCACGGCTGCTTCCCTGACCACAGGCATGTCGCTCGTACCGGCGGATACTATCACGATGCCGCCGACGGGTGACTTATTCTTCTGCCAGTCGACTACGGCTATGCGGCCGTCTCGGTCGTAGTACAGGCTGTAACCGGGCTGGGTACCAACAGCTGCGCATTCATTCGATCCGGCTCCGGATGTGGTTACGGCATCGGACACAGATCCTGCTTCGGGAGCAGTTCCGGCTTCAGTCGTGAACTCCGCTCCGATATGATCCGCCAGGATATGAGCTGCATCTTCATCCAGCCGTGTGAGCAATATGCTGTGCAGGCCACGCTCAAGCATGGCACTGACTATCCCGCATATCTGCTCGGGAGACTTATGTCCGCAGTAGACCACTTCCTGCATGCCGGTACGCTGAGTTCTGTCCAGATCTATATTGGCATATTGAAGTTCCAATGTCTTATCATCACTCATAGTCTACAGTATATAGTCTTTTACGAGTATAATAAAGGATATTGAAGGAAATACAGCGGACGAAAGGACCGAAGATGAAGATACTTATCGTTTTTACCGGAGGGACCATAGGCAGTACGCTTGGCATCACGGATGCATCCTCCGCAGAGAAAAAGCAGATAAATCTGGACAGGGATAAACCCTACAGACTGATAGAGCTGTACCGCAGCAGATACGATAAAAGCTTTGATGCGGATACGATCGAGCCTGTGACGCTTCTTAGTGAGAACAGTACCGGCAGGAGCATATCCGCCATAGCGGGCGCTGTCAGAGAGCATATCGATAAGGGATACGACGGTATCATAGTCACACACGGCACCGACACTCTGCAATACACCGCCGCCGCTCTTGCGTACAGTCTCGGAAGCGGCTGCATCCCCGTATGCCTGGTATCAAGCGACTATCCCGTAGAAGATTCGCGTGCAAACGGGCTCATAAATCTTAAGGCGGCAATTGATTTTATCCGCAACAGTGTGGGGCATGGAGTATGGGTGATGTACAGGAATCAGGGAGATAATGTTACGAAGGTCCACAGAGCGACCAGACTTCTCGTTCATCAGACATGTTCATCCGCAGTTAAGAGCTTATACGATATGAACTTCGGTACAATTGATGATCAGGGCTTATTCCGGGCCAACCCCGCTTACGCGGAAACCCCGGATGAGATCGAACCTTTCGGCGAGATAGCGCTTCCTCAGATCTGCAGGAGCGTCATGAGGATAACTCCTTATCCCGGCATGATCTATCCGGATGTACCGGGAGATGTCAGATACATCATACACGAGTCCTATCACTCAGGCACGATATGTACTTCATCGCAGGTTTACAGATCATTCTTCGACCAGATGTACGCCAGACGCATCCGTGTATACCTGACCGGTGTAATGCCCGGTGATTCATATGAGAGCACCGGAGCATTCCCGGATATGCATATAACTCCGGTTACGGACTTATCTCCGATCGCCCTGTATATGAAGCTGTGGATCGCCGAATCTGCCGGCCTTGATGCATCTTCCCTGATCCACAGTTCCCTGGGCGGCGACACGATCCCCCTACCGGGGCTAACTAAGTTCGAATAGAATTCAATCAAGTTTTTTTCTTGGAGTCTTCAAGATTATCATTGTCAGGGATTAACACCAGATCTTTAGGAAGGTCTAAGTCTTCTATCACTGTATCCTTTGAAATATACGAATTATTATTGTATATCTCTTCCGAAAAAGATCGTACAAATATTGCCAGTACCTTATTCGTTGGATTTGTCAGTTTTCGAACATCGCCGGCATACAACGTCACAGGAACATCTCGATTTGATTCCCTTCGAAAACCCAAGCTCAGAATAAGCTTAGTGTCTCCAACAAAATAATCTGCCTGGATCATCACTCCACTGTTAATGAATTCACCTATCATGCAATTATGATAGAGGAGATCATGAAGATATGGCAGTACTTTTAGTTTCTGTTCTGCCTTGCCTGAATTATCAAATATCAAATCCTTTTCTGACAACTTGTTTTCTAAACATGTCTCGTAGAATTGTTTCGCTGATAACTTGGTTTTTAATCCTGTCAAATGAAGAAAATGCCAGCTTCGGAATACGACATCAACGTATTCTATCCCCTTTTCCGTTTTATATACGATTAGAAAACTCTTATTATTCAGAAACCGTTCATAGTTAGAAGCTGCTTCAATAACCGTTTTTATCGCTTTTCTTCTATCAATAGCCATATTCCATACCTAACATAAAAGAGGCTATCCAAATTGGATAGCCTCATAGATTTCGTATGCTGATTTTTCTGTTGTCTGCCAACCGTCCGGTCTATCACACCCGGCATGCATGTGGAGTTTTTCTGTTGCTCCCCAACCGTCCGGCCCACTATGTCCGGCATGAATGTCAGATTATTAAGGTGTCAGCCCACCTAACAGTTTCCTGTCAATATAATAATATCAGATAGTAACTTAATTCTCAACAGCTTTTAATCGAGATTCAGATATCGATTTTTTTAAAGCTTAAAAGAGATTGCCTTGCAATTCCCACCGTCGAGGCATGTGTTAATAGTTCTTTGTTAAATGAATTGTGATTGAGTCTTCTGTTCCATCTTCATATACTACTTTTGCTCCTACGGTGATATCCTCTCCGGCTTCATACTCGGTGTGGTCATTAACTATTGTATGTCCCATATAAGCCCGATATACAATCATAAAGTCCGGGAAATATCCCTCATCACCAATTCTCTCCACACTGGTTACCGGCTTTGGTGAATAGTAGATGAACAAATACTGTCCATTCTCTTCTTTCATCTCAATAGAATCTCCATCTGATAAAACAGCTTCGATTCCGTTATCAGTTCTAACAAATACCCTCATTGTATCGCAGTCAACTGTATCAACAAAATCAAGAATATTCATTCCCTGATTAAATGCTGTGCAATCAACTCCGTCAATAACATTTGGGTTATCTGCCGCAACCTCTTCTGCCTTCTCAGATTCCTCTTTGACAGGTTCTTCCTGAACAGGCTCTTCCTTTACCTCTTCAACCACAGGCTGAGATTCAGGTTCTTCCTTCTGTTCTTCTACTTGGGGTTCAGATGTGGTAGTTGCTTCAGGCTGTGCCTGAGTCTGACCACATGCCACCATGGCCAGAGCCATTGTTACTACCAGCATAATTGCAAATACTTTCTTTTTCATAGTATTACCTTCCTTCTATTTCTCATTGTTTACCGGTATTATAGCATGAAAAGCAATGCGGAGGCGGTATTAACCGCCTCCGCATCTGATGTAACCCCATATATGACTCATTTACAATCCGTCAGGATCGAATAACTCATTTACGATCCGTCAGGACCGAACGATCATGCAAAAGGATTCTCGGTAGGATAAGGAAGAGATGCAGGCTGGTTGTAGCCGAGCTCATCCATCTCAACTCCGAGATACTTGAATACTTCGAACAGAGCCTTGCCGAAGTGTCCGAAAGCAACTGCTCCGTGATGAGGGAAGTTCTTCTCGATCAGCACGTGACGATAGAATCTGCCCATATCCTTGATAGCGAATACGCCGATGCCGCCGAAGGATCTTGTAGCAACAGGAAGAACCTCGCCCTGTGCAACATATGCACGAAGGATATTGTCAGCAGTAGACTGCAGACGATAGAAGGTGATCGGTCCGGGTGCGATGTCGCCCTCGAGAGTACCGTTGGTAACCTCGATGGGAAGTGCACGGGCCATGATAGCCTGATGCTGCATCGAACAAGCTGCCAGCTTCTTGGAGCAGGTGTTGCCGCAATGGAAGCCCATGAATGTATCGGTAAGTGTGTAGTCGAATTTGCCCTTGATGGAATCTTCGTACATGCACTTCGGTACAGAGTTGTTGATGTCGAGCAGTGTTACGATATCATCTGATACAGCGGTACCGATGTACTCTGACAGACATCCGTAGATATCAACCTCACAGGATACGGGGATGCCGCGTCCGGTAAGACGTGAGTTAACGTAGCAGGGAACGAATCCGAACTGTGTCTGGAATGCGGGCCAGCACTTACCTGCGATGGCTACGAACTCCTTGGAGCCCTTGTGACCCTCTACCCAGTCAAGGAGAGTAAGTTCATACTGAGCAAGCTTGGGAAGAACCTGAGGCTTGTTGTTGCCTGCGCCGAGCTCAGCTTCCATATCCTTAACAACATCAGGGATACGGGGATCATCAGCATGCTTGTTGAATGATTCGAAAAGGTCAAGCTCTGAGTTCTCTTCGATCTCAACGCCAAGGTTGTAAAGCTGCTTGATGGGAGCGTTGCATGCGAAGAAGTTAAGCGGTCTGGGACCGAAGGATATGATCTTCAGATTCTTGATACCTACAACTGCTCTTGCAATCGGAACGAAATCATGGATCATGTCAGCGCAATCACCTGCATCGCCTACGGGATACTCGGGGATGTATGCCTTGATGTTACGAAGAGCCATGTTGTAGGAAGCATTCAGAACACCGCAGTAAGCATCGCCGCGGCCTGCGGTTGTAACTGACTCATAATCTTCCTCAGCAGCGGCACACAGCATAGCGGGGCCGTCGAACTGCTGGATAAGCATGGTCTCGGAGATTTCGGGACCGAAGTTGCCCAGATATACACAGAGAGCGTTACAGCCCTTGTCCTTGATATCCTTGAGGGCGTTCTTCATGTCGATCTCGCTCTCGATGATCGTGATGGGGCACTCATAGATGTCTGCTGCATCATACTTTGCTGCGTAAGCATCAACCAGTGCTTTTCTTCTTCTGATCGTCAGCTCTGCAGGGAAGCAGTCACGGCTCACACCTACGACACCGATCTTCACTTTGGGAATGTTGTTCATAAAAGTAAACCTCCTTCAAAAAATAATTGATTACTGAATCTGAGGGAACAGTGATTTCACTGTCGGATAGATCTTCTTAAACTGCTGATAGCGCTCTTCATAAAGTGCGGCGAGTGCGGGATCGGGTTCTACGGTCTCGACTACTCTTACGATCGCATCGGCTGCAGCCTGTACACTCGGATACTCTCCGCATGCAACTGCCGCGAGCATAGCACCGCCCATGCCGGGGCCCTGCTCACTCTCGATCACGTCAACCTTGATGTTCATGATGTTGGCGATCATCTTTTTCCAGAGAGGAGACTTGGCTCCGCCGCCGCAGATCTTGGTTCTCTGAAGGTCGATGCCGAGGCTTCTGGCAACCTCAAGGCTGTCGCGAAGAGCAAATGCGACACCTTCAAGAACGGCCTGCGTCATATCCGCGCGGGATGTATCCATGGTCATTCCGATGAATGTACCTCTTGCAAGAGGATCGTTGTGAGGCGATCTTTCGCCCATGAGATAAGGAAGGAAATAAACATGGTTCCTGCCGAGTTTATCTTCGGTAATGGCCTTCTGCTCGGTCACGAAATCCTCGGTTCCTATTATGTCTTCTTCCCACCACTTGTTGCAGCTTGCAGCCGAGAGCATGCAGCCCATGAGATGATATGTTCCGTCTGCATGGTCAAATGAATGAAGTGCATTGTTCTCGTCCACACCGAACTTGTCCGATGAGATGAATACGGTTCCGCTGGTTCCGAGGGAGATATTGCATGCTCCGTTTCCTACGGTTCCGGTTCCGACTGCCGCTGCCGCATTGTCGCCGGCACCCGCTACGATCTTCACGGTCTTGGGAAGTCCGAGCTCATCGGCAACAGAAGGAAGGATATCTCCTACGGTCTCATATGACTCGAAAAGCTTAGGAAGCTGCTCTTCCTTAACCGAGCAGATCTCAAGCATCTCTTTGGACCACTTGCGGTTCTTGACATCCAGAAGGAGCATGCCGGAAGCATCCGATACATCCGTACAGTGAACACCGCTTAACTTGTATGCGATATAGTCCTTCGGGAGCATGATCTTGGCGATCTTCGCAAAATTCTCGGGCTCCTTGTTCTTGACCCAGAGGATCTTGGGTGCGGTAAATCCCGCAAAAGCGATATTGGCCGTATACTCCGAAAGTTTATTCTTGCCTATGACATCATTGAGATAATCAGTCTCTTCGGTGGTTCTTCCGTCATTCCAGAGGATAGCAGGACGGATCACATTATCGTCACTGTCGAGGATGACAAGTCCGTGCATCTGTCCGCCGAAGCTGATGCCTGCAACCTGCGACTTATCGCACTCGCTGAGCAGCTCTTTCAAGCCGTCCATAGTCTGTGTATACCAATCTTCGGGACTCTGTTCACTCCATCCGGGATGGGGAAAAGAAAGAGGATATTCACGGCTTACGATTCTTTCTATCTTGCCGGAACCCTCCATTAAAAGAAGCTTAACTGCACTGGTACCTAAATCTACACCGATATATAGCATATTGCCTCCATTCCGGGAATAAACCCGCTCAAAATATATGCATTTTAACTAAAAAGCGCACAACATCATTTTATGATATCGTGCACTCTTTTTCAATGAGAATTATTGTCATTATGATACTAATTATTTACATTTTCCTATGCGTCTGCCGAAGTCTTCGGATGCATGGCCGAATCTCTGACCTCTACTACAGGACCACCGGTTCCGTTTATATAATCGCCCGTGATCGTCACCCTGCCTATATTGTCATCCTTGGGGATCTCATACATGATATCGAGCATGAATTCCTCTATGATCGACCTAAGCGCCCTTGCGCCGGTATCACGCTCGATGGCCTTATCGGCTATCGCTTCGAGCGCATCATCGGTGAACTGCAGATCCACTTCGTCTATGGCAAGGAGTTTCTGATACTGCTTAAGGATCGCATTCTTGGGTTCCTTAAGGATCTTGACGAGCATATCCCGGTCGAGTCCCTGCATCGTAAACACAACGGGCAGACGGCCGATGAACTCGGGGATCATGCCGAACTTACGCAGGTCTTCGGTCTTGACCTGAGCTAAGATATCATCAGATTTTTCTTTTTCATCCTTAATTATAGCCGAATAGCCTATGCCGGTCTGCTTGTTCAGTCTCTTCTTGATGATATCCTCAAGATCCGGGAAGGCTCCTCCGCAGATAAAAAGAATATTGCGGGTGTTGACCGTGGCAAGAGGAACCATCGCATTCTTGGAATTGGATCCGACGGGAACCTCGATGTCAGCGCCTTCAAGAAGTTTGAGCATGCCCTGCTGAACGGATTCACCGCTCACATCGCGTGAGTGAGTCTCGGCCTTCTTGGCGATCTTATCTATCTCATCTATAAATACTATGCCCTGCTCGGCCTTATCCACATCATTGTCCGCGGCTGCCAGAAGCTTGCTGATAACGCTCTCGATATCGTCACCGATATATCCGGCTTCGGTAAGAGAAGTCGCATCAGCGATAGCAAGAGGGACATTCAACAGACGGGCCAGAGTCTTCACCAGATAAGTCTTGCCGCATCCTGTCGGGCCGATCATCAGCATGTTGGATTTCTCGATCTCGATGTCGTCCATCGTGTCGGTCGCAACGCGCTTATAGTGGTTATACACAGCCACGCTCATGACCTTTTTGGCATATTCCTGGCCGACCACATATTCATCGAGTGAGGCCTTGATCTTATGCGGTGCGGGGATATCCCTGATATCGATTATCGGCGCGGGCTTTTCGCCTTTTTTGCGCTTCTTCAATTTCTGCTTGTTGGGGATGCCGCCTTCTCCGTTTAAATCGGAGATGTTCATAAAGCTGATGTTGGGATTGTTCAGCATACCCTGATAATCAAAGCTCGAGACCGTGTTCATGGTCTTGTTCATGCAGTCTGCGCAGACGCATATCCCCTGCATCAGATGGAACATCTTGCCGGCCTTACTCTCGGGTCGTCTGCATATGAAGCAGACATCCTCGCGCTCGTCACCGGACTTATCGGACTTGTCGGCCGTTTCATCAGCCTTCGCGGATCCGTCGTCACCGGATGTGCCGGACGCATCATCCGTTTTCCCGGTAGCGTCATCACCGGACGAATCGCTATCAATAGCATCAGCCGAATTGACGATCACGGCCTTATCTTTTTCCATCGCATCCGCAGTTTCAGTCTCCGGAGTATCGTCTATAACTTCTCTGTAATCGTTATCATCTCTCATAATTCTATATCACCCATTTCTTAAGACCGGGGATCAGGCTCACCACCCATACGATCGCTACGGTGATGACAAGATCCATAAGCGTAAGCAGCGGCATCGAGATAAAAGGAGTGCACATCGTGGTCACGAGCCCCAATTTCTTAAACACGATCAATCCGAAGTCGTGAGCCATGTATACGCCGAAGCTTAAGCGCGACAGCCACATGATGACTTTCATCGGTTTTGACCCGGGATCCACGTCCCTGAACCTGTCTTTGAAAAAGATAAATACCGCTATCGAATACAGCGGGATGCCCGCCGTGTAATATTCATGATAAACCGAATTGGGATACTGGGTGACGAGCACATAGGTCGTCATTGTTATGACCGTTCCCAGGAGCCCTATCAGCCCAAGAACATATATGAGTTTTTTCTGTTTATCCGTAAACTCCTCGGTGGCCACATAGTAACCCGCCACATAATAGAATACATATCCCGAAACGAACGCAAACTCAAGCTTGTTATAATACAGCCCCATATGCTCGTATATATGAGGGAGCATCATGATGTTCGGGATCAGATATGAGATCACATATGCCGCGATCAGGAAATACTTCATCGCCTGTCTGTCCTTGACAAGTCCGCGAAGAGCCGGTGTGATCACATACATCCCGACGATGATATACATATACCACATGTGGTAATGCCCGAAGAAAAGGTTATGTATGAACTTGGATACCACATCTTCGGAAAACGTCCTCTGGGTCAGGAATCCGCTCGTTATGATCGCATACAGAAACGACCAGAAAAAGAAAGCCGCAAGGAGTCTCGGAAGGTAGCGGGTATACATCTTTTTCACCGTTATATTCCGGTTCGGATCTAAGAAAAGATATCCGCTCATCATCAGAAAGACCGGAACGCAGTATCTGCTCAGGATATCAAAGAGATTGACGACGCCCCAGGGATAGATGGAAAAAGGGCCGTCATACCATGTGATCGCTCCGACATGGATCATGATGACCGATACCATGGATAACACCCTGGCGATGTCCATATAGTATTCTCTTCCGGCGGGAGACCTATCCGTAACGCCGGTTTTTGTTTCTTCAGACATGGCCAAACCTCTATTTCCAGTATCCGGGCTGCGAAGACAGGCGCTTTCTTAATCCGTTCGGAATGAGCCTGTACTTTTTGCCCAGTTTGAATCCCAGGAATCTGGCGCCGCAGTTCATGATGAATCCGGGGATCAGATAAGATCTGTGAATCTTCTTAAGATGCGCGATGCACAGCGCTACCATCCGTTTTCCCTCGCTCTCTGAAGATATCCCCGCAAAAGCTTCGGGATGCTCGGCCTGCGATACCGCATTGTCAAAATTGCGCTTAAACTGTTGCCTGCAGTTATAGTTATGGGAATGATACACTTTGGCACGCGCGGAATAGGATATCGCACGCCCCATTTTTATAAGGGAAGATGCCAGTATCATATCCTCGTTGAATATGGTTTTTTCCACAAAACCGCCCGCCTCGTCATAATCAGATCTTCTGTATGCCGCGCAGACATTCGAGCAGAAAAAGGTCTTTACGCCGAGTCTGTTTAAGTCCTGAGCGGACTTAACCTGCGGTTTTTCGGGGTAATTAAACGCACGGACAAACTTTTCCGTCTCCGATGCACCAGGAGCCGGAAGCTGTCTGGCATAAGATACCGCTATATTCTCATCAAGGATAAGGGGAGTTATGAGTTCCTCCACGAGTTTTTCATCGGCAGGAAGAGCATCCTGCGTCATCATGATGAAGAATTCGGAAGCAGATGCGGCGACTGCCGCTCTTCTGGTTCCGCCGTGGTCGAACTCATCCGGAGAGATATGGGTAACCTCGGTGATATCCCTGACGGAAGCCGGGATCACCCTGTTCTCCATGAATTCATCATAAAAACGTCGCTCCGTATTTATGATATGAATGCGCGATGGGGCAGCGGTCTGCGCACCCAGAAGTTCCAGGCAGCGGATGAGTTTTTCATCCGGCCTGTAAGTGGGTATTATCACATCAATGCTATGCGCCGTCCCCGTCATAGAATTAATTACCTATATATGTATGGGTGTCGGCATAAACTTTGTCCGAACACGTCTGAACCGTCTGAGACGGCTGATATCCCTCATCGTTAAAGAGGAACCAGTGAAGCCACTTAACATTATCGCTCAGCGAAACGGGAACTACGCAGGATCCCTTGGATCCGATCGAGCCGGTAGCACGCAGGCTCTCGTTCGGGAAGCCGTCCTGACCTGTCACGTTGTACTTGGCGATATCGCCGAGAAGCGCGATGATGTCATTTAAGTCAAGTGAAGTGTAGACCTCTTTGAATATATTGTTGGCGATCGAAGTAAGTTCACTTACGGATGCCGTCTTGGCTTTGTCCATGCAGGCAAGAAGCACCGTACGCTGTCTCTCCGCACGTCTGAAGTCATCACCGGCAGTATATCTGATACGGCAGTACGCTGTAGCCTGAAGTCCGCTTAATGTCTGCAGACCGGAATTGGTAACGGGGATGATGTTGTCATTGAGCTTTCCGCCGCCGCCTTCATCCAGGAACATGCTTCGCTGATAGTTGTTCAGATGCTCGATCTCAACGTCCTGTACATCGATCTGGACTCCGTGAAGCGCATCCACGACATCTATGAGTCCCTGGAAACCGATCGTTACGAAATCGGTGATGTTCATGTCCAGGTTCATGTTCAACATGTTGATCGCCTGCTCGGGACCGCCCTTGGCGTATGCAGCATTACATTTGTTGTAACTGTCGTTTCCGAGGTTAAGGTAAGTATCACGATATACGCTGACGAGCTTAATGTCTCCTGTATCCTGATTGATACTTGCGATCATGATCGTATCGGAACGGGTATTCTTGGTCAGCTGGTCCTGTCTGGAGTCAACGCCGAAGAGCGCTATGTTCCAATAGCCCTTCATCGTGGTCTCCTCTGCCTCTTTTACGGAATCGTTGATCACGATGTCCTCTTCGGCGATCTCGACCTTGCCTGTCTCGGTAGTCTTGGTCGTGACATACAGTATGATCCCGGCTGCAGCCAGTACCACCAGTTCAATGGCAAAAATGGCTATCTTCGCGCCGGTACTTAAGCCGCCTTTTTTCTTTTTTCTCCTGCGTCTTCTTTTCTGGTCAGATGAACTCATTTCATTCCTCCTGTTGCTTATGCTCTCGCACTTTAATATGCGTTTTTATCGATAAACATCCTGAACACGGTGAGCAGGACTATCTTGATGTCAAACCCTAATGTCCAGTTCTCGATGTAGTATATGTCATGTTCGACACGGCGCTTGATCGAGGTATCTCCTCTGTAGCCGTTTATCTGAGCCCAGCCGGTAAGCCCGGGACGGACCTGGTGCTTGACCATGTAGCGGGGTATCTCTTCCATGAATTTCTCAACGAACTGCGGTCTCTCGGGTCTTGGTCCTACCACGCTCATGTCGCCCTTGAGCACGTTAAAAAACTGCGGCAGCTCGTCTATGCTGAAACGGCGGATTACTTTTCCGACCTGAGTGACTCTCGGATCGTCCTTGGTGGTCCACTCCTTGCTCTCCGACTCTTCCTTCTGCACGACCATCGATCTGAACTTGTACATCTCGAACGGCTTGTTATGTAAACCGATACGTTCCTGCTTGAACATAACAGGCCCGGGCGACGAAAGTTTGATCGCGATCGCAGTGATCAGCATCACCGGCGACGAGATAACAATGGCGATTATCGAAAATACCAGGTCAAATGTGCGCTTGACCGCCTTGTTGAACGAATTGGCCAGAGGCACGTTGCGGATATTGACAACACTTAATCCCAGCACATCCTCGGTATAGGGATTGGTCGGGAAAAGTGAATTGTAATCGGGTATGAACTTGGTATGCACACCAAATTTCTCGCACATCGCAACGATCCGTTCAAGTTTGTCGTAATCGCTCAGTGCGAGCGAGATATCGATCTCATCGAGATTGTTCTCGGGCAGGATATATTCCAGGTTATCTATCTTGCCTATGACTTTGATGCCGCGGTACAAGGTTCCCGCAGGTACATGGTCATCGAGTATGCCTCTGATAACATATCCCCACTGGGGATTGTTGTTCACACGGTTTATATATTCTTCTCCCGCCCTGGAATATCCTACCATGAGAATATATTTCACATTGTAGCCCTTGCGGCGGAAGTACTCGAGCACGCTCCTTAGTACGCTCCGGAAGATCGTGGTGAGCACCGTATTGATCCCGAAGAACATCAGGATCATGGAACGCGAGAAGTGTATCTGCTTGATGACATACAGTACTACTATGATCCCTATCGTCCCGAAGAGGTTGGCCTGGAAAATGTTTACCAGCTCATACCTGCGCAGCGTCGCACGCTTCGGGGTATAGAGATTGAGCATATAGTAGAGCAGCACATAACCGGGCACGATGAACCAGAGAGCGAACATGTACTGCTCCATCGACAGTCCCGGCGGTTCGTTCTGCCACGGTGCCTGAAACTTCAGATACCAGGCCAGAACATATGAAATTACAACCACGATCGCATCTATCAGAAGATGGACCTGATTGAATGCTTTTTGGTGATCTTTAATCATACGTAATTAACGGACTAATTTAACACATGTCCGAAAATACATGGATGTATTTTCATGTGTATATGATACAACATTTAGATAAAAAAAACACCTAAATCACTATATTTAGTTTATTTTCAGGTTATCTTAATGCTTTCTTAATCAAACATCTCGAGAACGCGGTGATAATACGTGTGGTTTTCTTTGATCGCGGCAAGTCCCGCCGCTGCGATCCCGCTACGTTCATCCTCGTGTTCAAGGTAATAAGCGCACTTGGTCAGCATGTCTTCCATGCTGTCGAAAGATATGTAATGCTCCCCGTCGGTAAAGAACTGCGTCATGTCTCCGGCATAGGAAGTGAGCAAAAAGCCGCCCGCGCCCATTATGTCAAAGCATCTTAAGGGAATCCCGTTCACTATGCTCCTTAAAGAGATATTGAGGTTTATGCGGGAGCCGTTATATACCGCATATGCCGCGCGCTCGGGATCGACGGGTCCGTGATTAACTATGCCCGCGATCTTCAAACTTCCGTCTCCCGTATACAGGCCGACTTTGTGATCCTCACCGAACAGGGTTCCGAGCATTGTAAGAGCGCTTGATCTTTCCTCGGCGGTGATCTGCCTGTTTATGACATATTCATTAAAAAGTGTCTTGCGTGTGATCACGCTCTCCGGATCGGGTTCAAGCGGAAGCGCTCTGTGCATATCCTCAAGGATCTCGTCCGTAAGCGCAGCCTCGGTGATGTTCATGCCATACAGGAGTTTCTGCGCCTCCATGATGCCCCTTAAGTACCCTTCCGTATGGGCAGATACCCCTTTTGAGATCATCCGGTCATAGAAATTGTGCTTCTCGGAGTACATCAAGCCGACGAAGGTGATATCCTCGCCTGCCGCGGCCCGGGCAGATCCGGCTGCGGCTGCATTCTTCGCCCGCGCATCCGCACATACTTTTTCTATCCTGTCGGGATCTGCTGCCATCGGCAGGTAATATACATTACCGATACCGCCGCGGTTAAACTTAAGACATGTATCGGAATCAAATACAAAAATATGATTTGTGGGGTTAGGAACCGTACAGGAATACAGCTGAACGCAGGGGTTGTCATACACCCAGGAGTAGTACTCGAAGCCGTCTTTGGCGGCGGCTTTGGCTACATGCGGGAAGTAATTGAATCCGAAGACCGCGTTGCAGCCGTTCTCCTTCATGGCCCGGCTGACCTTATCCGCAATCGCAGGATCAAGCAGCCCCTCCTGGGAAGTTTCAAGGATTGCGACCTCATGACCGGCCTTCTCGAATGCCGCCAGTATATCCGGGATGCCGAAGCATTCCCATTTCAGAAAAAGGATCTTCATATCGTTTCGTTTACGCTTATTATTCGTTTATGTCTGTTCGGGGGATATCCCCTGCATTATCATCGTGATCATATCTTTTACGCGCACCGCGATCGTGTGACCCAAAACAGCTTCCTCATATCCGGCGCGGGCTATAGCGAGCCTTTCATCCTCGTGGGTCAGGTAGTACCTGACCTTCTCGCAGGCTTCTTCCGGACTTTCGAAGACTTCCAGATGGGTGCCAGGCACCAGATACTCCGGGATCTCGGCCTGTGCGTTCGTAAGAAGGAACCCTCCGCACCCAAGGACATCCCATATCCTCTGCGGAAGTCCGCTGCGGATGGGACGCATCGTGGTATTAATGTTGATCCTGCTGGAGCTTATGACCTGCGGCATCTCCGTAAGGGTCGATATTCCGCCGTGTACTTGTGTGTGGGGGCTGACGGATGATAAGAGCGAGGTATCGCTTCTCGTAAACAGATGAAGCGATCCCAGATCAGTGATGCTCTCCGCGATCGATGACAGCAGGATGAGCCTGTCGCGCACGGTCAGTTCGGTCCCGAGGCAGGCATTCACAGTCCAGAAAGCGCCTATGTCGCCGATGGTCTCTCCGATCCCCGAAACGGCCGAGGGTGTGTATTTATTAAATTCGGATATAATTTCTCGGCCTGCTTCATCCTGTCTGATCACGGCTTCGAGCAGTTCCTGCCCCGGCAGCATCTCCTGAGCCGCAAGCAGGCCTTCGCACAGGCCCCTCACCCTGGGGTTCAGAGCGTCCGCCATGTCTGCATAAGGATTTTTCTCGTTATACAGGGAGCCGATGAATGAGACATCATATTTGAAATCTCCGGTCTCCTGCGCTTTGATCAGAGGATTGACACCAAGCGGCATGTGGAATATATGTCCGGGATTCTCATCGGCAACCTCCAGATACTGCATACGGTCAAACAGGAATATCCTGTTGCAGTCATTCCTGACTGCCGTCGACCACAGTTCGGTCACCGGACAGTCCACACTGACACACACATACATCACATGCAGCCTCTCGCATATATCCGATATATACGGAAAAAAATTGATACTGAACACAAACATCGGCTTGTTCTTCAGTATCAATTCGGCTATCGTTGATATCCGCACGTCGGCGGGGATGTTCTTTTCGGTCATTTCAAGGCAATCTTCGACCACATCTATGCCGAGGGCCTTGAAAGCATCGATGTAACCCGGCTCGCATATGCTGTTATATCTGTGAATGACTACCTTCATATCCATGCAACACTATCTTCATATCCGCGCATCATCATCTTTATATACATAGTCCTTAAACATCTCGCCGCGCTGCTCAAAGTTCTTGAAATAGCCGTATGAAGCGGATGCGGGACTTAAGATGCAGGCTTTACCCTCGGGAGTTATGCTCTTCGCAAGCCTCACCGCCGCCTCAAGGGTTTCCTCATAATATACATGATCCAGGCTGCTCACCTCATCGTATATGCGCCTGCCCGAATCATATGAGCAGATGTATCTGTATTCGGGGTGGCTGCGGATATATTCGATAAGCTCCGTGTAATCAATGCCTCTGTCCATGCCGCCTATAAGGACGGAATATGCATCCGGTACCGCTTCGAGAGCCATGATCGTGGCATCGGGGATCGTGGAGATGGAATCGTCATAGTATCTGACGCCGCCATGCTCTCCGATGAAGCTGAGCCTGTGAGGCAGACCCTTAAAATCTGCCAGGGATGCTATGGCGCGCTCGCGATCAAGTCCCAGTACCTCAGTCACGATCTTTAATACGAAGTTTGCATTACATACGTTATGCTTACCAAGGATCTGCAGGCCGTAATCTCCTTCCGTATCATAGGGCATGTGGATAACTTTCGCCTTGGTCTCTATCTCGGGAACGTCTTCCCCCACAAGAAAAACATCCGATTCTTTTTGGAAAGAAGTAATATGTTTCTTTGCATTAAAGTAGCTTTCCATGTCCGGATAGTAATCGAGGTGCTCTTCATGAAGGTTTAGAAATACGGCAATGTGAGGAGATACATGAACATGTGCCAGCTGATGGCAGGACATCTCAAATACAACAAGTGTATCGTCCGTTATCTCATCGAAGAAGTTAAGACAGGGCTCTCCGATGTTTCCTAAAAGGATGGTTTTACCGGGATATACATGAGTTAAAACATGATTTAGCATGGCGGATGTTGTGCTTTTTCCCTTGGTTCCCGTGATGCCGATGACCCGGTCGCGGTACTCTTCCAGGAAAAGTTCCGTCTGCGAAGTATACTTCGGAGAATCATCATCCATCCGGATGCCGGGGCTCTTGATTATGAGGTCATACTTATCCTCGTTGATCTCCTCGCGCTTTCCTTCGAACACTTCCACGCTCGCAGGTGCGCAGCACCTTTTAAGGAACTGCCTCGTGGACTGTCCCTCTCGTCCGTATCCCCATATAAGTATCTTCTTGTCTTTCAGATTCTCGATAACGCTCATGTCAGTCTGTTCAGGAATTCTCCTTCATCATTTTACGTAGTAATGTCTTGCGATCCATTTCGACAGGCCGTCAAGACCGGGATATACGATCCTCTCGCTCATGTTCAGCTGGTCGAGCATGTCTCTCACGCGCCAGCGAAGGTCTGCCTTGATCACGTATTTCACGGTATTTTCGGTCCTTAAATCCAGGAACTTCTCTATATCCGTCATCTGCATCGGGATCAGCGAGAAGAATGAATACTGGTTCACGATGCGCTGGTTGATCGACGGAGGCTCTATGATGACCATTGCGGAATCCCCCATGTCCGAATCGTATTCAGCCAGGGAATCTGCCGCCTCGAGCAGCATATCCACGGAAAAGATCGTGGACTGCTTGCGGTTGACTATCTCCTGGTATCTTTCGGGCAGCAGCGTCGTCATCTCGTTCATGTCGATGCGCCATACCATGCAATCATGCTTTTCCATTAGGGCCAGGTTATCTTCGGCTGTCGCAAAGTGCAGGCCTACGAGAGCCGAATGCGTCCAGTCGAGCATCCTGGTGGGCAGTCCGTAGTGCTGCCCCAATATCATCTGCCTCCATACGGACTCAGCGATCGTAGGATCGCCGATCACCGCATACTTGGCGAAGTTCTCCAGGATCGCAGGCTCTAATTGCTTCTGCAGATGCTTGCAGTTTCTGTGGAGACTTGTCTCCATCTTATATGAAGAATCCGGCATTCCTCGGTACAGATATGAATTCCTGTATCTGTCCAGATCCTCGCGGTATTCCTGCTCCGTGATAAACTCGGCCAGGCCTTCCAGGTCTGAGATGACTATCTCTCTGATCATTTTTCTACCTCGTAAAAATCCCGCTCTACAGCGTTCCGTCGGGAACCGTGGAAATGATATCCCTGTTGATCCTCCACAGGAAGAAGAGCGTGCAAATAAGTGACATGATCTCCGCTATCGGGAAAGACCACCATACATTATTGACATAGCCCGTACGCGCGAGCAGATATGCCGCGGGAAGCAGGACCACGATCTGACGCATGATGGAGTTGATCATGCTGTATATTCCGTTTCCGAGACTCTGGAAAACGGATCCGATGACTATGCATACCGCCGCTATCGGGAAGTGGATCGCGATGATCCTGAGCGCCGGAACGCCCATCTGAAGCATGTGCTCGGATGCATCGAAAAGCGCGAAAAGCTTAGCCGGGAAGATCTCGAATATCGCAGTACCTATCAGCATGATCGCCACGGCAAAAAAGACGGCAAGTTTGATGGTCTTGACCATCCTGAGCCTGTTCTTTGCTCCGTAGTTATATGCGACTATGGGGATCATGCCGTTGTTAAGTCCGAAAACAGGCATGAAGATAAAACTCTGAAGTTTGAAATAGACACCGAAGACCGCCACGGCCGTGGAAGAAAAGACGCCCAGGATGCGGTTCATTCCGTAAACCATGACGGAACCGATAGACTGCATGATGATCGACGGAAGTCCCACCGTATAGATCTGCCCTATCACCCTTAGGTCGGGTCTGAATCCCTTAAAGGAGATATGTATCTCCTTATTCAGGCGGACATTGAGGATGATCGCCAGAGTACCGGCAACGATCTGGCCTATGACGGTCGCGGTCGCCGCTCCGGCTATGCCCATCTTAGGTGCGCCCAGAAGTCCGAATATGAGTATCGGATCCAGGATGATATTGATCACGGCACCGGTCATCTGCGTGACCATGTTGTAGAATGTCATGCCGGTAGACTGTAAGAGCCTCTCGAATATCACCTGCGTATACAGTCCGAAGCTCATGGTGCAGCATATGGTCAGATAAGCCACGCCATAATCTACTATGTTCGCATTATCGATCTGAGATACATAAAACGGGCGAACCAGCATCCTGCCCGCTATCAGGAATACGATATAACTGCACACGGCCAGGAATATACCGTTGGTCGCGGCCTTATTTACGGAATCGTAATCCTTTTCGCCAAGTGAGCGGCTAAGGAGTGCGTTAACTCCGACGCCCATTCCCATCCCTAATGCCATCATCAGCATCTGCATCGGGAATGCCATCGATACGGCCGTAAGCGCATCTTCCTCAATGCGCGAAACGAAGATCGAGTCCACGACATTATACAATGCCTGTACCATCATGGACATCATCATCGGTACAGACATCGTAATAAGTAGTTTATTCACGGGCATCGTGCCCATTTTATTTTCTTCAAGTATCAGTTCCTCGTCCATTATTCAGATATCCTTCCAGCTTATCTACCATGTCGTTAAGATCTACGGGCTTGGAGATATAATCGTCGAATCCGGCGCGCAGGTACATCTCTCTGGATCCTTCGATCGCATTGGCGGTAAGCACTACCATGACGGTCGATTCGGGAGCCAGATTGTCTCTGCGTATGATTTCAAGGGTCTGGATGCCGTCCAGTTCGGGCATCATGTGATCCAGGAATACCACATCATATGTCTTCTCTTTGATCAGTTCTATCGCATCGGCTCCGGACATGGCTTCATCGGGCACTATGCCGCAGAGCTTTAAGTAGTTCCTTGTAACCTTCAGGTTAAGCGAGTTGTCATCCACCACGAGGACGCGGGCATCGGGCGCATAAAGAGTGATGTTCCTCTTCTTGCGCATGTTCTCGGTCTTCAAGCGCTCTTTGTAGTCGCCTATCGCTCTGGGATCAACGATGCCCTGACGAATATCGAACCAGAAAGTGGAACCCTTGCCGTATTCGCTCTTAACATTGATCGTGCTGCCCATAAGGTCGAGCATGCGGTAAACGATGGCCATTCCGAGTCCCGTTCCCTCGATGTTGCGGTTACGGGATTCATCGAGACGTTCGAAGGAATGGAAAAGCCTGTCCATATCCTTGTGTTTGATGCCGATGCCGGTATCGGATACTTCCACATGAACCCAGAGAGCATTGCCATCATCCTTGCCCATTCCGCGGTTACGGCGGATTGTCAGCGATATCTCTCCTTCATCGGTATACTTCACGGCGTTACTTAAGAGGTTCATGATGACCTGGGACAGTCTCATGTCATCGCCGTGCATTGCGGAAGGCAGCGTATCGTCTATATTAAGCTCAAACTTAAGCCCTTTGTCGTCCGCTCTCGTCTGTGTGGAATTGACCAGGCCGGAGATGAATTTCACGGTATCGTAATCGACATCTATGATCTCCATCTTGCCGTCTTCGATCTTGGAGAAATCAAGGATGCTGTTTATCAGATAAAGGAGGGTATGTCCGGATGTTTCTATCGAAGAAGCATAGTCTAAGATCTCCTGCTCTTTGCATTCACGCATGATCATCTCATTCATGCCCAGGATAGCATTGATGGGAGTACGGATCTCATGCGACATCTGCGCGAGGAAATGCGACTTGGCATTATCGGCGGCGATGGCGGCATCGGTAGCTGCGCGCATCTGTTCGGTATATTTGTTAACGCCCTCGATATATTTGCGCTCGGCGGTCACATCCCTGAGCACGACATAATACCCGACATTTTTCTTGCCGTCCTTGATGTACTCAACCTTCGTCTGATATGCCCTGCCCCCGAGTTCGATCAGAGGACTCTCGGTCTTATCTCCGGATGCAAACCTGATCACGCACTCTCCGAGCTGTCTGAACTCTGCAACAGTCTCGTTAAGAAGATGGTCGGTCTGTGCACTTTTCAGCCCGGGTATCATCTCCTGGGCCGTCTTGTTGGACACGAGAAGCCTGCGCTCCATGTCAAAGCACACAAGTCCGTCCGCACCTTCCTCAAGGATATTGGCGGAGATGTCTCCTGTTATATAGTAAAGCCGGGTCCTGTGGGAGATCAGAAGGAAAGCCATCTCGGTCAGAACATATGCCACCGGCAGGACCTCCACATCTTTGGTGATCGCGCGGCCTCCGAAGAAAGCTATTACGGAAAACAGCATCATGCCGGCCATCAGATATATGTTCTGCATTGATGCCTCGCTCTTTTTGAAATAACTGTAAACGAGGACCGCCAGAGTAGCGATCATATACACGATGATCGTGATATAGAACAAAGTGTGTGCGGGGCCGTATTCCTTGATCAGCACGCTCACGCCGTTACGCTCCTCAAGCGTAACGCTCTTGTAGAATATCTGACTGTATCCGACTGTCATCGAACACAGATACATCACGATCGACCAGCCGAATACCAGCAGTCTCAGCCAGGGTTTCAATATGATATGACAGAGATTGCATACTACGAGAAAGGCAAAGAGCTGAAGAAAACAGCCGCCGAGATATATCAGGTGATTTGCCAGGATGGCAGTCTCCACGTTGGAAGACGTGGCCAGTTTAAGATAGCCCAGCAGATCTATCGGAACGAGTATAAAGAATACCGCGAAATCAATATCTATCCTGATCTGCCATCTGACCGAAAGGATCAGCAGCAGAATGATCGATACCACTAATAATGTGCTGTAATAACCCAGGATCATATTTCACTCCGAATAACACATCTAAAACTATATAAGTATACCATATTTACGCCTCTTTCGCCACATTATGGTATACTTATGCCATGCGCATAAAGAACTCCATGAAAAACATGATATACATATACGCATGCACCCTGCTCATCGTGATCTTAAACTTCGTGGTAAGGCGTATATTCCTCGATGTGCTCACGCTGGATTATCTGGGTTACGACGGACTCTTCGTATCCATCTTCAGCTATCTGAACCTGTCTGAGATGGGCATCGCGGGCATCATCACCTACCATATGTATTCGGAGATCGCGACCGATAACATCGATCAGATACGCAAGCTTTTATCCATCTACAGGATCATATATGTCTTCGTCGGACTCTTCGTGCTGGCGGCCGGACTCATCGTGAGCATCTTTCTTCCGCCCATACTGGCCAAAGCGGACATCCACGACAGCTGGTCCTTCATCTACAAGATCTACTATCTGCAGCTTGCCGCCACGCTATGCACATACTTTTTTGCATACAGACGCATCATCTTCGTGACGCATCAGCGCATCTATGTATGCACTGCAGTCGACACGGTGGTCAACATCATAAGCGTCATCACCAGGATGATCATATTGCTCAAGCTCAGGAACTATATCGCCTACCTGATCGTGGCGATCATATCCAACATCACATCCAACCTGATCATATCTTTTTATTCCAAAAAGGAATATCCCGAGATCAAAGAAACAAAGGTCAGCCGTGAAGATATCCGTGCTCTGGGCTTAGGTGCCGAAGTCAGGAACATGATCGCGACCAAAGCCGCGCTCACCGTATACGGAGCATCCGACGACATCATCGTGACCACGATGATCAGCGTCGCAACGAACGGTCTTGTGAGCAATTACCGCATGATAAGCTCCAAGCTCCAGGAGTTCATCCTATCGGCCTTTAATTCCATTCAGGCCAGCATAGGAAACCTCGTATACGACAAGGAAAGCGACCGCGGGATCCCGTTTTTCAAGGCTCTCGATCTTACGGGATTTTTCCTGGCGATAGTATCGGCATCGGGCGTCATGTGCGTATGCCAGGAATTCATCCTGCTCTGGCTTAAGAAACCCCAGCTGCTCTTATCCTACGGTTTCGCAGCGATGCTGTCCTTAAACCTTTTCATCGCTATCCAGAACAACCCGATGACATACTTCAGAAACTCCTTAGGGCACTTCGAGGCAGACCGCAATTACATGATCATAGCGGCGATCACCAATGTTACGCTCTCGATCGTCCTAGGGCTCATGTACGGTGTGACGGGCGTAATGATAGGAACCGTTGCGGGACACCTCTTCATCTACCTCGGCAGATGCATCGTCGTGCATAGATTTTTCTTACATACGAGCCCGAAAAAGTACTGCCTGATCACACTGGGCAGACTTGCCCTTCTGTGCTTAAGCGTTGCAATCTCAATGACGATAGGCAATCTGATTCATCCGTATGTACAGAGCACTCTTCTGTTTTTCCTGATAAAGGGAGTGATAAGCGTTATAGTCTCGCTGCTGATATTCTTCGTTTCTTCGTTCAAGACGGAAAGCTACGAAGTCTTAAAAGAGTATGTTAAGAAAGTCATGGCGATAAGCTCCGGGAAGGAGATCATGAGGCCGTAAGCATAACGAAGATCGGCACATAAAGGTGCCGCGATAAGAACCGTAAGTGTAAGCGCTGCCATGGGCAGATATGCGATAAAAGCATATCCCCGGCAGCCTTTTTTCATAGCTAAAAGTATCAGGGCCGCTCCGAGCATCATGAGCTGCAGGCATGCGCCCGGGCTGTAGAGTATGCTGTAGACCGGAAGAACATTGTGGAGTTTGAACATGATCTCGTTGATCTTGATGCGTCTGGTCGCAAAAAATACGGGAGCGTTATACAGCTCATCGCCGTTCGGCAAAAGGCCGTAAAACTCCGTCTGTTCGGGCTGCATCGTGGTGTAGTAGCCCCTGGTCTGATCGATATAAGCCTCAACATACGCGCGGGGATTACGGATCCCGAGTCTCATCCAAAGTCCGAGATACTGCAGTTTATGCGACTCGACATAAGCGCTGTCTCCGAATATCATCCACTGCATCGTGGGATCCGAGCCGCCGGGAGTATATTCGTTCCTCAGATACTCC
>JAFZQY010000106.1 GCA_017620155.1 Lachnospiraceae bacterium | reverse complement strand
ATGTATATGTGGCTCTGTCCTGATTACGATGCGAAGTAATAGATTAAGGATCACATTCAATTCACCCGTAATACTCAGCATGGTTGCGATAAGCTTCGTCGCGACTCTTCTTGGATATCTGAGCGGCGGTTATATCACAGAGCTGGTGTTCATGACATATCGCGCATCGTTGCTCTCACCCTTGACCTGGATCAGGGCTTTCGCACATATATTCGGTCACGCGGACTGGTCGCATCTGGTCGGGAACATGAGTTATATCCTGCTTTTCGGCCCTCTCCTTGAGGAAAAATACGGCTCTAAAACGCTTGTATTTGTGACTGCGATTACGGCATTCATGACCAGTCTGGTGAACTTTTGTTTCTTTCCGAATGTAGGACTTTGCGGCGCCAGCGGCATAGTCTTTGCATTCATCATCCTTTCTTCATTCACAAGCTTTCGTGAGGGAGAGATCCCTCTGACATTCATCCTGGTGGCCGTGCTGTTCATCGGACAGCAGATCTTCGAAGGCCTGGTCATAAACGACAACATCTCCAACACGGCTCATATTCTCGGCGGAATAGTCGGCGGACTGATAGGATATGCGCTGAATAAGCAATCTGTGGAATCATAGGAGACGCTATGTATTCTCTTTTACTCGCAGTGATATATCTGATATTCATCAGTCTCGGATTGCCTGATTCGCTTTTCGGTTCCGGCTGGCCGACAATGCAGGCAGCTTTTCACGTACCTTCATCGTATGCGGGATATGTATCCATGTCGATATCGTTCATGACGATCATATCCGCGCTGATAAGCCCGCGGATGATCAGAAGGTTTCATACCAGGTGGATCGTGATCGTATCCATTTTGCTTACAGTATTCGGGCTTCTTGGTTTTTCATTCTCGGCATCATACGCGATGCTGTTTCTATTCGTGATTCCCTATGGCCTCGGAGCAGGCGCGATAGATGCGTCCGTGAACCACTATGTGGCGAACAACTACTCCGGTTCGGTCATGAATTTCCTTCATTGCTTTTATGGTGTGGGAGCGGTGATCAGCCCGAATATCATGGCGCTTGCATTGAGCAGGGCGGGATGGAATGAAGGATACAGGTGGACAGCGTATATTCAGATGGGAATACTTCTGGTGTGCATTTTTTCTCTGCCACTTTGGAAAAAGAATGAGAGCAGCGCAGAAGCGACGGAAGAGGCAGGTGCCGGCATCAGAGAAGCGCTTAAGGTTCCCGGAGTTATCCTGACACTGATCGCATTTTATGCATACTGCTCGGGAGAGGCGACCTGTTTCCTGTGGACTTCTAGTTATTTTGCAGGGGTTAAGGAAGGTCTTTCCGATGGACTGATCGCATCGTTTGGATCACTTATATTCGGCGGACTGATGCTCGGGAGACTGATCTCGGGATTTTTTTCGAATAAATTGGGTGACAGACTGCTCATAAGGATCGGGATCGCGGTAGAACTGATCGGCATAGTTATGGTCATGCTTCCTGTCAGTCATTATCTGCCTGCGGCGATCGGCTTTGTGGTCATAGGAACCGGTATGGGGCCGGTGTATCCTTCGATCCAGCATATGGCCCCGGAAAACTTCGGAAAGAAATACAGTGCGGCTGTCATAGGCTTGCAGATGGCTTCCGCCTATGTAGGCAGCACATTTATGCCGATGGCATTCGGAATCCTTCAGCAGCATATCGGGATCGGCATCATGCCTGTATACCTTCTGATATTTGCACTTCTTAATATAGGACTGCTGGAAAGAACCTACGCAGTTTTGAAGAAAGAAAAAAGGTGAGGCATAGCCGTCGGAATCATCGGATTCTGTATTCTAAGGTCTCAAAGTCGGCGTCAAGCGTGATGCGGTGATCATCGCGGGACCAGGTTATGCTCATTACAGAGCCGTTCAGGTTTGCTTCAAAGTTTGAGTCAAAGCCGAAAGCAGGGTGTGTATTTCTCAGACGTAGCAGATCGAGCTGCTTTTGGACAACTTCTTTTTTCAGTGCATCCTCAATCTGATTAGGCGTCAGATTGGTCCTGTTGATCTCCTTGTGACCGCCGGCGCCGGCTCTTTTTACCGCTTCATGATCGTTTTTGCCCGCAAACAGATCCAGGTACCAAACCTGCGGTTTACCGGGCATGAACATCTGTATAGCCCGTGCAAAGAGCATCTTCTTATCATCTTCACCGAGCGCGCTATAGTAGGTTGCATTGACCTGATAGTAAATATTTTTGGCACCATGAAGATCTTTGACATATCCGCCGCGATTAACGATGGTATCGATCAGATCGGCTATGTCATCCTCCTCCAGTATTCCCTTCAGATCCAGGAGCGGTATGCCATCATGACATCCGAGCATATTGACGGTCCGGATTTTTTTGTCGATCAGTTCCTGCGCCCATGACAGAAGCTTTTCACTTGTCCTTTTTTCTATTGCATGTATCAGCAGTCCGGGCAGGAAGAAATCGTACGTCATATATCCTTTTGAGACAACGGTCTCATATATTCCCTCATTGTACGAAGCATGAATCTCAGGCAGGAGAGTAAGACCGTTCTCATCGGCTATTTCCCTGACTTTTTCAAGTACATCCCAGGTATCGGGTTCATTTAAGAAATTACGGCTTCCGGGGGATTTGGGAGCGTATGCAAAAGCATCGAGCCTTACGATCCTGGCGCCATACTCTGACAGACGTTTTAAAGTGTTGCGATAATGCTCCCAGACCAGCGGGGATTTGATATTCAGATCCATCTGCCCGAGGTACTGCCTGTTTTTTTTGAGAAGATCGATCACAGAATCGCGATATTCCTCGTGACCGGTGAAATCGATTTCAGCCGGCTTCAGACCTGCATCCAGACCTGCCTTTATCTGAGCGCATACGCTTACTGCCGCGGAGTATTGCATTTTGAGATCCCTGACCAGATCGATCGGATCGGGGCATCTGTATATGACTTCCTGATAAAATGTATTCCAGTAAGGAACGTCACGTCCGTCAGGCATTCTGACCATCAGAATGGGCAGACCGGGCTTTCTGAAGAACATGTCTTTGATGTATTTATCATCCGGCTTTATATAGCCTTCCGGGGTCATTTCACCATATCCGTCCCAGAACTTGTTCCAATTTATGAAGAAGTCCGCATATTCGGAAGACTCACCGTTCTGAAGTAGGTCGAGGAACTGGGGGGAGAGGACTGATGCATGGTTTAATATGAAATCGAGCTTGAGGTCGATCCCGAGTTCATTAAGTTTATCCAGATCTTCACGGCTTACCATTTCGCGGTTCAGATCGTAATCGATGACCGAGAAACCGCGGTCTAAGTCAGTGTTGTAGAGGCTTGGAAGAATATAAAATGAACTGAATACATCCTTGAATTCCGGCTTGCTTAATACATCTATGATATCGGAAAGCCTGCATCCGCAACTGTCGGGATAAGCGTTCAGCATGGGGCCGTTGTTATTGTGTGCTGACATATGATAGTCCTCCTTCTGGGATGATACGGGAATGCTCGGTTTATGAACCGGCCATGATCTTCTTAAATTCCTCGTAAGATATGATCTCTCCGGATTTGGTTATTATGATCTTTGCCTTATGAGCCTGGGAAGTGAGCATATCCTGCTCAAGACCGAGGATCAGCATGGTGAAAGGGCTGTCGAGTGCACCGTCCCTGTTTCGCGATCTCCTGTGCTCGAGAGTCTCTTCGGGAGTGGAATTGAGCAAAATGGGAATGTCTACGGAAGAAAGACAGTCGGAGTTGCCGTGAGTCCATTCGAGAACGAGGACCTGAATATCCGACATGTCGATCTCGTCGTACCACAAAGATGCTTCATCCCTGCCCATTCTCTTAAGCCAGAGCGAAGATGCTCCGTCAAGAAAGGCTTTGAGGATCTGTTCTACCTCGTCATAATCCGTCTCGAGCGGCGTGCCAAGATAGCCTTTTAATGCTTCTTTTCCGCCTTCGTAGTAGGGCTTAAACCAATCATGTTCATTAATGTACTTGCTGTCTGCATCCGCGCCTGTTTCCTGAAGCGAACGAAGAGTATTGAATGCATCCGGCGAGGCTTTGCCGCTTTCGGTGAGCGCTCTTACGCCACCTTCTCTGAATACACGAAGACGCTCGGCATCATTATATTTAGGTATCCTGTGCGGATAATTGTCGCCGGACATGGTATATGCTCCGATGCCGCATTTCCTTAACATATGGGAAATGATAGATGCGATCTCGCTCTTACCTACCCCCGATCCGCCGCATACAGCGATGACTGCACGTCCGTAAGGGTTGGCGGAGGAACTTGTCTTAAGCATTTCGGCCAATACCGGAAAAATAGTCCTGGCCTTATCTATATGACCTTCTCCGATCTCAATCTTGTCGCCGGGCATGTCGCCATGCGGAATATCTGCCGGGATGTGGGCGGAGATAATGTCTGATATCGAACCGGACAGACCGGTATTTATGATGTCAGTTCCTGTATTTATCCTTTTGTATTCGTTATTCATCATGAACTCCTTATGTATTGAGATACCCGCTTGACAACTTAAGCGCGTAAGTGGTATGTTATGCATAACATACAATAAGTTTTTGACTTTGTAAAGGGAAAAAACAAAAAATGATCACAATCAAGGAAATTGCCGAAAAACTGGGCATGAGCACCGCCACCGTATCTAACGTCATACACGGGAAAAGCGGTGAAGTCTCGGAAGAAACACGCAGAAAAGTAGAAGAATACCTTAAGGAAGTCGATTATGTTCCTAATATCAATGCGAGGAATCTGGCGCAGAACGAATCCAAGATAATCGGATTTGCGCTTAAAGCCAGAGAGGATAAGTACGAAAACCTGATGATGGATCCTTTTGTTTCCGAATTGATAGGAGGAATCGAGGAGACCGTCAGGAATGCGGGATACTTCATGATGATCTATATTTCCAGGGATACGGAGAAGATCATGCGATATGTTTCCTCCTGGAATGTGGATGGGCTTCTGCTTTTCGGTATGCTCGATGATGACGGGATAAGGGTCAGTACGAGATACAAGAAGCCTATCGTATGCATAGATACATATAGTATAGAAGGGCTCAAACATTTCACCAACGTCGGTCTTGATGATGAGCAGGGCACATATGAGATGGTGAAATACATGATATCACAGGGCCATCGACGCATAGCTTTTCTTTCCGATAATACCAAAGGCGTTGACCTGGCAAGGCTTACCGGATATAAGAGAGCCCTGGCTGAAGCCGGTATTGAATTCGAAGATAGGGACTTTCTGAAGATACGTCCTGAAAGTTCACAGATCGAAGCCAGTCTTGATGAGATCTGCGGCCGGGCGTTTGAGTATACTGCCATCATGTGTGTTTCCGATCTTTATGCCGTTACCCTGATGGCAGCGCTTATGGACAGAGGCATCAGGATCCCTGAGGGAATCTCTGTAGCCGGTGTTGATGATAATCTGCTCGGCAGGCTTTTCAGGCCCGCGCTTACTACCGTTCATCAGGACGCCAAGCAGAAAGGCGTGGTCGCTGCAGAGGCTCTGCTTAAAAAGATCGCCGGGGAAAGCGTCCCCAGTCAGATCATACTCCCCACTGAATTAAAGATAAGAGACAGCGTCACAAAGCCCCGTATTATGCAGGATATGAAAAAAAATAATTTTTGGGGTTGATTTTGTGAAAGAGGTATGTTATCTTCAGTTTAGTCAAACAACTTAAGCGCATAAGTTATTGAAAAAGTAACAGAAACACGAGTTTTATCACTGAAATTATACAAAAACAGGTCAAATGGAGGACAAAAATGAAAAGAAAACTGTTATCAATCGTTTTGGCAGGAACCATGATCCTGAGCCTCGCAGCTTGCGGAAGCTCCGGAGCTGAAGGCGGATCCGATTCATCATCGGGTGGAGATGCAAGCCAGGAAGTCAGACTGTTAAACGGAAAGCCTGAGATCGACGCTCAGCTTCAGGAACTGGCTAAGAAGTATAACGAAGAGACCGGAAACGTTCTTAAGGTAGAGACAATCGGCGGCGACACCAATGCAGCGGATGAACTCAAGAAAATGTACCAGGCAGACAACATGCCCGACATCTTCGTAATAGAAGCAAACCAGGCAGCTACATGGGACGGAATGCTTGCAGATTTCTCAGGTGAGGAGTGGACTAACAAGACCGGATTTGAACTTACGGACAGCAAGATGGGAACTATCGGATTTCCTTACACTGTGGAAGCAACGGCACTTGCTTATAATGCGGATGTTCTGAAGGCAGCAGGTATCGATCCCGCATCACTTACCAGCCCTTCCGCATATCAGACAGCTTTTGAGACACTTGATTCCAAGAAGGACGAACTCGGGATCACTGCAGTACTCGGATGGTGTGCAGAGCCCGCCAATCTCGGATGGTCATCAGGTACACACGTATTCGGACAGTATCTTGATGCAGGTCTTAAGGCTGACGATACTACATATCTTGATCTGCTGAATGACGGCGGCAAGATCGATGAGAACAGAATGCATGCTTTCGCTGAGTTTGTAGGAATGATGAATCAGTATTCAGATCCCGCACTTCTCGTAGACGGAACATATGATCAGCAGGTAGCCGGATTCAAGGAAGGCAAGTACGCTTTCATCACTCAGGGAAACTGGTGTGTAACTTCACCTGATGATGTGAACTTTGAGTGCGGATTCGCTCCTTACGCTTTCGAAGACGGCATCGACACCATCATCGCTGGCCCTCCGAGCTTCTGGGTAGCTTACAGCGACGGTAATGTTGCAGGCGCAAAGGCATTCTTCAACTGGTGTGCCGGAGATTCCGCTCAGGATATCCTTGTAAACAAGGCAGGTCTCGTATCTCCTTTCGATGATTGCAAGTATGAAGCAGTCAATCCTTTCTACAAGAGCATGAAGAGTTACATCGATGCAGGTAAGTATTCGGGATGGCACACAATGCTCAAGAAGGACGGCCTTCAGAATGTAACCTGCCAGGTATTCGCAGATTATGCACAGGGCAAGCTTAACGCCGACACATTTACTTCAACAATGGCACAGGTTATCCAGTCTTACTACGCTAACTGATATTTACTAAAGGATCAATTACAGGGGCAGGGCTGCGGCTCTGCCCCGAACATTTAGAACACTGATGTTCACATATCTAAGAAAGGAGGGGTTACATTGAGAGAGTTCTCATTAGGGAGAAAACTCAGTTCATTTATCGGACTGATTGCCGGTCTGGTACTTATCATCGCCGGCCTGGCGCTGGCCATCATGAAGACCAAGAATCCGGCCAGAGGAGCGATGCTCATCATAGGTATAGTTCTCCTCATTGCAGGTCTTTATCTTTTCCCCACGCTTAAGCACCACAGGAAGATAATCAATGTGCTCTTTTTATTCCCGCTCCTGTTTGCATTTGCCGTGACGGTCATAATCCCGCTCATACTCGGTATCGGATACAGCTTCACAAACTGGGACGGAATCAGAGTAAAAGGATTCGTGGGATTTGATAATTACACCAGGATGTTCAAACAGCCCGGTTTTATCTGGTCTATCCTGATAACATTTCTTTTTGTTGTATTCAATATAGTATTGGTCAACCTCGTTGCCTTTCTGCTTGCTCTGTTATGTACATCCAAGATCAAGGGTTTAGGGTTCTTCAGAGCGGCATATTTCCTGCCCAACCTGATCGGCGGTATCGTTCTGGGTTATATATGGCAGTTCATTTTCAGTAATGTTGTGACCAGACTGACAACTGCGATATCGGACAACCGGTATTCAATGCTCTCCGAAACAAAGACCGCTTTTATTGCGATAGTGATAGTTTATATATGGCAGTATGCCGGATATATAATGCTGATCTATATCACGGGTCTTAATACGATTCCCGGGGATGTGCTGGAAGCATCATCGATTGACGGAGCTTCACCTCTGCAGACGCTCTTTGAGATCAAGATACCCATGATCGCTCCGACTATCACCATCTGTACATTCCTGACTCTTACATCGGCGTTCAAACAGTTCGATGTGAACCTGGCACTGACCAATGGTACCGGATCCGTGGCAAACTTCATGGGCAGTTATCTGACCAACGGTACTGAGATGCTTGCCCTCAATATCTATTCCACGGCGGTGATCAACAATGAATATGCGTTCGGCGAAGCCAAGGCCGTATTATTCTTCATAATACTTGCGGTCGTATCCATTGTTCAGGTCAGGATATCCAATAAGAAGGAGGTGGAATTATAATGCATACCAAAGAAAAAACCTCCAGAGTAGTAGTTCGGTTTATCATAGCGGTAATAGTTGCGGCATATGTTCTTTTCCCTTTCTTCCTGGTTGTTATCAACTCCTGCAAGGAGACGGCGGATATCACGGCTAATCCCGTGGGACTTAACGGAATAGGATTTAAGCAGCTGATCTCCAACCTTTCGGATGTCATTACCAATACGCATTTCCTTTTCTGGCAGGCATTCGGATACTCTTTGCTCATAACCGTTCTGTCGCTTGTACTTCTTGCATTGTTCGGTTCCATGGCAGCATGGGTTATATGCCGTAATCACACCAAATGGTCGACGGTGATCTATTTCACGTTTATTGCATCTATGATCATCCCGTTCCAGGTGGTAATGCTTCCGCTTATATCTACGTTCAGAGATGTAGGTAAGTTTGTAGGCATATCAATGCTACAGTCGGTGCACGGCATTGTATTTGCATATCTTGGATTCGGCGGGGCCATGACGGTGTTTATTCTCACCGGTTTTATCAAAGGCATTCCGATGGATCTTGAAGAGGCGGCCTCCATAGACGGCTGTTCTCCGGAGCAGACCTTCTTTATGATCATTTTCCCTCTGCTCAAACCTGTCATTACGACAGTTACGATCCTGAACGGAATGTGGATATGGAATGACTACCTGCTTCCGTCCATGATGCTCGGACAAAATGGCGCTGTTAAGACGCTTCCCGTTGCGGTTCAGGCATTCGTGGGATCATACGTAAAGCAGTGGAATCTGATCCTTGCAGCAGCACTGCTTGCGATCGTTCCGATGATCATACTGTTCCTGTTCGCGCAAAAGCAGATCATGGAAGGTATGATCGAGGGTGCAGTCAAAGGTTAAAATGCATAGAACATATAAAGTGTGATCAACCTAAAGGCGGGATATATTTCCCGCCTTTAATTTTGCATAGTTATTCCAAATAGAGGGTTTTAGGTATATCGTTTAAAGTGGTACAATAAATGTTGCATGAGATCATAGGCAGGTTTGAACTGTAAACTGATATGAGTAAAGACAAAAAAAGCGATATCGTAAATCTTGTGATCAAGATATGCATAATGGTATCTGTCGTATTTGTGCTGGGCGTATACATATACGGACAGTTCTTCGTTGAGAATGAGAATCTGTATGACAACCAGAGCGACTTATTCTATGAGGCGTGGTTATATACCGATCCAAACGGAGTGAGCGGCGAATACAGAAGCGGAGAGACTATCGAAACCGTTCCCGGTGAGGACGTGGTATTAACGATCGTGCTTCCCGAAGAGATCGGCGACGGCAACTGCCTGTTCATACGTACCTCCGGAAATCTGGACGCATATATAGACGGCGACCTGCGTAATTCTTACGATATCAGCGATACTTTTCTGGGCCCGAATGTAAAAGAAATGTGGCTTTCGGTGACATTGAGGAGACCGGATGCCGGAAAGACTCTCAGACTGGTTCATGAAGATTACAGGAGAGATTCCTATACGATTTCGGACATCTATTTCGGAAACCGCCTTGGTTTTTCCGCTCAGCTGATCCGCAACAACATCTATGTCATAATACTCGGATTTGCTCTTATGGTCCTGGGCCTTGTCATAACTTTGGCGAGCATGATCTACAGGATAAGAAGCAAAACCGATTTCCCGTTATGGTATCTGAGCCTTGGCGTATTCTCCGGTGCGCTCTGGCTCATTTTCGGTAACTATACTTATCCGCTTCTTTTCGGTAACTATTTCGTGGACGGCATTGTGAGTTATATGATAATTCTCCTTCTGCCGTACGATTTCATAGCATACATCAAAAAACTGCTCGGAGAGGGATACCGAAAGTTTTATATCGCGATAAGCATACTTATCCTGGCGGCATTCTGGATACTGACCATTCTCGATATCACATATATTGCGGATTTTAACAGGACGCTGCCTGTTGCTCTCACAGTCATTATCATATCTGCGCTGTTCTGTCTGTCGGCGATCCTGTATGACACATTTTATAAGAAAAACCGTGATAACATGCCGATAGCAGTCGGCTTTTTGGTTTTTTCTCTGTTTGCTGTAGTTGAAGCGTTTCATCAGAGCATTCCGCTTCACCATAATAACGGAGTGTTCATAGCCATCGGCCTGCTGTTTCTTCTGTCAGCCGCAGGACTGCGTGAACTTAGGGCGATCAGCATGATGAGAGCGGAAATGATAGAAGCGCAGGAAGCCAATCAGGCCAAATCCACATTCTTAGCCAATATGAGTCATGAGATCCGTACTCCGATGAATGCTGTGATCGGCATGGCTGAACTGGCGCTCAGGGAAGACCTTTCTCCTGCCGTGGAAGATTATCTGACTCAGATACAGAACTCCGGCAAGAATCTTCTAAACATCATCAACGATATCCTGGATTTCTCCAAGATCGAGTCAGGAAAGTTCGAGATCATTCCCGAGAGTTATGATCCTTTGGCGGAGCTTAACGATATATCCAATATCATGCTTACACGTATAGGTGAGAGGCCGATCGAATTCTATGCTCTGGCCTATCCGAATGTTCCTAAGACTCTTTCGGGTGACTCGATGCGTATACGCCAGATCCTCATCAATCTGGCTAATAATGCCGTCAAGTTTACTCATGAGGGAACAGTACAGATCAAAGTATCCGCAGAAGAGATCTCGGGCGATACAGTCATGATGACCTATCATGTCACGGATACCGGCATCGGGATCAGGGAAGAGGACTTGGAGAAACTCTTCGTCAGCTTCCAGCAGGTAGATACCAAGCGAAACCGATCCGCCGAGGGTACGGGGCTCGGACTTGCGATATGCAAGAGCCTGACGGAAGCTATGGGCGGTACCATAGGAGTTGAGAGTACTTACGGAAAAGGATCCGATTTCTGGTTCAGCATTCCGCAGAAGGTCATCGATCCTGCGCATGAACTGGTCGTAGATGATGCTGATGATAAACATGCTTTCGGTATTAACGAGAACCCCGTGATCTGTGAAGCGTTCTGCGAGGAACTTGACAGGCTCGGTGTAGGAACCACGATCCTTAAGTCGGCTTCGGAATATGTGCCGACCGGGAAGAAGGACTTCCTGTTCATAATCGAACCGGTTTATTCAGATCCTGAAGTACAGAAACTTCTTGATGATCATCCGGGGCTGATATGCCAGGTGATGGTTTCGCAGGATTCGGGATTTTCACCGGATAAACCCAATGTCAGGATATTCAGAAGACCCGAGACCACCCTCAATATGGTCATGGCACTAAATGACAGACAGTCTTTAGTACGGTCAGATAAGAACGAGCAGTTCATACTTGATTTCATCGCCCCCGAAGCGAAGATACTTATAGTTGATGATAATGAGATCAATATCACCGTAGCAGAGGGGCTGCTGAACCCCATTCATGTACAGACATCTTCAGCCATAAGTGCCTGGGATGCTATCAGGCTGGTCAAGGAAAACGACTACGACATCATACTCATGGACCACATGATGCCTGAGATGGACGGAGTGGAAGCGACCGTATATATCAGGGAAAATGTCGAGCGGGCCAAGGATACCCCTATAATCGCTCTTACGGCGAATGTGATGGAAGATGCCAGAAACATGTTTGCCGAAGCCGGTATGAATGATTTCGTCGCCAAGCCGATAGAACTCGGCGATCTCATAACTGTGATCAAGAAATGGCTCCCGAAGGACAAGATAGTGGAAGGGAAGCCTTCCGATCTGATGAGCTCGACCGGATCCGGCGTAGGTGATCCGACAGCGTCCGGGTCGAATATCTCATTCCCGGGACTCGACTGTGAGAAGGCGATAAAAGCGATCGGCAATCCTGCTTTGTATCAAAGAATAGTTGAAGAGTATAGCAGATCGGGCGAAGCGAAACTCGAAGGGATAAGGCAGGCATTTGATGCCGAAGACTGGCAGGATTATACGATCAGAGTACATGCCCTGAAGAGCAGTTCCAGGCAGATAGGAGCAGGGGAACTCGGAGAAAAGGCGGCCCGCCTTGAAGCGGCCGGTAAGTCCGGGGACACGGATACCATCCGCATGCTGACCGATGATCTGCTTGATGATTTTGAGGGCCTGTTAAAGAATCTTGAACCGTGTTTCAAAACGGATGATGTTGAAGAGGCCGATCTTTTGCCGATGGATAAGGCAGCTGTGACGGGACTTCTGGATGAACTGAAAGTGGCCTGCGACAACCTCGATATGGATGTCATGGAATCCGCAAAGGATAATCTGAAGAAGTATTCTTATCCTGATGAAGTGAAGAAAACGGTAAGCGAACTTTATCAGACCATAGACAGCATGGATACCGACGCCTGCATTGAACAGATAGATAAGCTTGTTAAGGAAATGAGCCTATGAATGAATCCGATGAGCGTTATTCAACAGCAGAAGATGCGATATTTGATGCGTTTTTTGCTCTGCTGAAAGAAAAGGAATTTGATAAGATAACCGTATCCGACATCGTAAAAAAGGCTGGAGTAGTACGGAGCACTTTCTATAATCATTATGAAAATGTTCCGGCACTGGTGGAAGCTGCCGAGGACAGATCCATAAATGACATATTCAGGATGATGGAGAGCTTTCAGCCGAAGGATGATCGTGCGATATGCAGTTCGTATTTTCTTGCGATTTGCAATTATGCCAAGAGCAATCCTTTTGTGGCGAATCTTATAAGAAGCCCGAGAGGTGATGCATTCTTTGAAAAAGCGATCACCATGTTTCATGAATATGTGACCGAACTTACATCGGTCTCAGCTGATCGCAAAGCCACGGGTGAGACTTTCTCCTATATGATCGCTGGCATGATAGGAACCGTGCTCGGCATACTGCATAAATGGATATCCGACGGTTTCACCGAACCTGCGGAAAAGATCTCGGATGTCCTGGCGCAGATCTTTATTGCGGGATTCCTGCCTTATCTGTGATCTATCAGGCAGGGACATCTTCAAGCGCTTTGGCCCTTATGATCTTGGCCGTAGCGTTTCTTATGAAAGGGTTTTCTCTCAGAACAAATCCGGTTATTCTCCTGTATGTAGGCTGGTGGATATTGTAATCGTCTATGAAACTTTGGATCGATGAGCGAAGTGCATCTTCATCCAGGCCTTTTGCATCAGCAACTTCATTTTCGGGATATATCCTGGCAGTCAGGCCTTTCTCATCTCCGGTTACTATTACTTCCGATATGAGAGGAGAGAGAGCGAGTTTGTTCTCTATCTCTTCGGGGGAGATATTTTCTCCGTTAGATAAGATAATCAGATTCTTGACGCGTCCATTTATGAATACATATCCGTCCTCATCGATATAGCCCTTATCTCCGGTATGGAGCCAGTTGCCCCTCAGGGTCTCAGCCGTTTCTTCGGGCATATGGTAATACCCTTTCATCACGCTGCTTCCGCGCACGAGTATCTCGTCGTTCTCGATCTTTATCTCTACATTCGGAAGAGGTTTTCCTATAGATCCGGCCTTATGCTCATCGGGAGTGTTGGAGGTGATGACGGGAGAGCATTCGCTCATGCCGTATCCTTCCAGAACACTAACCCCGTACTCTTCAAACTTCTCGATATAGAACGGATCGAGATGTGCGCCTCCGGTGAATATGATCCTTAAGTTACCGCCGAATACATTCTGAGCCAGAACTTTTGCAGGTATAGACGGATCTGCAGTAGCCAGTTTCTTGTATATCGATTCGATCATCAGAGGGACCATCAGCATGACTTCGGGTTTGAAGATGCTCATGTTCCTGACCATATGCATGAAAGAGTCGTTGATGCATACGACAGCGCCGAGCGAGAATCCTTTGAGCCAGTCCATGACGAGGCAGAATGCATGATGGATCGGAAGTACACTCATGAGTACACATCCCGGATCGACCGTATACTGAACCGACTCAACATTCGAAGCTACGTTTTCCTGCGTAAGCATCACGCCCTTGCTTTTTCCGGTCGTACCTGATGTGAAGATGATCGTTGCGACTTCATCGCCGCTTTTTCCTTCAATATCCGGAGCTTCTTTTCCTGATGCTTTGAGGGCGGAAAGGCTTGATGAGCCGTCATCATCACTTAAGAACCATATCTTTTTTACCTTAGGGCATTCAGACTTTACCGCATCTGCCAGGTCGGAAAGCTTCGGGCTGATAAAGAGCGCCTCCGAGTCCGAGCGGTCGATCAGATCCAACAGATCTTCTGCCGGAAGATTGGCATCGAGAGGCACAGCTACGTTATCTCCGGTGGTGATCCCGAGATAACTCTCGATCCAGGTGACCGAGCTTGCTCCGATCAGAGCGATGTGCTTTCTTAAGAAGCCTTCTTTTGCCAGGCCGCGTCTTATCAGAGAGACTGCTTCGTCCAGATCCTGATAGCTTATCTCTTTTACTTCCTTTTTTTCGAGCCAGCGTACGGCCGGAAGAGCAGCGAATTCATTTTTGCTTGTGTCCCATATGGTTCTTATGCTTTTCATCTTAAGCCGCCTCCATCCTGCTTATCAGTTCAAGTGCTTCACCGATCGTGAAGATCTTGAGTACGCTCGCTTCGTCGAGCTCCACATCGAATGTATCCTCCAGTTCACCTAAGAAAGACATGAAGTCAAGCGAAGAGAAGCCGAGATCCTCTGCGAATCTCATCTCATCCTTAATCTCCCAGGGCTCAAGATTGCAATACTGTGCTACGATCTTTTTGAATACTGTTTCTCTTGTCATTGTTTTTCTCCTTTATTATCCTGCTTGGCTGTTAGTTGTTTTATACCTGTTCCATAATCTGACCGATCGTCTTCTCCGGTTCAGATATTCCCATGAAGAGGATCCGCATCATATAGTAGTACAGAAGTTCCATATCTTTTTCCGTAAGACTTGCCACCTGATAGTGGTAGGAAAAGTTCATCCCGCCGTCTTCGGTGTGAGACACCGTGAGGTACATCTTTTTCGTGGCCGCACCGTTTGCGAACCATTTCGAGTGCTGCTTTATCTCCTTAAGAAAAGGATTCTCCATCTTCACCGGCATCGGCTGATAGGTCAGATAGCAGCTTTCATATCTCGTATCATCCGGAGTATTGAACCGCTTCTTCATTTCTTCGCGGATGAGTGCCGGATCGTAATTGCTGTGCATGTATATCCTGTTCTGGACATTCTGGATCTCATATGCCGCCGCCAGGAATTCCGTATCCGGTGAGATCACTGTCCTGCATGGGAACATGATCGTTCGGCTTCCGCCCGAAGTCCATTCGTCATGCGTAGATCTTCTGGATATGAAGTTTTCTATCGTGATGTCTTCCTGTCCGTCATTTACCTTGGAAAGATAGGTCCTGAGTCCGAGGAGCAGGAGATTAGTCATCGACAGCTGGTGGTTCATGCAAAAATCCATGAGTCCTTTGGCTGATTCCGGCTCCAGATGATAATCCCTGACCGCTACCATGAGATTGTCCTTCTCAAAATCGGCAGACCTTAAGGTCTTTCTCCTGTGCTTTTTCCTGGACTGTTCAAGTACCGAAGGTCCCTGGATATCAGAGTAGAGTGGCTCTCCCAGGGCATCCAACTGGTCATCCCAGAACTTCTTGTCCTTCATGCGGCGCTTCTCGTTCGAAGCTTTGGCCAGATCAGACTCAAGCACGGTCTCAAAATCAGCCAGGTCGGCGGGGTAGTCGGATCCGAATCTGTAATGTGTATACAGTGACATGATGTCGTTGATCATTACCACGATGCCGCAGCTGTCGATCAGCCTGTGATCCATGTGCACGAAGAAACCGTTATATCCTTCGGGCAGCTTGACCATCATGAATTCGCACATGGGGCAGTCGTGACCGTCAAAAGTCTGATATGCCAATGATTGCATGATCGCATCCGCTTCTTCGATCGTCATGCCGCTCATATCCTTAAGCGGGATGTCGCGGCTGTCCTTTTTTGCTATGTACTGCATGATGTTTCCTTCACTGTCAGGTGCCGTGAAACGAAGTCTTAAGCAACCGTATCTTTCAATCTCGAGCTGGATGCATTTCTTCAGCAGACCGAAGTCGAGCTGTGCCTGAAGGGATGCTACTACGCTCACTCCCGATACCTGCTGGGTACCATACTGCTTTATCCATTCATAATGCATGTTTTGTGCCGCAACGAGCGGGTACGTTTTATTCATCTGAAACCTCCGTTTTCTTTTTGACAATCAGCAAGGTATCACACCGAAAGAAGCAATGCTACCCCTTCGGGGACTTAATGAACACATCGGATGAAAATGACCGAAAGATATCGGACATATCTGAAATAAGTGTTTGATAGTGGGGCAGAGAAACAGTAAAATAAGATAGTATCACAGGGGGAATTAGAAGATGAATGAACAAAGAATAACCGATTATCTGGATTCGCTGATCGATCTTGGGATACCGTCCGTAGACTGCATCGTATATCACGACCATGAGTTAGTATACAGGCATATGAACGGGACCGTGGACATAGATAAGACTAAGGCTGTTGCTGCCGATCAGCGCTATCTGATGTTTTCGATGACCAAGGTTCAGACCATGACTGCAGTGATGCAGCTGATCGAGCAGGGAAAACTGTCTCTTGACGATGAAGTGGGCAAGTACCTGCCTGCATATGCGAATCTTCAGGTTCAGGATGAAACCGGCATAAGAGATCTGAAAGAGCCCATGCGGATATGGCATCTGCTGTCCATGCAATCGGGCCTTGATTATGACTTGAACCGCCCCGGGATCCTGCGGGTATTGAAGGAAAAGGGTTCGAGCGCGACCACAAGAGAGTTGGTGGATGCCTTTACGGAATCGCCGCTCTTATTCGTGCCTGGCACCCATTTCTTATACAGCTTAAGCCATGATGTGGCGGCTGCGGTGCTGGAAGTTGTATCGGGGATGAGCTTCGGCGAGTACCTGAAAAAGAATATCTGGGAACCGCTCGGAATGAAGGATACCTTCTTTGCTAAGCCTGAGAACGACGCCCTTGAACGGCTCGCTCAGCAGTATATCGTTAACGAAGAAGGAAAGATAGTCCCGATGGAACAGACATGCAACTACCAGCTTTCGGAGAGTTACGAGAGCGGAGGAGCGGGACTTGTCAGCTGTACCGAGGATTATGCGCTTTTGGCTGATGCCCTGGCCTGCGGAGGAGTATCTGCAGAAGGCGTCAGGATACTTAAGCCCGAGACCGTCGAGCAGATCAAGAAGAATCTGTTATGCGATGCCGGCTTAAATGATATCGCCAATAACATGGGCCGCAAAGGCTACGGTTACGGCTGCGGAATGCAGGTACTCATGCATCCCGAAGCTATCGGCTCGCCTGCTCCTGCGGGAGTATTCGGCTGGGACGGCGCGGCAGGAAGCTGCATTCAGATGGACACTGCATCGAGAACAAGTTTCGTATATACTATGCATGTCAGAAACTGCGGAATGGCATATGACACCATTCATCCCACATTAAGGGATATAATATTCGGATAACAACAGACGGAGGCTAACATGAGTAAGGCTAAGATCTTCATTGACGGAAGTGAAGGAACAACAGGATTAAGGATAAACGAGCGTTTTGCCGACAGGGATGATATAGAGATCATCCGCATCGATCCCGAGAAGCGTAAGGATGTCGATGAGAGAAAGAAAATGATCAATATGTCGGACATCACCTTCCTGTGTCTTCCCGATGATGCAGCTCGCGAATCCGTCTCTCTCATAGAGAATGATAACGTGCGGATAATCGATTCATCCACCGCGCACAGAACGGCTGAAGGCTGGAGCTATGGATTACCCGAGCTTGCTTCTTCTTTCCGTGAGAATATCAGGAACGGCAAAAGGATAGCTGTTCCCGGCTGTCATGCGACCGGATTCATGGTGCTTGCATACCCTCTTGTTTCCGGGAAGATCATAGATGATGATTATCCGCTGACTGTCACCTCCGTATCCGGTTACAGCGGAGCAGGCAAAAAGACGATCGCTCTGTACGAGGACGAGAATCGCGATGCGGAATACGATTCGCCCAGGTTCTATGCTCTCGGTCAGGAGCATAAGCATCTGCCTGAGATGATGGTCATAGCAGGACTTAAGAAAAAGCCCATCTTTTCTCCCATAATCGCCGACTACTATTCGGGAATGGTCGTAAACCTTCCAATCTACGCCGAATACACCAAAGGCATTAAAGGTGTTAACGGCATGTATGAATACCTGAAGGATTTCTATGCCGGAGAGAAATTCATCCATGTATACCGTGATGAGGAACTCAAGTTCATGCCATGCAATAAGTGCTCCGGATGGGACGGACTTAACATCTACGTTACCGGAAACGATGAGCGCATAGTTCTTTGCTCGCAGTTCGATAACCTTGGAAAAGGAGCATCGGGCGCGGCCATCCAGTGCATGAACATCATGCTCGGTTTTGAAGAGGACAGAGGGCTGGTACTTTAAGGAGCAGGTTTTTCATACATGATCAAAGCAGTCATTTTTGATATGTTCGAAACCCTTGTGACGCTGTTTGAGGGGAGAACATATTTCGGTGAACACATAGCGGCCGACGTCGGTGCCGACCCTGTTCTTTTCAGAAAAGAGTGGCATGCGATAGAAGATGCGCGCAGTACCGGGAAATATACTATCGAAGAAGGACTTGAGATCGTTCTTAAGAAGCTGGGCTTATATTCCGAGGAGAATGTAAGGCTGGCTTCATCCAAAAGAAGAGAAAGTTTAGATGATACTTTTTCAAATATTCCGGATGATACGGTCAGACTTCTGGAAGAACTGAAGAAGAGAAACATCAAGATAGGTCTGATCACCAATACATTTTCGGATGAAAGGGACTATATAAGACGCAGCATTCTGTTTCCGTATTTTGACGTTGCTCTTATCTCATACGAGCAGGGGATAATTAAACCTGATCCCGAGATGTTTAAGAGAATGATATGTGCGCTTGGATTAAGTGCGGATGAGTGCCTGTATGTGGGAGACGGAGGCTCCAAGGAACTCTTCGCGGCGCGCGACGCCGGGATGCATCCGCTTCAGTGTACCTGGTTCTATGACAGGGGATATGAACCCCACATTCCCTGCCCCATACTTGACGAATTCGACCACGCCGGGCATCAATTGGAAGTGCTTAATTTTATTATTTCTTAATTGAATTAGCGTTAAACCATACGTACAATGGTGATATGTCGAAATTCAGCGTAAAGAAGCCTTTTACCATATTGGTTGGTGTGATCATAGCCATCGTGCTGGGCGTAGTCAGCATGATGAATATGCAGCTTGATCTTTTGCCCGAGATATCTCTTCCCTATCTGTTGGTACTCACCACATATCCCGGAGCAAGTTCGGAAAAGATAGAAGCCGAGATCTGCGAGCCCATGGAGAGTGCGCTCGGTACGATCACGGGTATAAAGAACGTCTACAGTATCTGTAATGAAAACTATGGCATGGTTGAACTCGAGTTTATCGACGACACGGACTTAGACAGCGCCATGGTAAAGGTCTCAAGCGCGCTCAATACGCTTGAACCGTATCTGCCGGAAGATGCCGGAACTCCCTCGATAATCGAAATAAGCACAGACATGACTGCCAGCGTATATCTGGCTGTCAGCATGGAAGGCATGGAAATGGACGAACTCTCACAGTTCATCCGCGATGATGTTGTGCCTTATTATGAGAAGCAGGCAGGCGTAGCCAGCATCTCGGCGCTCGGTCTGGTAGATAAGTCGATCCAGGTTGAATTAAACGAGGCGAAGGTTGACAGGTTAAACGACAAGATACTTGCCAGCGTTGACGATGCTTTTGCATCTGCGGTTGAACAGCTTGAAAAAGCCGAGCAGCAGCTCATCGATTCCGAGGAATCATTACAGGACAACAAAGCAAAGCTGGCAGAGTCACAGCATGAACTCGAGAGCAGCCGACAGGATCTGATAGACGGTCAGAACGAACTCAATGATTCGAAGAATGAGCTTGAGCAGAACAAGAACGATCTGGCTAACAGCCGTCTGGAGATCGCTAACGGTGAAAATGAATTAAACAATAAGCGGAACGAATCCAACCAGCAACTTGCCGACATGAGCTATCAGCTTGATCAGGCGTCAGCTTCACTTGCTGCGCTTCAGACTCAGATGCAGCTATCACAGCAGCAGCTGTCTGGCGTGACCGCAGGTCTCGAGCAGGTAAACTCCGGCCTTTCACAGACCAATTCCGTACTCGATCAGATAAAGCAGGCAAGAGACAATAACACCGTCGCTACACTCGAAGCGGCTATCAATGCATACAACGCAACCCTGAATGATGCCACTGCCACTGATGAGGCCAAGGCAGCCGCTCAGGAGGGTCTGACCGCTGCCCAGGCGAATCTGGCCCAGGTAAATGCTCTTCTTGCGCAGGAACCTACGCTCACATCGACCAAGACGGAGTTGGAGAACCAGAAGAGAAGTCTGGAGACGCAGAAATCCACTCTTGAGCAGACCATATACGGACTGTATTCCTCCATCGTACAGATGCAGGGTCAGGTTGAGAGCGGGTATAAAGCACTTGAACAGGGCAAACTGGAAGCAGCCGAAGCATTAGGAAGCGCTGACGCACAGCTTCAGATCGGTAAGACCCAGCTTGATTCGGCTCAGGCTCAGATCGATGCGGCCAAGACCCAGCTTGATTCCGCACAGGAACAGATAGACTCCGGATGGGAGCAGTTAAGCGACGGCCAGGAGCAGATCAATGAAGGCTGGGAACAGATAAAGGACGGCGAGGAGCAGATCAAGGACGGCTGGGATGACTATAATGATGCGGTCAGAAGCTATGAAAAGCAGAAGGCTGAAGCTCAGAAGTCCGCAAATGCCGATAAGCTGCTTACCCTCGAAGCTCTGACAGGACTCATATATGCGCAGAATTTCGAGATGCCGGCGGGTTACATTGATGACAGTTCGGATAACTCATGGCTGGTCAAAGTAGGACAGAACTATGAGGATGTTTCCGAACTTGAAGATATAGTCCTTACCAATATTCACAACGTTGGCGATGTTAAGCTCGGCGATGTTGCCGACATTACAGTAATTGATAATTCCGAGGACAGCTTCGTAAGACTTGGAAGCGAACCGGCCGTGATACTGTCGATATTCAAGAGCTCTACAGCAGGTACCAACGACTTGAGTAAGACCATCATGCAGGCTTCGGATGAATTAAAAGAAGCTCAT
>JAFZQY010000105.1 GCA_017620155.1 Lachnospiraceae bacterium | reverse complement strand
ATATACAAATCCCGCAAAGTCTGTTGGATCTTTTGAATAATCTGTTGTTGCTTTTTGAAGATTGGGTACGCCAGTCTCTAGAAACTGTTGTATACTGTTAATCATTAGGGAACACCTCCTGTGTGTTTATATTGGCTTGATCACCGAATATAAACTATATCACGAAGATGTTCCCTTTTCTTTTAAGTCCTACAAAAAAGTTACGCTATTGCATAGAAAAACAGGGGCGGCAGGAGTCGAACCCGCATTAACGGTTTTGGAGACCGCCGTTCTACCATTGAACTACGCCCCTGTATTGGCTTCAGAACAGCCAATCGCTATAATACCACATACCATTGAATATAATCAAGTCCGAATTAAGGATTATTAAAACTGGGAATTGTACAGTTCGCTGTAGAAGCCGCCGCGCTCAAGAAGCGTCGCGTGGTTGCCCTGTTCTATGATGCGGCCGTCCCTCATGACCAGGATCACATCTGCCTCCCTGATGGTTGACAGGCGGTGCGCCACGATGAAGCTGGTCCTGCCCTGCATCATGGACAGGAACGCCTTCTGAATACGCATTTCCGTACGTGTATCTATGGATGATGTAGCCTCATCCAGGATCAGCATCGGAGGGAGCTTAAGCATCACTCGCGTAATGCACAGAAGCTGCTTCTGCCCCTGTGAAAGCTGTGCTCCGCCTTCTCCTATAAGAGTATCGTATCTGTCGGGAAGCCTTCTGATGAAGCTGTGCGCTCCCGAAGCCTTGGCCGCCTTAACGATCTCTTCATCCGTGGCGTCCGGCGCACCGAATCTGATATTGTCTGCTATCGTGCCGCCGGCGAGCCATGTCTCCTGAAGTACCATGCCGTATGACGATCTCAGAGAATGTCTGCTGACTGAATCTATCTTCTTGCGGTCTACGCTGATTGAGCCGTCATCCGTATCGTAGAATCGCATGAGCAGATTGATGATAGTGGTCTTGCCGCATCCGGTAGGGCCTACTATCGCCACTCTCTGGCCCGGCTTGATATGGAGATTTAAGTCCGTGATCAGCTCCCTGTCGGGCACGTATGAAAAATCGACATTATCGACATCGACATATCCTTCCGTATCCTTAAGAACATCCTCGGCATCTTTGCTTTCGGGTTCGGCGTCAAGGATCTCGAATACTCTGGCTGCGCATGCGACTGCGCCCTGAAGTTCCGAGATGACTCCGGATATCTCATTGAAAGGCTTCGTATACTGATTGGCATATGCAAGAAAAACGGTCAGCGTTCCGACGCTTAAGCCGCTCACCAGTCTGCTAGTGGAACCCGATGATGACATGAGCACGAAATACGAACCCGTAAGAGCTACCAGAGCGTAGCACACGGCGTTCACGAATCTCGTGCAGGGGTTGGTCAGCGAGGAATAGAATATCGCCTTCAGGCTGGACTTTTCCAGTCTGTCATTGATCTCATCAAATCTCGACAACACTTCCTCTTCACGGTTAAACGCCTTGACTATCTTGGCGTTTCCTATCATCTCATCTATGAGAGCCGTCTGCTCTCCACGCTCGATGCTCTGTGTCCTGAACATCTTGTATGTACGCGATGATATGAACCTGGCTATGAATAACGAAAGCGGAGTCACGCATACTACCACGAGCGTTACGGCAATGTTCATCCGGAGCATGAAGAAGAGCGTGCCTATGATCGTAAGTATTCCGGTAAACGCCTGAGTAAAGCCCATCAGCATGCCGTCCGCGAACTGATCGGCGTCTGCGATGATGCGGCTCACTATATCTCCCTGAGAATGTGAATCGATATATTTAAGCGGAAGAACATTGATGTGTTCGAGCGCGTCATTTCTGATATCCCTGACTGTCAGATAAGTGATGTGGTTGTTGACCAGATTCATGACATAGGTAGATACGCCTACGAGTACGGCGTATATGGCAGCCATGATCAGATCGCGCCACATGGACTCTGTTACGGCCGCTATGGCCGCCTCATCCATGGCTTCGGACCCGAATATCGCACATATTCCGTCAATTACATATCCTATTCTGATGGGAACCTGAAGTGTGCACACAACGGATACCACCGCCATCAGGAGCGAGATGAGTATCCATCCCTTAAAGGAGCTCAGTCTGTGGAGGACAGCCTTAATGGTGGCACGACGTCCCGTGCGTCCCAGTGCGCTCTCATCGGTGTTTAAGTTTCCTTTCGGCACAAAGCCGCTGGTATCAAGCGCCATGCTCATCCTCCTTTCCGAACTGGGATTCATATATCTCACGATATACGTCGCACGAACCCATCAGTTCAGTATGAGTACCTATACCGGCAACTTCGCCGTCATCGAGGACGATGATCTTATCGGCATCCCGTACGGATGCGCTCCTCTGCGAAACTATGAATACGGTAGGTTTATATCCGAGATCCTTTAAGTTATCTCTGAGTTTGCGGTCGGTGACATTATCAAGAGCCGATGACGAATCATCGAGTATCAGGATGCGGGGGCGTCCGACCAGAGCTCTGGCTATGGTCAGTCTCTGTCTCTGTCCGCCCGAAAGATTACGTCCTCCGGCTTCGAGCTTACCGCCTAAGCCGCCTTTAGCATTAACCACATCTTCAGCTACGGCAACGCGTACGGCATCCATCAGTTCTTCATCCGTAGCGTCTGCCTTACCCCATCTTAGATTATCCGCGATGGTGCCTGCGAACAGCACCGCTTTCTGGGGAACGGTCCCTACAGCGGCTTTCAGGCTTCGACCGTTCAGGTCAGCGACGGGAATCCCGTCTATCAGGACTTCTCCGCCAGTAGCATGATAGTAGCCCGGGATCAGATTGACCAGAGAAGTCTTTCCGGATCCGGTTCCGCCGATTATGCCTATGGTCTCGCCGGCCTCTGCCTTGAACGAGATATGCGAGAGAGATTCGTCCGCTTCCTTATGATATCTGAGGCAGACGTCCTTAAACTCTACGCTGCATCCGTCAGATGATTCCGTGTCGAGAGTGCGGCCGCCTTCTGTTTTGACCGTGGCGGTCGAATCGCCGCTTTCGGCTTTGACCGGATCTCCCGATCCGCCGTCAGACAGTGCAAACACTGCGCTTATGCGGTCAGCCGATGCGGCTGCGCGGTTGATGGTTACTACCAGATTGGCGAACTTGATCAGTTCGAGCAGGATCTGCGACATGTAGTTATACAGCGCAACAACCTGTCCGGTAGTCAGCATGCCGCGGGATACCTGGATATATCCCGTCCTTATCAGGACTACGATAGCGAGGTTTATGATCACATATGTCAGCGGGTTTAAGAGTCCGGATATGCGTCCGGCCCTGATCTGTCCCGTTACAAGCTCTGAGTTTGCGTTCTCGAATACTTTCTGTCTGTCCTCTTCGACCGTGAACGCCCTGATGACTCTGGCGCCCGAGAGATTCTCGCGTGTAAGTCCGAGAATCCTGTCGAGACGGGACTGTACTTTCTTGAGCATTGGGATATTGAGTTTCATGATCAGGCCGACTGCCGCAAACAGGATCGCAACTACGACCAGAAATGCCAGAGCGGACTTTGCATCGATCGTGAACGCCATGATCACGGCACCCGCTACGATGAACGGGGATCTTAGGAACAGACGAAGGAACATGTTCACGCCGTTCTGTGCGGTATTTACGTCCGCCGTCATGCGGGTGATCATCGTGGATGTTCCGAGATTATCTATCTGTGAATGGTTGAGACTAAGTAAAGACTTGAACAGGTCATGACGAAGTTCCCTGGAAAAGCCCGTAGCAGCTCTGGCTGCAAAGAACTGGGCCGTGCAGGAACTGATAAGCCCTACCACGCCGAGAGCTATGAGAAGTGCGAAACATTTAAAGATAAATCCGCTGCCCGCGCCCGATGAAGCCGGAGCTGAGATGTGATCGATCAGTGAAGCGATGACAAGTGGAACAAAGAGTTCGAAGGTGGCTTCGAGCATCTTAAACAAGGGAGCAAGAACACACTGTAATCTGTAATTCTTAAGGTATCTTATCAGACGTTTCATTATTGCATATAAGGAGCACAATAATCAGCGATATGGTTGCTTATCGCCACAACGGTATCGGAAGGAGTATAATCCATGCCGGGATAGAGCATCTCATGAAGCGCTCTCGCATTATCTTCGAGAGTAGTAGGCACTATACACCATCCGTCCACTCCGACCTTGGCGGGATACCTGTTCTGCTCAAAGGGAAGTCCCTCCGAGGAGACCACGGAATACTCCGAAGCCGAAGCAAGAAGTTTCATGACTTCGTCAGCCGGAAGCGAAGTCTCGACATGCGGAAGTATCGCCATTGCTGCTTTGGTCAGTTTGGAAACCGAAGAGGATGACGCTCTCTCAAGCAGCTTGGTTATGACGGTACGCTGTCTCTCCGCACGCTTATAATCATTGCCGGCCGTATATCTTATGCGGCAGTATGCTGTTGCCTGAAGACCGTTCAGTGTCTGGAGTCCGTCATCATATACCTCGATGATGTCCTCGTTGAGTTCACCGGTTCCGTCCTCATTCACATACATGCTTCGCTGATAGTTGTTAAGATGTGATATCTCATCAACCGCGATATCTATCTCCACTCCGCCCAGAGCATCCACCGCTTCGGACAGTCCCTCGAAGCCTATGGTCACATAGTCGGTGATATCCATGTCCAGGTTCATGTTGAGCATGTTGATCGCCTGCTCGGGACCGCCTTTTGCATATGCCGCATTGGCTTTGGAATATGTATCGTTACCTAAGTTGAGATAGGTATCCCTGTATATGCTGACCAGCCTGATCTCGTGGGCATCCTGATCCACGGATGCTATGATCATGGTATCGCTTCTGGTCCTTTTGCTTAAATTGCCGTCTCTGGAATCCACTCCGAACAGAGCGATGTTTCGAACGCCGCTTCCCGAGCTTACGACCTCATCTCCGGCGGTTTTGCCTTCGCCTGTGGGACCTTCGCCCGTGGAGGAGGTCTCATTGATGATGATGCTGTTCTGATCGATATCTACCTTTCTGACGGTACGGGTAGTGATGGTCACCACATACAGCACTACTATGGATGCAGCGAGTGCGATCAGTTCTATTATGATGAAGGGCACGTTCTTTTTGGCCCACTGCTTCCTGTCTTCCAAAACAAAAATCCTAACCGATAAGCTGTATGCAATCCTCCAGGGAAGATACACCTATCAGCTTTATGTCCTTTATATCCATTTCTTTAAGTTTTGATGCATTGCCCGCAGGGATAATGCATGTCTCGAATCCGAGTCTGGCCGCTTCCTTAACTCTGGCCTCGACCTGCGACACGCTTCTTACCTCACCCGAGAGACCCACCTCACCGAATACCACCGTATGCGGATCGATCGGCCTGTTCTTGAATCCCGACGCTATGGCCATCGCCATCCCTAAGTCCAGTGCAGGCTCCGATATCCTGATGCCGCCTGTCAGATTGACATATGCATCACAGTCCGCAAGTTTCAGACCGGTGCGTCTCTCCAGAACCGCCATCAGCAGGTTCACGCGGTTATAATCGGCACCCGTCGCCTGCCGGCGCGGCATACCGAATGAAGTCCTTGTAATAAGTGCCTGTATCTCGAGAAGTATCGGGCGGGTACCTTCCATGGAACATACCACCACGCTTCCGCTCGCGCCTTCGGGCCGTCCGTCCAGCATGTACGCCGAAGCATTTTCCACTTCGTTAAGTCCGTTGCCGGACATTTCGAACACGCCGATCTCATTGGTGGAACCGAATCGGTTCTTGACGCCCCTGAGTATCCTATATGACGCGTGCCTGTCACCCTCGAAATATAACACAGTGTCGACCATGTGTTCAAGGACTCTGGGACCTGCAACGGTACCTTCCTTGGTCACATGACCGACTATGAATATCGTGATCCCCAGTGTCTTGGCTATGCGAAGGAGTATGTTGGTCGACTCCCTGACCTGGGATACCGAGCCGGGCGAAGAGGTTATATCCGCGCTGCTCATGGTCTGTATCGAATCGATTATCACGCATGAAGGGCGCAGAGCCGAGATACATTCCTCTATCACGCTTAAGTCCGTCTCGCACAGAAGCTTCAGAGAATCGCTGAACTCTCCGAGTCTCTCGGCGCGCAGCCTGATCTGCGTGAGGCTCTCCTCACCCGAGATATATAACACATTTTTATTTTCCGAAGAAAGATTCCGGCATACCTGCAGCAGTAATGTCGACTTGCCTATTCCGGGATCGCCTCCCACCAAAATGAGAGAGCCCGGGACGAATCCGCCTCCGAGCACACGGTCCAGTTCTCCGATCCCTGTCGAGATGCGTACCACATCATCTCCCGATATCTCGGAGATCGCTTTGGGGGCAGCTTTTGCGCCGCCCGATGTCCGCGATTTACTGCCTGCGGCACTTATCAGTACCGGTTCTTCCGTAAAAGTATTCCACTCCCTGCAGGCGGGACACTGTCCCATCCATTTGGCGGACTCATACCCGCACTGCTGGCAGAAGAATACGCTTTTGCTTTTTGCCATATGGATCAAGCCCTGGTGATGGTAACCGCCTTTTCTTCATCATCGGTCAGTTCGAGTGACACAACGAGCTTGCCGCCCATGTTGGTCTTCATGCGACCGATCTCGGCACCGCCTACAGAAACGTCATACTCTGTATCGTCCTGTAATCCTACGGTGATCTGCGCGTCTTCGCTTCCCGATACGGTGAAGCTCACGCCGTTCTCAGTCTCCGCAAATCCGGTAACGCTGGTTCCGGGAACGGATTCATACAGGAACATTCCGTTCTTTTCAAGTTTGGTCAGGGCACCGTAGGTCTTAACCTTGTAGATGTCGCCTGAACTCTCAAAATCCTCTTTTTTTGCTTTGTCCGAAAGCTGATGATTACCGAAGCTTATCTTTCCGTCCTCTTCTGTCCTGATCAGTTCTTCGATCACTGCCATCTGGATTACCTCCTGTTAAACTTTATCTTGCCGCCACTGACAGTAGCGGTAACTCTGTCGCCTTCGTGAATATGTCCTGCGAGGATCTCCTGGGCCAGCTCGTCCTCCACGTTGGACTGAATGGCACGCTTCAGGGGTCTCGCTCCCATCTTCGCGTCGGAATATTTTTCTACGATATGTTTCTTAAGTGCGGGCGTGAACTTAAGCTCTATGCCCATCTGAGTCCTGCATCTTGCTGCCAGATTGGATGCAAGCAGCGCAACTATCCTCGTCATGTCATCCGTATTCAGAGGATGGAATACCATGATCTCATCTATACGGTTGATGAACTCGGGTTTGAATATCTTCTTGACCTCTTCCATTACGGAAGATTTCATCTTCTCATATGTCTTCTCGGCCGTATCTCCCGATCCGAATCCCAGGTTCTTGGGAGACATGATCCTCTGCGCTCCGGCGTTGGAAGTCATGACAAGGATCGTATTCTTGAAGCTTACCTTCCTGCCCTTGGAATCGGTGATGTGTCCGTCATCAAGAACCTGGAGAAGGATGTTGAATACGTCGGGATGAGCCTTTTCGATCTCATCAAAAAGAACTACCGAATACGGATTGCGTCTGATCTTCTCGCTGAGCTGTCCGCCTTCGTCGAATCCCACATATCCCGGAGGAGAACCGATCATCTTGGATACGGAGTGACCTTCCATGTACTCTGACATGTCCACGCGGATGAGTGCGCTCTCTGATCCGAACATCGCCTCGGCGAGAGCTTTGCACAGCTCGGTCTTACCTACGCCGGTAGGTCCCAGGAAAAGGAACGAACCGATCGGCCGCCCGGGATCCTGAAGTCCGACCCTGCCTCGCCTGATCGCTCTGGCAAGCGCGGTCACCGCTTCTTCCTGTCCGATGACTCTCTTGTGAAGAGTATCTTCGAGTTTCAGCAGTCTCTCGGATTCTTTTTCCTCGAGCTTGTTGAGCGGTATCTTGGTCCACATCGATACCACGGCCGCTATATCTTCTTCCGTTACGGTAAAATACTTCTTCTGCTCGTCCGCTTCGAACTTGCGCAGAGCCTTCTCGTATTTTTTCTTGAGTTCTATCTGATGGCGTCTGAGTTCCCCGGCCTGCCCGAAAGCTTCCATGCGGATGGATCTTTCGATCTGTTTGTCGATCTTCTCGATCTCGTCGGCCATATCGGTGATCTTCTTGGGATGCGAGGTGGTATGCAGTCTTGCGGCCGCGGATGCCTCGTCTATCAGATCTATAGCTTTATCGGGGAGATTACGGTCATTGATATATCTGGCCGAGAGCTGAACTGCCGCTACGAGAGCTTCCTCGGTGATCCTGACCTGGTGATGCTCTTCATACTTGGGAGCGATGCCCTGCAGGATCCTTATCGCCTCTTCGTTATCGGGTTCTTCAACCGTGACGGGCTGGAAACGGCGCTCGAGAGCGGCATCCTTTTCAACATATTTACGGTATTCGGAGATAGTGGTCGCACCGATCAGCTGGAGCTCACCGCGCGCAAGCGAAGGCTTCAGGATATTGGATGCATCTATCGCACCTTCGGCGCCGCCGGCACCTATAAGGGTATGCAGCTCATCAAGGAAAAGAATCACATTTCCGTCTTCGATGACTTCGCCTACGACCTTTTTGATCCTCTCTTCGAACTCGCCTCTGTACTTGGAGCCTGCCACCATTCCGGATAGGTCGAGCGTAAGAACGCGCTTATTCTGCACGGTAAAAGGGACCTCGCCGTTAACTATGCGTGTGGCGAGACCTTCTACCACGGCTGTCTTTCCAACGCCGGGTTCTCCTATGAGGCAGGGATTATTCTTGGTACGACGGGACAGGATCTGGATGACTCTCTGGATCTCATCATTTCTGCCTATCACGGGATCGAGTTTTCCCTCTCTGGCAAGTGCGGTCAGATCTCTGGAGTACTGGGCCAGAGTAGAGCCCTTGCCTCCGTGCTTTTTGCTGACCTGATTTAAGTCATCCTTGTATTTCGCGGGATCCACATCCATACTGACAAGCGTATCCATATACAGTTTCTGTATGGATACGCCCAAAGTATTGAGGAGCCTGATCGCTATGGAATCATTCTCCTTAAGTATGGCAAGCAGGATATGCTCTGTACCGATGCGCTCACTCTTGAAACGCTCCGCCTGTCTGGCTGCCTCATCAAGCACTTCGCGTGCCCTGGGTGAAAAATCACCCTTGTCAGCCAGCAGAGTGGAACTGTCGGGAGCGAGCAGGTCGCTTATCATGTCGGTGAGCTGTTCGACAGTGACACCGTTCTGCAACAGTATCCTGGCGGCAACTCCCGTATTTTCTTTTACCAGGCCGAGCAGAAGATGCTCCGTGCCTATATAACTCTGATTCAGATTCCTGGCGCTTTTCCTGGCCAGTTCAACAGCAATACGTGCTTTGTCTGTGTATTCAGGTTGCATCTGATATATCTTTCTTATTTATCATCCATGTTCAGGAATTCGAATTCAAAATCGTCATCATCGAGCATGAAATTCTTGGGTTTGGATTTTTTAGCCGGAGCATCTGTTTTGACGTCGTCATCGTCATCATCATCGTCGT
>JAFZQY010000104.1 GCA_017620155.1 Lachnospiraceae bacterium | reverse complement strand
GACGGACATGGGAGGTGAGCCGGATTGAGCGAGGTTCTGTCACAAAATGAGATAGATAATCTACTGGCAGCCTTAAGCACCGGTGAACTTGACGCAGACACGCTGTCGGATACTAATGAGAAGCAGGTCAAGAACTATGACTTCAAGCGTCCGGCGAAGTTCTCCAAGGAGCACTTAAGGACACTGGAGATCATTCACGAGCATTACGGCCGACTGCTTTCGACTAACCTGCCCGTATATTTACGAAAGACGGTTCAGGTTGCGGTAGCCAGTTCGGAGACGGTTACATTCTCCGAGTTTACGAATGCTCTTGCTTCGCCGTCGATACTGGGGATCATCAATTTTCATCCCCTGAACGGTACGATCATCCTTGATATGGCGCCCAATCTGGGATTTGCCATGATAGACAGGATGCTCGGAGGCCAGGGTGAAGCTCTTGAGAGGAGCAGGGACTTCTCCGAGATAGAGATGAGCATACTGCAGAAGATGATGGTTGTCTGCATGCAGCTGATGCGTGATCCCTGGAAAAACGTGGTCGAAGTTAATCCGGTCCTGGATCGTATAGAGACCAATCCGGCGTTTGCGCAGATCATATCGCCGAGTGACATGATCGCCATCGTGACACTGAACGTCAAGATAGGCGACACCGAAGGATTCTTCAATATATGTCTTCCGTTCTTTACGCTGGAAGACGTTATGGATAAACTTAATACCAAGTTCTGGTTCTCCAACATGACTGAGATCAGCGGTGAGGAGTATTCCGAATACCTCGAAGCCATGATACGTCATGTGGATATACCTATCCGGGCAGTGCTCGGAGGAAGCAGCATCTCGGTAGGCGATTTCATGATGCTGCAGCCCGGAGATGTTATCCGGGTCGATACCGACGTAGATTCCGAACTGGATGTGTATGTCGGCAATATCCGCAAGTTTACAGGCTTGCCCGGATATAATAAAGAAAAGTTCGCGATGAAGATCACATCCGTGATCAGAGAGGAGGACTGACTGCATGGATGGAATGCTGTCACAGGACGAAATTAATGCGCTCCTAAACGGCATGGATGTAGGCTCCGACAGTGGAGCGGATTCCGGTTCCAGTTCTGATGCAGACGCAGGTGCAGCGCCGGAAGCCGGCGGTTCCAAAGTGGGTGATGTCGAATTATCCGCGATGGAATGTGACGCCATAGGTGAGGTAGCCAATATATCGATGGGCTCCTCGGCAACGACGCTGTATTCGTTGGTCAATCGAAAGGTCAATATCACGACTCCCACGGTTACATTGGCCACATGGGAGAATGTCATAGCTGATTACGAAAAGCCATGCGTGTTTATTCAGATCAAATATACGGTCGGCTTGGACGGATCGAACATCCTGGTACTTAAACAGCATGACGTACTGGTGATCACAGACCTGATGATGGGCGGTGACGGTCAGAACGTAGAGGATACCGAGTTAAACGAACTTCATCTGTCGGCTATATCAGAAGCCATGAATCAGATGATGGGTGCTTCGGCAACCTCCCTGTCAACCATGTTGGGGAAGATGATAGATATCTCTCCTCCCGAAGCTTCACAGGTGGACTTCACCGAAGGAAAGCAGGGATCCGAGATAGCTGAATTCCTCGGTGGAACATTCGCCAAGATCGCTTTCAGGATGCAGATAGATGATCTGGTTGATTCGACTATCATGCAGCTGTATCCGCTGGATTTCGCCAAGGATCTTTGCAATGTGTTCCTGGCAAGCCAGTCACCGGAACCGGCCCAGGCTCCGGCACCGGAACCCGAACCGGTAGCACCTTCGGCTCCGGTCACTCCGGTAGCGCCGCCTCCCGAGATGCAGGCGATGCCGCAGGCACCACCGGACGGAATGGCTTACGGACAACCGATGCCTCAGATGTACGCCCAGCCGATGCCTCAGATGTACGCACAACCGATGGCACCTACCAATGTGACACCGGCTCAGTTCCAGAATCTGGCACCGAATATGGCAGGCATACCCGGAGGCGAGAATATCGGGATCATCATGGATGTCCCGCTGGAGGTTACCGTAGAGCTGGGTAGGACCAGTAAGTCGATTTCAGAGATACTTGATTTTGCTCCCGGTACTATACTGGAGCTTGACAAGATAGCGGGAGAGCCCGTAGATGTCCTGGTCAACGGCAAGTTCGTTGCAAAAGGCGAAGTAGTAGTAATAGAAGAGAGTTTCGGCGTTCGCGTCACAGAAATCATCAAATAATAGGAGACAAGAGAAATGGCAAAAAACATTTTAATTTGTGATGATGCAGCTTTCATGAGAATGATGATCAAGGACATTCTGACCAAGAATGGCTACAACATCGCAGGAGAGGCTGAAAACGGAGCTATGGCAGTTGATAAGTACAATGAGACCAAGCCTGATCTCGTACTTATGGACATCACAATGCCTGAGATGGATGGAATTCAGGCTCTGAAGAAGATCAAGGAGAACGATCCTTCAGCTTCAGTCATCATGTGCTCGGCTATGGGCCAGCAGGCAATGGTTATCGAATCCATTCAGTCAGGAGCCAGAGACTTCATTGTTAAGCCTTTCCAGGCAGACAGAGTGTTGGAAGCTGTGCAGAAGGTTCTCGGATAATGGGCTCTTCCTACGCCCAGTTTATTATCGTACTTATCATATTTGTCGGCGTTTTGGGTGTGACTCTGTGGGTTACCAGGTGGATGTCGGGATATCAGAAGATCAAAGGATCTGATTCCAATATCCAGCTGATTGACAGTCAGGCCATAGGAACCGGCAAGTATATACAGATAGTACGATTGGGTGACAGGTATTTTGCCCTGGCAGTATCCAAGGATAATGTCACCCTGATCAGTGAATTGGATAAGGACTCTCTTGTCATACGCGAGGGGAGTTCTCAGGCTGTGTCTTTCAAGGACATACTGTCCGGCATAAGACCGGCTACCGATGGTGATACCCGTGAAAACGAGAACGAGTAACAGTCGTAACTGTCTTCATATAGTGAGAATGATATGCCTGCTGGTTACGGTGGGCATATTGTGTGTATCGGGACCTGCTACTCTTAAGGTATATGCGGTTGAGCAGCTCGATACCGAGCATCATCTTACCGGAGATACCGAGGACAGTACCAATATCGAGAATCCCGGATCCAGTGATGATCCTGAGGATCTTGCGGAACTTAATATAGCCAATACCGTAACAGTGACTTATGCCAACGGAAACGGTCAGATAAACGGGGCACTCAGGATACTCATCATCCTGACGCTTATTGCTATCGCGCCCTCGCTTATCATTATGCTCACATGCTTCACCAGGATCATCGTGGTGTTGCATTTTACGCGTATGGCACTCAATACCCAGACGGCTCCGCCAAACAATGTTCTGATAGGTCTGGCACTGTTTCTGACATTCTTTATCATGCAACCTACCATCATGACGGTATATAACGAAGCGATCGTACCTTTTGAGGCGGGTGAACTGGAAACGGCAGAGGCTTTTGAGGCCGGCATGAAGCCCATCAGGGAGTTCATGTATCCTCAGACCCAGCGTAAGGATCTGGAGATGTTTCTGGAGATCTCACGCACGGAGTGGGACGGTACTCTTGATTCCATTCCGAATGCGGTGCTGATCCCGAGTTTTATCATTTCGGAACTTAGAAGTGCTTTTATCATAGGCTTTTTGATATATATTCCTTTTATTGTCATAGACATGGTGGTGGCGTCCACGCTTATGAGTATGGGTATGATGATGTTGCCGCCGACCACGATATCCGCTCCGTTCAAGATCCTGCTCTTTGTTCTGGCTGACGGATGGAATCTGGTCATTATGAATGTGGTGAGGACGTATTACTGACGGAGGTAGAGAGATGACCATAGATGATGTTCAGATGATCATCGGAGACGGACTGTTCACGATACTGAAAACAGCATTACCCGTGTTGCTGGTCAGTCTTGCTGTCGGATTGATCGTATCGATCTTCCAGACCGTCACATCAATACATGAGCAGACACTTACGTTTGTTCCCAAGGTAATTGCAATTTTCCTTACCCTTACTCTTGTGGGAAACTGGATGCTGAACAATATGCTAGCCTATATTGACGGGCTTTGGGCCAATTTTGCCGTATACATAAGGTGACGCGATGCTGGATATCCATTTCTCGTACGGTGATCTGCAGCAGTTCCTGCTGATACTTATGAGGGTGGCCTCTTTTGTTTTTGTCGCTCCGTTCTTCGGGATGAATAATACTCCCAGAAGAGTAAAAGCGGGATTCAGCATACTGTTTGCATATCTGCTCTACGGCCTGGTAGACAGGCCCGATATTGTATTCGATTCGGAGATAGAATATGCGATCATAGTCATGAAGGAAGTCCTGTGCGGACTGCTCATCGGATTCGGAGCACAGCTGTGCACCACGGTGACTGTGCTGGCCGGATACATTGTGGATATAGAGACCGGCATGAGCATGGCGCAGGTGTTTGACGTAAATACCAGGCAGCAAGTATCCATATCCAGTGGCATATACCAGTATTCCTTCATGCTCATCATGATCTTATCCGGAATGTATCACTACCTGATAGGTGCACTTGTGGATTCGTTTACACTGATCCCGGTCGGAGGAGTTACATTTCATGCGGACAAGCTCCTTACGCAGTTTGTGGCGTTCATGGGACAGTATATGTCCATCGGTTTCAGAATAGCATTGCCGATATTCTGCTGCATCCTTCTGCTGAATGCCGTACTCGGTATATTGGCTAAGGTTGCTCCTCAGATGAACATGTTTGCTGTCGGTATGCAGCTCAAGGTACTGACGGGCCTTTCTCTGTTATATATATCGACTTTTATGCTTCCCAGGATCTCGGAGTTCATATTTACCGAGATGAAGAGGATGATAGTAGGTTTTGTTGAGGGAATGATGTGAGTCTGAAGTACGATCTTCAGTTCTTTGCCAAGGACGGTCCGGGCGGAGAAAAAACCGAACCGGCAACCCAGAAGAAACTTAATGATGCCCGTAAGGACGGTCAGGTTGCCAAGAGCAAGGAAGTGACACATGCAGCGGTATTGCTGGCAATGTTTGCTTTTCTGACATTGATCGTCAGCTATTACGGTCGGAGTTTTCTGGGCATATTTGATACCGTATATAACCGTATTCCGGAATGGACGATCATGCATGACGGGGATCTGCCCTATGCAACGATAAACGGAGCACTTTCGTTCGTTGTGAAAAGATTTCTTGTGATCGTACTCCCGGCACTCCTGATAGGATTCGTTATCCCGTTCGTATCGGATCTGGTGCAGGTGAAATGGAGACCGACGGCCAAACCGCTTAAGCCCAAGTTTAGCAAGATCAATCCGCTAAGCGGAGTAAAAAGGCTGTTTTCGCTGAACTCTCTCGTAGAGTTGATAAAGTCGCTGCTCAAGATCGCCATTATCGGCCTGATCGTTTTTTTCTACATCAGAGGAGAGCAGAACCGCTTTCTGATCATAATGGAGATGCCCATTATGGAGGCTCTGTCTTCTCTGTGCAGGGTGATCGTCAATATAGGCCTTCGTATTTCCATTGCGTATGTCCTGCTGGCCGTTGCTGACTATATCTATCAGAAATGGAAGTTCAGCGAAGATATGAAGATGACCAAACAGGAGGTCAAGGACGAGTATAAGAACGCCGAGGGAGATCCGCAGATCAAGGCTAAACAGCGTCAGAGGATGATGCAGGCGTCAAGACGCCGTATGATGCAGGCGCTTCCGCAGGCCGATGTCGTTATCACGAACCCGACGCATTACGCCGTGGCGATCAAGTACGATCCCGAAAAGTATGATGCCCCCTACGTGGTAGCAAAGGGAAGCGATTATCTGGCGGCGAAGATCAAGGAGATAGCTGCCGAGAACCATATTGAGATAGTTGAGAACAAACCTCTCGCACGTATGCTTTATGCCAATGTGGAGGTGGATCAGATTGTACCGCCCGAACTCTATCAGGCAGTGGCCGAGGTCCTGGCCTTTGTATATCATCTGCAGGGCAGAGTCTGAGAGGACCTAGTAATACAGAAAGGAGGAGCACATGGGTAAGTTTAAACTGGCTGATGCCGGCGTAGCCACATATCTGCTTATCGCCTTTATCATGATGATCGTCCCCATGCCCGAATGGCTGCTGGACGTATTCCTGACGGCAGATATGGGTATCAGCTTTACCATCCTCTTTACTTCCATGTTCGCAGAGGAAGTACTGGGCATGAGTTTCTATCCTACCATGCTGCTCTTCTCTACCATATTCCGTATAGCATTGAACGTGTCATCGACCAGACTGATACTGGCAAACGGAAGCGCCGGTAACGTCATCAAGGTATTCGGTGAGTTCGTTGGCGGCGGTGATCTGGTCATAGGTATCATCGTATATCTGATACTGGTCATCGTGCAGTTCGTGGTAATCAACAAGGGTTCCGAGAGAGTTGCCGAGGTTACGGCGAGATTTACCCTCGATGCGATGCCCGGTAAGCAGATGGCCATCGATGCCGACTTAAATACCGGAGCGATCACCGATGAAGAAGCCAAGGAACGTCGAGACAAGATCCAGGAAGAAGCCACCTTCTTCGGTTCCATGGACGGTGCTGTCAAGTTCGTTAAGGGAGATGCCAATGCGGGCCTGATCATAACCGCGATCAATATCGTCGGCGGTATTGCTATGGGCGTGCTGAGAAAGGGCATGGATGTCTCATCGGCGCTTAACTGGTATACGATACTGACCATCGGTGACGGCCTCGTGAGTATGATATCCTCGCTGCTTATATCCCTTGCAACAGGTATTCTGGTCACAAAGGGATCCAAGACGGCAGACTTCGGTTCCACACTTCTGTCTCAGCTGTTTGGTATTCCCAAAGCACTTTACATAGTAGGCGGAGTACTTGCCTTCCTGGGAATCGTAACTCCTCTGAACACGGTCCTGTTTGTTATATCCGGTGCGATATTCATAATCGTGGCACGTGTTATAGCAGGTACCATCGAGACAGCCAAGATCGAATCCGAGGTTGAGAGCGAAGAGGCTGCCGCCGAAGAGATAAGACAGCCCGAGAATGTCACGTCCCTGCTCAATGTCGATCCGATCGAGCTGGAGTTCGGTTACGGTATCATCCCGCTGGCTGATGTCAATCAGGGCGGTGACCTGCTTGACCGAGTTGTCATGATCAGACGTCAGATAGCACTTGAGCTCGGTACGGTCGTTCCCATCATACGTTTGAGGGATAACATACAGCTCAATCCCAATCAGTACATAATCAAGATCAAGGGTGTTCAGGTCTCCGAAGGAGAGATACTCTTTGATCATTACATGGCAATGAATCCGGGATATGTAACCGAGCAGATACCCGGTATCGATACTACGGAGCCTTCATTCGGCCTGCCTGCAACCTGGATCACCGAGGGGCAGAGAGAGCGCGCCGAGAGTATGGGATATACGGTTGTTGGTCCGCCGTCCATCATAGCCACACATCTGACGGAAGTTATCAGGCAGCATATAGCAGAGCTGTTGACACGTCAGGATGTCCAGAACCTGATCGACAATCTCAAGGAGACCAATCCTTCTATCGTGGACGAACTCGTACCCAAGCTGCTGGGTCTCGGCGAGGTTCAGAAGGTTCTGCAGAATCTCCTGTCGGAGGGCATATCCATCCGTGATCTGCTGACGATATTTGAGACCATGGCGGACTATGCGACGACGACCAGGGATACTGACATACTTACCGAATATATACGTCAGGCTCTGAAGAGAGCCATATCAAATAAATTCTTCCCTGCCAATGAGACTACCCAGGTAGTGACGGTGGATCCCGCTCTTGAACAGGAGATCATGGCCAGCGTCAAGCAGACCGAGCAGGGGGCATATCTGACCATGGATCCGCAGAAGATAGAGGCCATCATGGAGAGCGTGAGAGCGCAGGTTGAGAAACTTGAGAATCTGGGCAGGAATCCGATCGTCATCACTTCGCCAATCGTCAGGATTTATTTCAAGAAGCTTACGGAAGAATACTTTAAGGACCTGATAGTTGTGTCTTATAATGAGATAGAGACCAATATCAGTATTCAATCTATAGGAACGGTATCAGCTTAAGATGATTATCAAGAAGTTTACAGCCAAAACCGAAGCGGAAGCTACAGCCGAAGCCAGAAAGGAACTCGGCCCCAACGTAGTGATCATGAACGTGAGGAGCGTTAAACAGAAGGGGATATTCTATTTCCTGAAGGCACCTCTTGTTGAGATTACCGTTGCACTTGAGGAAGAGGGTGAACCGGGCGCCGTCAGAAGGCGCGTGGTCACACCGGAGCCCCCGGCATTGTCCGATCCGGTCAGGGAGGCGGTCAGTCAGGTCAGCTCTCTGGTAAATGCAGACCTGGAGAAGGAGAAGAAGCAGGAGGAAGAGCATCATGAATCCGTGATCGAAGAGAAGCTGGATTCCCTGCAGAGCCTTCTGGAAAAGCAGATATCGACTCCGCCGGTCAACCCGGAACCCGAACAGCCGAAACCCGCTGCAAAGCCCGCAACCGAGGACGAATCGGAAGTTACGGATGTGGATGCTGAACTGCTGAAGTTCATGAAGCTTCTTTATAACACCATGATCGACAATGAGGTCAACGAGAAGATAGCGAATGCGATCATCGAGGAGACCCGCAAGTCAGCCAAGCCCGGCATGCCTTTTGATTATGCACTGGCGGCTACATATCAGAAGATGATCCTTAAGTTCGGTACACCCCAGGCGATATCGCCGGCTACACGCGGACCTAAGGTTGTATTCTTTATCGGACCTACGGGCGTGGGCAAGACTACTACCATAGCCAAGATCGCTTCGCAGTTCTCGGTGGACCAGGGTAAGAAGGTCGCACTGCTCACTGCCGATACATACAGGATCGCGGCTGCCGAGCAGCTGCGCACATATGCCAACATCCTCGAGGTTCCCTTCCGTATCATTTATGCGGTTGAGGAGGTTGAGCAGGCACTGGAAGATTTTGCGGCATATGATTATGTGCTGGTCGACACGGCAGGTCACTCGCATCAGAATGAGACCCAGCGCGATCAGATGAACGGCTTCATACATTCGGTTGACGGACTTGCCGAGAAAGAGACATTCCTTGTCCTGTCAGCCACCACCAAGTACAGGGATCTGATCAGCATCGCGGACACTTATTCCGCCATGACCGATTATAAACTCATATTCACCAAACTTGATGAGACTACTACTCTCGGTAATCTGCTCAACTTAAAGCTCCATACGGGTACGACGATATCCTATGTGACCAACGGGCAGAATGTTCCGGATGACATAGCTCCGTTCAATCCTCAGAAGACCGTTAAGCTTCTTCTGGGAGGAAAGTGATCATCATAAGCAGGGAATGAGATGGATCAGGCAACCGGTTTAAGAAATCTGGTAAAATCAAATAATACTCCGTCAAGACCCATATCCAGAGTCATTACGGTTACCAGCGGTAAAGGAGGCGTCGGTAAATCCAACACCTCTATTAACCTTGCGATCCAGTTCCGTAAGCTCGGACAGAGAGTCATCATACTCGACGCGGATTTCGGACTGGCGAACATTGAGATCATGTTCGGCGCGGTTCCCAAGCATAATCTGTGTGACCTGATCTATCAGAACAAGAGTATACGCGAGATCATAACCTGGGGGCCCATGGAGGTCGGATTCATATCAGGCGGATCCGGTATCGCCGGCATGTCCAACCTGGGTCGTGACTACCTGACTTACATCATCCAGAACCTTGCGGAACTGGATGCGATTGCTGATATCATCATTGTCGATACGGGTGCCGGTATATCCGATGCGGTGCTCGAGTTCCTGGTAGCTAGCGGTGAGATACTGCTGGTTACTACGCCCGAACCGACATCGATCACGGATTCTTATTCGCTCCTTAAGGCGCTTAACCGCCATAACAGATTTGACAGAGATTATTCTCAGATCAAAGTCGTAGCCAATAAGGTGGATTCCGATGCCGAAGGACAGGCACTGTTTAACAAGCTTAATGCGGTTGTGAACAGATATCTGCATCTGCCGATATCGTATCTCGGGGCGGTGCCCCAGGATCAACAGCTCGTTAAGGCTGTTATGCAGCAGATGCCCGTTTCGATACAGCATCCGAATGCAAAAGCTTCTCTGGCATACGAGAGCATTGCGGCCAAGCTTATGAACATAGATCCCGATAAACTCCATAAACGCGGGATGGCTGCTTTCTTTTCACATATAGTTACTACAGCAAAAAAAGCACAGAATTGATCGTGCGATCAGGAGGTTTACATGCTATCTAAATATGTAGTCGTCGGTAATAGAGTTGAGCTTCAGGCAGTCAAGCGGCTCAATCTGAATGAGGAGCGCAGCCTGGAGGAGCGTAAGGTCTACACGACCAAGGTGTATGACATAATCTCCGATGAGCGTATAGAGCTTCTGATGCCCATGGAGCAGACCAAACTGATACTCCTTCCCGTAGACGGAGAGTATGAGCTGTGCTTCTATACCGATAACGGTCTGTATCAGTGTCTGGCCAAGGTTGTGGACAGATACAGGGATAACAACATCTATGTTCTCGCACTGGATCTGACGACCAACCTCCGCAAATACCAGCGCAGAGAGTTCTACAGATTCAGCTGTGCACTTGAAATGAATTCACGTGAGCTTCTCAAGGAAGAAATCGATGCTCTCAACCATTCGCATAATACGCTTCAGCCCGAGCTTCCCTTAAAGAGGAGCGTTATCGTGGATATAAGCGGCGGCGGACTCAGGTTTGTTTCCAATCTGGAATATGAGAAGGGAAGCATGATCCTCTGTAACTATAATCTGGTCGTGGACGGAGAGCAGAAGCACTACAGCCTGGTAGGCAAGGTGCTGTCCGTTTATGAACTGGAGAACAGGCCGGGCGTATACGAACACCGTGTTCAGTACGTTAACATGGATGTGGATGATCGTGAGGAGATAATCAAGTATATCTTTAACGAGGAACGCAAGAGCAGACATAAGGAAAAGGGGATGTAGCATGAAAAAAATATTACTCGTAGATGACTCTGCACTCATGAGAAGGGTGCTTGGTGATATAATTGATTCAGATCCCAAATTTCATGTAGAAGATCGGGCAAACAACGGCGTAGAGGCTCTTGAGAAACTGCAGAAGAATACATACGATGCAGTGGTCCTTGACGTCAATATGCCGCAGATGGATGGAATCACCCTTCTGAAAGAGCTTCACAAGAATAAGATCAACGTCAGGGTCATGATGGCGTCTACAGATACCATGGAAGGCGCAAAGGTCACTCTTGATGCACTGGATCTGGGAGCACTGGACTTCATACATAAGCCGAGCAACGCATTTGACTGTAAGGAAGCTGATTTCCAGAAGCGTATGCTCAGAACTCTCGAGAGTGTGTGCATGTCCAGGATCCCTTCATTCGGACCGGCCATCACGATGGACTCCATCAAGACTACACGTAAAGTCGTTGAACTTGTGAGCAAAAAGACCGTAGTAGCCTCCAGCCAGAAGATAGTGGCGATAGCTTCTTCAACAGGAGGCCCCAAGGCACTGCAGTCCGTGATACCGAATCTGCCGGGTAATCTTGCAGCTCCCGTAGTTCTCGTACAGCATATGCCGGTCGGGTTCACCGCTTCACTGGCGGATCGTCTGAATTCACTCAGTGAGGTGACTGTTACCGAAGCCAAAGAAGGGGACGTGCTGGAGCCGGGGCATGTGTATATCTCGCAGGGAGGAAAGCACATGAACATCCTGACGATGGCAAGCAAGTATTCCATTCATTACACCGATGAACCTACCAGAGAGGGAGTTAAGCCCTGTGCCAACTATATGTATGAATCATTGGCATCGTCCAAGGTAAATGAGATCGTATGTGTAGTCATGACAGGCATGGGAGCAGACGGAACAGAAGGTATTGTTCATCTGAAAGAGAAGAAAAAGGTACATGTCATAACACAGACTGAGAACACCTGCGCAGTATACGGCATGCCGAAGGCAGCGGTTAAGCAGGGACTCTCGGACCAGCAGGTACCTCTCGATCAGATAGCGCAGGAAATCGTTATGAACGTGGGCGTACGATAATAAAGAAAGGAATGGTGGAACCAAATGGATGTAAGTCAATATTTGGACATTTTTCTGGATGAGGCCGGCGAACATCTCCAGAGCTTGAGCGATCAGATCATGATCCTAGAGCAGGAGCCGGAGAACGAGGACACTATCAACGAGATATTCCGTGCCGCACATTCGCTTAAGGGTATGGCAGGTACCATGGGTTACAAGAACATGCAGAACCTGACACACGATATGGAGAATGTGTTCTCCGAAGTGAGAAACGGTAATATCAAGATCAAGTCCGACATGATAGATGTTCTTTTCCAGTGCCTGGATGCTCTGGAAGCATATACGAACAATATCCGCGAGAGCTCTGATGAGGGTTCAGAGACCAATGAGAACCTGATCAAAGCGCTGAACGATATCTTAAACGGCGGATCGGGCGGATCCGGCGATGCTCCCAAAGAGAAGAAAGCCGAAGAAGAGAAGAAGGCTCCCGAGGCAGCTGCAGCATCAGGCGATGAATCCTGGAAGCATATCAAGCTGGGTGACAGTGAGACTACTGTCCTCGGTGAGGCTCTTAAGCAGGGCAAGACTCCTTACGGTCTGACCGTGAAGGTTCAGGAGTCATGCATACTGAAGGCAGCAAGAGCATTCCTTGTATTCAAGGCAGTTGAGGAACTGGGCGAAGTCATCATATCCGATCCTTCCACCCAGGATATTGAGGATGAGAAGTTTGATTTTGAATTCTCTCTCATTACTATTTCAGACAAGCCGCTGGATCAGATCATCAGCGCAGCTTCCGCAGTATCCGAGATAGAGTCGGTTACCGGCGGCGTGCTCGATCTGGACAGCACAGAGATAGAGTCCGATGAGGAAGATGAGACTGCACCTGCAGAGGCAGAGGCAGCTGCTGATAAGGCTGAGGAGCATACAGAAGCTCCTGCCAAGAGCAATGCACCCGCACCTGCCGGAGCAGCACCTGCCAAGGCAGACAAGAAGCCCGTCGGCAAGCCTGTTGTTAACAGGACTGTTCGTGTGGATATCGAGAAACTCGATGTCCTGATGAATCTTGTCAGCGAGCTGATCATCGCAAAGAACTCACTGGTAGCTGCAAGCGGAAGTACCGAGGATCGTATCAATTCCGCCATCACCGATCAGGTTGAGTATCTTGAATCAGTAACTACCAGCCTTCATGAGTCGGTTATGAAGGTTCGAATGGTTCCTATCGAGAGCGTTGTATCCAAGTTCCCTCGTATGATCAGAGATCTGTCCAAGAAGCTTGGTAAGAAGATGGAACTGTACATGTCCGGTGAGGATACCGAGCTGGATCGTACCGTTGTGGATGAGATTGGTGATCCTCTGATGCACCTGCTCCGTAATTCGGCCGATCATGGTCTTGAGTCAGCCGAGATACGTAAGGAGAGAGGTAAGCCTGAGGTTGGTTCCATATTCCTTGATGCTTATCAGGAAGGAAACAACGTTATCATTGAGGTAAGAGATGACGGTAACGGTATCGATACCGAGGCTGTTAAGGCTAAAGCCATAGAGAGAGGCGTTATCACTCCCGAGCAGGGTGATAACATGAGCGAGAAGGAGATCATCGATCTTCTGTTCAACGCCGGATTCTCTACTGCCAAGGTTGTATCCGATGTATCCGGCCGAGGCGTAGGTCTGGATGTTGTTAAGTCCAAGATCGAATCCTTAAGCGGTGAAGTTGAAGTTAAGAGCAGACTGGGCGAAGGTTCCACATGGACGATCAGACTTCCTCTGACTCTGGCTATCATTCAGGCTCTCATGGTTACTGTCGGTGGTGAGAAGTATGCTATATCACTCGGATCCATCCAGACCATAGAGAATATCTCCAGAAGCAGCATCAAGCTTGTTGAGAATAAGGAAGTTATCCACTTGAGAGGCACTGTTATCCCTCTGATCGATCTGCATGAAGTTCTCGATGCTCCTCGTCTTGATGAGGAAGATCCCGAGCATATCATCGTAGTCATTGTCAAGAAGGGTGATAAGCTTGCAGGTCTTGTAGTTGATCAACTCATAGGCCAGCAGGAAGTGGTTATCAAGTCACTCGGCAAGTATATCAACAGATGCAAGGTTATAAGCGGTGCAACGATTCTCGGTGACGGCGAAGTCGCTCTGATCCTTGATGCAAATGTACTGATCTGATAGATAGGAGGATACAATAATGGATGAACTGTCAACCGTAAGAACCAGTATCCAGTATATCGTTGTCAAACTGGGTGAGGAACGATTTGGCATAAACATCAGTTATGTTGATAATATCGTTCGTATGCAGAGGATGACCAGAGTTCCCGAGGTTGCTCCGTATATCAAGGGCGTTATCAATCTGCGTGGTGAAGTGGTACCCGTTATGAGTACCCGTATCAAGATGGGACTCGAACCCGATGTGGAGACCAGTGCCACCAGGATCATTATCCTGAAATTCGAGCAGCAGGGTTATATCGGATTCATCGTAGATGCAGTTAACGAGGTAGTTACTCTCGATACGGAATCCATAGAGAAGGTAGCTGATCAGAAGCAGGACGGAGCTTTTGTACAGGGCGTCGGTAAGTCTAATGACGGACTGATCTCCATACTTGATCTTAACGCTCTGATCAACGAGCAGATTTAAAGGAGAGACTAAATGGCTGATACTATGTCTTTGAACGACGTCAATTCCATGTATTTTGACGTTTTAAAAGAAATAGGCAATATTGGGGCCGGTAATGCGACTACGGCACTTGCACAGATGCTCGGAACCAAGGTCGACATGTCGGTTCCCCAGGTTTCACTTCTGGAGTTTAAGGATGTCGGAGAGATCGTGGGCGGTGAAGAACTGATCATGGTCGGCATTCTGCTCGGCGTGGAGGGTGACATCACCGGAAGTATCATGTTCATGATCGAGAAGGAAGGCGCCCGTCATCTGACCAATAAGCTTATGATGGGTATGGGAGCTTCCCAGCCGGGCGAAGACTTCAACGAGATGGAGCTTTCTGCGCTGCGAGAGGTTGGTAACATCATCACCGGTGCGTATCTGAATGCGCTTTCCGGACTTACCAATCTGTGCATTTATCCCTCGACACCCGATCTGACGGTAGATATGGCCGGTGCTATCTTAAGCGTGCCTGCTATCCAGTTCGGTATCCAGGGCGATCAGATATTGCTTATTAAGAATAATTTCTTTGATGAAGTTGAATTAGACGGATTTTTCATTCTGCTTCCCGATGTTGAGTCATACGGAACAATCCTGAAGGCACTTGGAATATCCTCTTTGTAATTGATTACTTGGAGTTGATGTAATGGCTGAAATAGTTAAAGTAGGTATGGCTGATCTCAACCTCTGCCAGGCACCTGACGGTATCACGACGCTGGGGCTTGGATCGTGTGTGGGAGTAGCCTTAAGAGAACCGGGAAAACCCTGGGGAGGGTTGGCACATGTGATGCTACCGGATTCAACCGCTATAAACTCAAACGGACCGGTTAACATTCCCAAGTTCGCAGACACCGGAGTCGATGAGCTTATAAAACGCATGGTCGGAAAGGGATGTAATAAGGCTAAGCTTGTTGCGAAGATCGCAGGCGGAGCCCAGATGTTTGCACATACCACTAATGACAAGATGATGCGTGTCGGTGACCGTAATGTCGAGGCGGTCAAAAAGAAACTCGCACAGCATCACATTCCGATACTTGCAGAGGATACTGGACTCAATTACGGTCGTACGGTTATCTTTTATCCCGAGACCGGTGATTTTGTTATCCGCTCCGTAGGTAAACCGGATAAGACGATCTGATGATCTGAGGTGGACTGATGGCTGACGATACCAGAGATGACCGAATACAGGGTGAATCCGGAGGCCGTGCGGATGATCGTGACCGCGCCGGAGAGAATGCGGAAGCTAACCGTGATAACAGTCAGACTCATATAGAAGTCGATGTATCCAGACCGAAGACCGCCAAAGAACGTGAAGAAGAAAAACTCCTGCGGATAGCCGAGCTTGAAGAGGAAAAACGCAGGCAGAAAGAAGAAGAAAAGCGCAGGCAGGAACTGTATCGCAGACGCAGAAAGCGCCGGCTGATCACGCCCGGCTTCGTGCTTGTAGTAGGAGCGATAGCAAGTATTACGATGTTTTTGATGAAGTTCGAAAACAAACGTATGCTGATATGGCTCCTCGTGATATTGCTTGTATCATGGATGATTGGAAGCCTCATTCAATATATGTTTGAGCGCTTTGCAGCAGAAAACGAAACAAACGTGTCCGATGAAGGAGAAGTGATCAACAGAGGTTTGGCGAATTCAGAGGACGTAAAGGCCGAAGAGAATGGATGAAAACGGTCGCAAGAGGTTGTGGGACGATTATAAACGTACCGGAGCCCCTGAAATCAGAGAAAAGCTAATACTGGAATATGCACCGTTAGTTAAACTGGTCGCCGGTCGTCTCTCCATGTATCTGGGATACAACGTGGAGTATGACGATCTGTGCAGTTATGGCATTTTCGGCCTGATTGATGCGATCGACAAGTTTGACATGCTTAAGGATGTCAAGTTTGAGACCTATGCATCGCTGCGTATCAGAGGTTCCATTCTCGATCAGATACGTAAGATGGACTGGATACCGCGTACTGTCCGCCAGCGTCAGAGGCAGATAGATGCGGCTATACATGAGATAGAGCTTGCTACAGGCAAGACAGCCAGCGATGAACAGATAGCCGAGAAACTCGGACTCACGGATGACGAATATACGGACTGGCAGTCCCAGATGAAGGTGACCGGTGTCATCTCTCTGGATGAGTTTACCGAGTCCGGCAGTGACATTTCCAGTGACAGATACGGCAACAGCCATATCGACGGTCCCGAGGAGGCTATCGAAAAAGAAGAACTCAAGCAGATGCTTGCAGAGGCTCTACAGACGCTTACTGAGAAGGAACAGCAGGTCATACTCCTATACTACTATGAAGATCTGACCCAAAAGGAAATCAGTGACATCATGAATGTTTCCGAATCAAGAGCATCCCAGTTACACAGTAAAGCTCTTCAGAAGCTTCAGAAGAAACTGGGCAGATACATGAACATTCTGACGGAAAACATATAATAGCATTGGGGGTTAACAATGAACGGGTATTTTAGGATATCTTCTACCGCCACTTCTACCAATCTGGAACTCTTTGCACCCAAAGACGGCGGCACTCCGGTTAAAACAGGCGAAGTAATATCATATCTGACAGGCAAGGGCATACAGTATGATCCCGGCAGTCTCGGCAAGGCAATAGATGCGGCCGTTACAAAGGATAATACCGTAACGCTGAACATGACACCTTCGGCACCTGTATCAGAATCTTCCGAGATCACGATATCTCCGGACAAAATGCAGGCTGTGATCAGACTGTTCAGCGCCGGAGTCGGCGGAACCAATCTGGATGAATCTGATATCAGAAATGACCTGGCATCCAAAGGCGTAAAGTTCGGACTTAAAGATGATGTAATTGCCGATATAGTAGCTAACCCCAGATACTGCGAGGATATACTCATAGCAGAGGGAAAGGCTCCCGGCGAGAGCGAGGACGGATATATAGAGTATCTTTTCAATACGGATAAGAAGACCCGTCCGACGATGCTTGAGGACGGAAGTGTGGACTTCTTCCATCTGAACGTGCTTCAGGCTGTGGCTGAGGGACAGGAGATCGCAAAACTTCATCCTTCATCCAAGGGAAGCGACGGTACCGCACTGGACGGCTCCATCGTGCGCTCCAGAGATCCAAAGGATGTGAAGTTCAAGTACGGTGCAAATATGCACGTCAGCGATGACGGAACCTCACTGATATCAGAAGTTAACGGTAATGTCACTCTGGTCGGAGATCAGGTATTTGTTAATAATTCACTTACCTTTGAAGAGGTGAGCACATCCACCGGTAATATCGATTTTGACGGCAGCGTAGTCATATCAGGTAACATAGACACTAACTTTGAAGTCAGGGTCAAGGGCGATGTGACCGTCAATGGTGTTATTGAAGGCGCTTATGTTGAGGCCGGCGGCAATATCATAGTTGCCCGAGGCGTTAACGGCATGGGCAAGGCCGTACTTAAGGCCGGCGGTAATATCATAGCCAAGTATCTGGAGAACGTGAACGCTACCGCCGGAGGATATATACAGGCAGAAGCGATTATGCATTCAACCGTATCTGCGACAGGCGATATCATCGTTGACGGACGAAAGGGTGTCCTGTCAGGCGGACATGCCACTGCCGGAGGTATGATAGAGGTTAAGAATCTCGGATCAGAGATGGCTAACGATACGATAGTCGAGGTCGGACTTTCTCCGGCGATCAAGAGAGAGATAGCTGATCTCAGGAATCAGGCAGCCGAGAAACAGAAAACTCTGGATCAGATCATGCCCGTATTGAACAATATGGCAATGAAGGTCAGAGCAGGAGCAGCGCTGACGGATGAGCAGAAGAAATATGTATCCCAGTTGATGACTGTTCAGAAGACAACAGATGAAGAACTGGCATCCGTAATGGTTAAGCTGGCCGAGCTCGAAAATGTATATAACGTAGATACACCGGCAGAAGTCAGAGTTAAGGGAACCGTTTATCCCGGAGCAAGAGTATGCATATCGGATGTATCCATGTCCGTTAAGACTCCGGCCAAGTATTGCAAGTTTGTTAAGCTACGCGGAGATGTTAAACTGACAGCATACGAGTAAAATCAGGCTGTGATATGGAGGGAAGACTATGGCAATAGGTGCTATAGAGATGCAGGGGCAGATTCTCCGTACTCAGGATTACTCAACAGTCAAGCATCAGGAAGACTCAAGGGATGATGTAGCCCAGGCCAATATCCAGACTACCAGGCATTCGGAGGAGGTACGCCAGTTCAGCCGTGTATCGGGTACTCAGCAGAGCAACCGCAGCGGCAATGAGCAGGATGCGTCCGATCAGGGCAGTAATCAGTATACCGGGGACGGCGGTGCCCGCAGACGTGAAGCCAGAGAGGCGCGGGCCAGAGACGGCAAGGTTCTGCTTAAGGCTGTAGAACACATAGATATTTCAGGTTGACAGGACAGGATATGATATTAGAGATTATTATCGGAGCGCTTGGAATAGCGCTCCTTATAGCGGGATATGTGATCCCCGCCCGTAAGGACGAAGACGAATCCATAGAGACATTCTCCAGAGACCAGGTTCATGAGATGGTATCTGAAGAGGTCAATGCGGTCAAAGGCCGTATAGATGACATCGTTGACGAGACCGTTCAGTATGCCATCGAGAAGACCGAGAGGAGCATGGACAGGCTCAGCAACGAGAAGATGATGGCTGTCAGCGAATACTCGGATACTGTTCTGGATCAGATCAATAAGAGCCATGAAGAGGTCGTATTCCTGTATGACATGCTCAATGATAAGCATGAGAACCTCAAGGAGACAGTAGCCGAAGCAACCCGTACCGCTACGGAAGTGGATGAAAAGGTAAAGGCTGCAGAGGAGAATCTGGCTCCGCTCGTTGCAAGGATAGAAAACGAAGTTGAGGTTTCCGAACCGGTTCAGCCTGTCAAGACAGAGACTCAGAGCAGATCGCGTACAAGGACCAAGCCTGTACCCGTAGTAAAGAACGAACCCGTGATCCCCGTTCCTCTGAATGAGGAAGAACCTGAGGAAGAGGATCCGAATGAAGACTATATGGAGGATGAGTGGGAGGACTTCGATGACTCCGATGATGATGAGATAGAGGCAGACGGCCCCGAGATTTCATTCAGCCCCAGATCCCCCGGAAGTCGAAACAGTAATGACCGTATTCTGGAACTGCATAAGGCAGGTAAGTCCAATATGGCAATAGCCAAGGAACTGGGTCTGGGCATAGGCGAAGTCAAGCTGGTCATAGATCTGTTTAAGGGGCAGTGATATGAATCTGAAATACTATTTGAGAGGCTTAGGCCTGGGACTTATAGTTACAGCCCTTATACTGGGTATACACAACTATCGGCATAAAGACGGCACCATGAGCGACGCGCAGATCAAGGAGCGTGCCGCTGAACTCGGTATGGTTGACGGTTCGACCAGACTGATCGAAGAGATACCGAGTACTGAAGAAATGCTGGCTGAGATAGATAACAACGAGAATAATGTGACGGATGTCACATCTGATTCCGAGCCCGCAGAAAGCACTGATGAAGTTACTGAAGCGCCGGGGCAGGATGCCGTCACGGAGCCGGAGGAGTCTGCTGATGATGTCATAGCCGATGCTTCCGCACTGCTTGAGGATACCACGGCTGAGATATCCACGGATGTATATGATGATCCCGTGCTGGACTATCCGACTGAGGATGATTCGGCTGCAGTCATTACCGATGTAACGGAAGAACCTGAGATCGAAGCTCCCGCAGCTGCGGATTCAGGAGCAGGTACCATTACCATATCCTCGGGAGATTCATCTGACAGAGTGGCCCGCAAGCTCGCGGATGCGGGTATCGTATCATCGGCTGCGGAATATGACCGTTTTCTGTGTTCACACGGATATGACAGGGTTCTGCGCACCGGTACATATACCATCAGTGCCGGTATGAGCGATGACGAGATCGCCCGGATGATCACCGGCAGATAAAATACGCATAAACTGCCGATAATGTATTGATTTCTGCATATATTAGTAGTATTATAGTTGGGCATGCGCTTCGCATGTCCTTTTTCATGCGAAAGATTAGACTGCGTATGCGGCAAATAAACACGTGCATATTTCCGTATGGTGCCTGATAAGCTTCAAGGGTTAGATGCACGGAAGTTCAACCAGATGGAGGTTTTGAAATGAGTGTAGTATCAATGAAACAGTTACTGGAAGCAGGTGTTCACTTTGGACACCAGACCCGCAGATGGAACCCTAAGATGGCTCCTTACATCTTTACCGAGCGTAACGGGATCCATATCATCGACCTGCAGAAGTCTGTAGGCAAGGTTGATGAGGCATACAATGCGGTATTCGACATTGCTTCCCAGGGCGGTACCATCCTTTTTGTAGGTACCAAGAAGCAGGCTCAGGATGCGGTTAAGACTGAAGCTGAGCGTTGCGGTATGTTCTATGTTAATGAGAGATGGCTCGGCGGTATGCTGACCAACTTCCGCACCATCCGTTCACGTGTGGACAGACTCAAGGCTATCGAGAGAATGTCTGAGGACGGAACATTCGATGTACTTCCCAAGAAAGAGGTTGTACAGCTTCGTAAGGAGTGGGAGAAGCTTGAGAAGAACCTCGGCGGTATCAAGAATATGACCCGTATTCCCGATGCTATCTTCGTAGTAGATCCCAAGAAAGAGCATATATGTGTACAGGAAGCTCACTCACTCGGTATCACACTGATCGGTATCGGTGATACCAACTGCGATCCCGAGGAGCTCGATTACGTGATCCCCGGCAATGATGATGCTATCCGTGCGGTTAAGCTTCTGACATCCAAGATGGCTGATGCAGTCATCGAGGCTAACCAGGGCGAAGAGATGGTAACCGCTGATGAGATGGCAGGCGATGCTGAAGCTGCAGAGGCAGAGGACATCGAAGAAGTAGCTGCTGAGGAAGAATAAGATACACGATTAGGAGGATACAGATATGGCTGAGATTACAGCATCCATGGTCAAGGAACTGCGTGAGACTACAGGCGCAGGTATGATGGACTGCAAGAAGGCACTTGCCGAGACAGACGGTAATATGGAAGAAGCTATCGAGGTGCTCAGAAAGAGCGGAGCTGCCAAGGCTGAGAAGAAGGCCGGCAGGATCGCTGCTGAGGGTATCTGCCGCGTAGCTATAGATAACGATAAGACAGCTGCAGTAGTTGAGGTTAACTCCGAGACAGACTTTGTAGCTAAGAATGAGGTATTCCAGAGCTTCGTTGAGGGCGTTGCAAAGCAGGCACTTGCTTCAGGTGCAGCTGATGTTGACGCACTGCTTGAGGAGAAGTGGAACGAGGATGCCTCCAAGACAGTTAAGGATATCCTGGTTGAGAAGACAGCTACCATCGGTGAGAAACTCTCCATCAGAAGATTCGAGAAGGCTTCCGGTGACTGTGTGGTATCTTATCTTCACGGCGGCGGACGTATCGGCGTTGTAGTTGCTGCTGACGGCGCAGGCAATGATGCTTCTGTTGAGGAAGCACTTACCAACGTAGCTATGCAGATCGCAGCCATGAGCCCCAAGTTCATCGCAGACAGCGATGTTGATCAGTCTTATATCGATCATGAGACTGAGATCCTCAAGGCTCAGATGGATGCAGATCCCAAGGAAGCTGCAAAGCCTGAGCAGGTTAAGGCCGGCATCATCAAGGGTCGTGTGAACAAGCTCCTTAAGGACGTGGTTCTCCTTGATCAGGTATATGTAAGAGCAGAGGATGGCAAGCAGTCTGTAGCACAGTACCTTGCTACCGTTAATAAGGATCTCAAGCTTACCAAGTTCATCCGTTTCGAGGTAGGCGAGGGTATGGAGAAGAAGAACGAAGACTTTGCAGCTGAAGTAGCAGCTCAGATGAACGCATAATCTCCCGGACATCAGATCTGACAGGCACCCGGAATATAATTTTCCGGGTGCTTTTTTATTGCATCTTCCCTGCTCGATCCTATTCTCAGCACCGTATGATTATGCTATACTTATGAAGATACTAATCTGAAAAGGAGAACGACATGAGCGATTACAGAATCAATACCAGATGTGTACAGGGCGGATATACCCCGGGCAACGGAGAACCCAGACAGATACCGATCATACAGTCTACTACATTCAAGTATGATACGAGTGAGGATATGGGTAAGCTGTTTGACCTTGAGGCCAGCGGATACTTCTATACGCGTCTGCAGAATCCTACCAATGATTTTGTGGCAGCCAAGATCGCCGAGTTGGAGGGAGGTACTGCAGCTATGCTTACCAGTTCGGGACAGGCTGCGAATTTCTTTGCTCTGTTTAATATATGCGAATGCGGTTCACACATCGTAGCCTCATCTTCCATATACGGAGGAACATTCAATCTGATTGCCGTAACCATGGCAAAGATGGGAATTGATGTGACATTTGTCACACCCGATGCGACGGAAGAGGAACTCAATGCAGCATTCCGCGATAACACTCGCGCGATGTTCGGAGAGACCATAGCGAATCCCGCACTTACCGTTCTCGACATAGAGAGATTCGCCCGTGTGGCTCATGCGCACGGTGTACCGCTCATTGTAGATAATACATTCCCGACTCCCGTTAACTGCAGACCCATAGAATGGGGAGCTGATATCGTTACGCACTCAACGACCAAGTACATGGACGGACACGGAGCAGCTGTCGGAGGTGCAATAGTAGATTCCGGTAAGTTTGACTGGATGGCTCATGCGGACAAGTTCCCCGGACTGTGCACCCCCGATGATTCCTACCACGGCATTACCTATGCCGAGAAGTTCGGACAGGGAGGAGCATTCATAACCAAATGTACCGCCCAGCTCATGAGAGACTTCGGATGTATACAGTCGCCGCAGAATGCTTTCCTGTTGAATCTGGGTCTGGAATCACTGCACGTACGTATGGCCAGACATGTGGAAAACGGTCAGGCGGTCGCTGAATTCCTGGAGTCACAGTCTAAGGTGACACACGTAAGCTATTCCGGACTTAAGTCTGATAAGTACTATGAGATCGCACAGAAGTATCTGCCGAACGGCGGCTGCGGAGTTGTGAGCTTTGAGCTGGCCGGCGGACGTGCCGCTGCAGAGAAGTTCATGAAGAATCTGAAGCTAGCAGCTATAGAGACCCATGTGGCCGATGCACGTACATGCTGTCTGAATCCCGCTACGAGCACTCACCGCCAGATGACTGATGAGCAGCTGGCTGATGCAGGTATTCCTGCCGGCCTGATCCGTATGTCATGCGGTCTGGAAGATAAGCAGGATCTGATAGATGACCTTGCACAGGCACTTGCAGCAGTCTGAATCAATAAACTAAAGCGGCGGATCATATGTAATGAAGAAAGTACTTAAGATAATCGGTATCATATTGGGGATCATAATCCTGATCCCGGTCTTATTCGTGGTATATCTGAGGATCACCATGTATTCACCGGATGCGGAAGAGCAGGTTGATTTTAATTCCGGCTCCCAGACGGTCAGTGCAGGTGATGAGCTCAGCATACTGACATTTAATATCGGATACGCCGGCTACAATAAGGAAGAAGACTTCTTTATGGACGGCGGCGAGGGCGTCCTGCCCCAGTCTTCCGATAAGGTCATGGAGAATCTCTCGGGAATTGCTTCCGTGATCAACGGGGAGGATTGCGATATCGTCTTTGTTCAGGAGGCTGATATCGATTCACGCAGGTCATATAACAATAACGAGGTTGCATATCTGGCTTCATCGATCGGTAAGCCGTCTGCTTTTGCATGCAATTATAAGGTCTCGTTCGTTCCCTATCCGATCCCGCCCATAGGCAAGGTATACAGCGGTCTGGTCACCTATACCGGATTGAATGTCGGTGACGCCGTAAGATACGCACTTCCCGATACGGCGCCCTGGTATATGTCGATGGGATATCTCAAGAGATGTCTGCTCGTAGAGCGCATCCCCGTGCAGGATTCCGACAGGGAGCTTGTACTTGTGAACCTTCATCTGGAGGCATATACGGATGAGGAGAAGCGTGATATGCAGATGAATGTGCTCTGCGACCTGATCGACGAGGAGTATGCAAAAGGCAATTACGTAATAGTCGGAGGAGACTTTAATCAGGAATTTGAGGTGAATGACAATCCTCCGATCCTGTCAGAGACCGGCTGGCTTCCGGGCGAGATCATGCTCAGTGATATACCGGCTGGGTTTAAACTCGCCGTTGCCGATAATGTGCCGTCATGCAGATCGCTGGAAGAACCGTTTGAGGATTATGAGTCTTCACAGGTATATATCATAGATGGTTTTGTAGTATCGGATAACGTGGAAGTACAGTCTGTAGAGGTGATCGACAGAGGCTTTGAATGTTCCGACCATAATCCGGTCAGACTCGAAGTAAGACTGCGTCCATAGACTCGCAGGGGAGATTTATATGGAGAGATCAAAAGTCTATTTTACCGATTTCAGGACAGTACTGGGAGTAAGCCTGACGGCTAAGCTTCAGAAACTGATACGACTTGCCGGTATCGGTCAGATCGATATGGACGGTAAGTTCGTAGCAATCAAGATGCATTTCGGAGAGCTGGGTAATCTTGCATATCTGAGGCCTAATTACGCCAAAGCGGTTGCTGACGTGATCAAGGAACAGGGTGGATTACCTTTTTTGACTGACTGTAATACTCTGTATCCGGGAAGCCGTAAGCATGCACTAGAGCACATGGACTGTGCCAACATCAACGGATTCAATACAATAACTACAGGATGCCAGATCATCATAGCCGATGGCCTGCGCGGAACAGATGATATAGCCGTTTCCGTACCAAACGGCGAATACTGCAAGGAAGCGTATATCGGAAGAGCAGTTATGGACGCCGATATCGTGATCTCGCTCAACCACTTCAAAGGCCATGAACAGGCCGGATTCGGCGGTGCGATCAAGAATATAGGTATGGGCTGCGGAAGCCGTGCAGGCAAGATGCAGCAGCATAACAGCGGTCAGCCGCATGTTATCACGGATATGTGCAGGGGATGCCGCCGCTGCGCAAAGGAATGCGGATCCGATGCTATCAGTTATGACGGTAATAAGGCATGGATAGATCCTGATAAGTGCAAGGGGTGCGGACGCTGTATAGGTGCATGTGCCTTCGATGCGATAGAAAACAATAACTGGGACGCTCCGCAGATGCTCGGAAGAAAGATGGCAGAATACACTGCAGCGGTCGTCAGCGGACGCCCGAACTTCCATATCAGTTTGATCACGGATGTTTCTCCGAACTGTGACTGCCACGGGGAGAATGATGCCCCGATCCTGCCGGACATAGGTATGCTCGCTTCATTTGATCCCGTAGCTCTGGATCAGGCGTGTGTGGATCTGTGTCAGAAGGCGGAGCCGATCAGAAACAGTCAGCTCGGCGATAACAGGGCGAGTGAGCATTTCCATGATCATGGCGACGTTTGGCATAACAGTAATCCCAATGTTTCGTGGGCTGAAACTCTGGAGCATGCGGAGAAGATAGGTATAGGCACCCGCGAGTACGAACTCGTGACCATGAAATAAAGGACTCATTTGAGGATACAGCGTAATGGATAAACCGATTCTGTACTATGGCATATCCGGGAGACTTTCCCGCAAGATGGATCAGTATATACAGATCTCGGGCGGAGAGCCCCTTCTTATGATAGAAAAGCCTGAGGTCGTAGAGGAATATCGTGACCGTAAGCTGTTTGACAGGTATGAAGTCGTTACTGTGGATGAAGCACTCTCGAGATATCCGGAACCTGTCATATGGGTAACGTTTTCCAAGGCGATCAATACCGCCCGTATGCTCGGTAAGAGGGTGGATCCCTTAGATGTTCATTTTTTTGAAGCGGATCTGGAGTACCGTCCCGGGTGCAGCTTTCTCGGACACTTTATCAGCTACAGGGCATCCAACTTTTCACCTTGCTGTATCGTAAGCAAATACCCTTCGGTGAAAGCGGAAGGGACCGTAGAAGAACGCCTGGATCAGTGGAAGTCATTCGAGACGAAGCTGCTTGACGATATCAGAAACGACAGGCCGAACGGCTGTATGAACTGTCCGCACCTGGTCTATGATTTCTGGCATAAGACCGTCAAACTTGACACGGTCAATTTCGGATCCTGTCAGCCCGGAGACGTATGCAACTATAAATGCGTATATTGCTTTGCGGAGAAGTTCCTTAACGATCCTGCAAAAGATAAAGAGGGACTTACAACGTATGAAGTTATCGAGCAGCTGTCTCAGATGCCCGAGTATAACACAGCGGAACTCAAACTCAATATATCCAACGGAGAGTTCACCGCAAACAAGGATTGCGATGAAGTGATGGATATACTGCTGCGTATGCCCTGGAAGGCGTCGTTTTTGACAAACGGATCCATATACAGGGAGAAGTTTGCCGAGTTCCTGAAGACGGGACGCGCATTGAAGGTTCAGATATCCCTGGATGCCGGTACCCGTGAAACGTATCATAAAGTTAAAGGACTGGATACATTCGATAAAGTCATAGACAACATTAAGCGTTATGAGCTTAAGAATGTTGAGGGTTTTGTTCTTAAGTATATATTTCTGGAAGGTCTCAATGACAATGAAGCCGATGTTGACGGCTTCGTCGATACAGCTGCTGAAGTCGGCTGCAGGAAGATGACCATCTCGAGCAATCTGTTCAAACCGTTCACGCCCGAAATGCGCACATTGGTCAGAAGAATGATCAAAAGAGCCGCTGACGCCGGTATCAGATTACAGCGCAACATGAATTACGTGACCAAAGAGGATGCTGCGTTCATGATCGATATCGCTAAAGAATTCGATAATCTGGGTTGAATCATGGAGAAGAATACGGGGTTACAGGACGGAGCATTGGACAGAGTGATCAAGGCAATGCTCGCCATGCAAAGATATCCGTGGGAGCAGGGTGTTTGTGCCCAGGCTCTGTATGAAGCCGGACGGGACGATCTGTGGATCCCGATGGCTCATGATGCAGTTAAGCGGATGGACAGAGAGGGAAGGCTGGCCATGGCAGGAGGGGGAGAGGAAGTGTCTGATCCCGCAGCTAACGGGGAGGTCTGTCTTCGTGCTTTTGAGAAGACAGGTGATCTCTTCTTTATAAACGGCGCAAAAAGGATGCTGGAATATCTCTTAAACGATGCTCCGAGAACGGCTGACGGAGTGATATGTCATAACAATACTTCCTTTTTTGAAGGTTTTTCAAAATATCAGCTATGGATCGACGGGATGTATATGGTTCCGCCGTTTCTTGCAGTCATGGGCGAGCTGGATGAGGCGTATTCCCAGATAAAAGGCTATGTCCGTCATCTGTTTGATGATGAGAATGATCTGTTTTATCACATAGTGGATGTGAGTGACGGAAGATTCGTTCGTAAGGTTCATTGGGCCACCGGTAACGGATGGGCTGTAATGGGACTTGCCAGAGTGATCGAAGAAGCGGATGGGAAGGGACGCAAAGACATCGCCTCCGAACTGACCGCACTGCTCATCAGAGTCATCAGCGCCATGCACCGGCATCAACCTGCTGACGGCAGATTTACGGATATACTTGACGGGGATGACAGCTTTACGGACGGAACATCGTCAATGATGTTTGCTGCTGCAGTATACAGAGGGATTGTTCACGGATATGTTCCCGAAGAATTCGGACAGTATGCGGAAAATGCGTATGGAGCTGTCACAAACGACATAGATGAATACGGGATCCTGCGCCATGTGGCGGGATGCCCTGACTTCATATCCGACGGTACGTCGGCTGAGGCTCAGGCCTCATATATCATGGCAAGCGCCCGGAGGGAGATTTACCTGAAGGGATAAAAGGGATATGAGAGAGGGTATTACTTCTTCAGTTCCTGCTTATCTTCATACATCTCTTTGTCTGCACGGTCAAAAAACTCTGATACCAGGGTATCGGACTCCGGATCATATTCCGATATTCCGGAAGCCAGAACAGGTCCCGAACCGGTGCGAAGATTCCCGCGTACCTGATCCCGCAACTCTTAATATATACATCTCCTGCAGCGAAGTCTCAAACTCGTTATATGCGGTCTTGTTCCTGACACAGGATGATTTCTGTCTGATATCCAAGTGTTATCAACCTTAATCACCATATCACATTCATGTACAAACACGTACTATATAGGGCGCCATTAAATAAGAAAGATGATATTATTATATTGGCTATTCCGGTTTTAAGACCGTAGATGAAAACAGCGAAAATACATTATGGTGTGTGAAATGAAAGAAGCATTACTGATCATAGATGTTCAAAACGATTACTTCCCGGGCGGAACCAATGAACTGCACAACCCGTATGAAGCTGAAGATCGTATCAGGGAATTGATCGCCGAGAGCAGAGAGTGTGACCGGCCGGTCATATATATTCAGCACTTCAATCCGCCGGACGACTATTTCTTTATCGAAAGTACACCCGGCGCCGAGATATCCGACCGGATCAGGCCCGAAGCCGGCGACAGGGTCATAGTCAAGCATTATCCCAACAGTTTCCTGAAAACCGAACTTGATGAGTATCTGAGATCTCTTGGTGTGGATACGCTGATCGTCTGCGGAATGATGACGCATATGTGCGTGGATACCACGGTCAGAGCGGCCATGGATTACGGGTATCAGGTAAAGCTTGTCGCGGATGCCTGTGCGACGATGGATCTGGAAACAGATGGGGAGACTATTCCTGCAGAGATTGTCCAGAAAACCTTTATCGCATCATTGGAAGGCGTATTCGCGACAGTGATCTGACGAAAGATAATGAAAGACCGGCACAGGAGTGTCAGAGTATATGCGCATGCAGGGGTATAGAAGATGAATAAAGAATGGTCGGATAAGAATAAAAAGATGCAGGCTCTTATCGGTAAGGAGGCGACCTTTGCCGAGGGAGTGGATGTGCTGCTCGACTTGAGGAATGATCTGCTCACACAGATATCGTATATAGTGAACAGTTATCCCGAAGAGGCTTACTACCAAATGCCCTTTGCGGGAGCAGACGGCTATCACAGCAAGACCCTTGCCTATTCCATGTGGCATATTTTCAGGATCGAGGATATCGTTGCACATACCCTTATAAAGTGCGATGAACAGGTTCTGTTTGCAGGAGACTGGCAGAAGAAGACCGGCAGTCCCATCATTACCACCGGCAATGAACTGGACGGAGAGGAGATTGCGGAGTTTTCGAAGAAACTGGATGTAAAGGCACTGTTCGAATACTGCAAAGCGGTGACGGACTCGACAAACAAGCTGCTGCGCAGCCTTTCATACAGGGATCTAAAGCGCCGGTTTTCCGAAGAGGACAGGAACCGGATCCTTCAAACCGGCTCCGTAAGTACAAACGAAGCTGCCGTCTGGCTGGTTGATTACTGGTGCGAGAAGGACATTCGCGGACTGATCAAAATGCCTTTCTCGAGACACTGGATCATGCATATAGAGGCAATGTGCCGGATCAGTAATAAACTATGTCAGAAAGCACGAAAGGGTGTGGATCCGATCGCACGCTGCGGCCTGTCATGTAACCATTGCTTCTTAAAGGAGTGGTGCGGCGGATGCCGTACTGCCTACAATACATGCTCCGATGCATGCCGTTATCCGGACAGAACCTGCCCGAACACCTCCTGTTGCATTGAGAAGGGGTTCGACGGCTGTTACGAGTGTGATGAACTGAGGGAATGCAGGAAAGGTTTCTATGAATATGACGATGTGAATGCCGTCAAAGCAATGGCCCTTTTCACTCGCAGATACGGAAAAAAGGAACTGCTTAAGACCATGGACCGGCTTCACAGGGAGTATGAGTTTGAGAAGATCCAGGAGATCCTCGGAAATGACCTGGAAGAGGGCCTGATAATACTGGAGAAGCACAGCGACGGGGAATTATACATTTGACTGGATCATTTTCTACAGTTCCTTCTATATGGAGCTGGCAGCGGCAATCGGTGTCGTTATCGTTGTCCTTAAGAATGAATCCCTGCGTAAACGCAGGCGTCCGATCGACAAAATGGTCTTCGGAGCCTGTATCGAAGTCTGGACCATATCAGGCGCAGATACCGGCATGCGGCACTTCCTATCCTTGGCGTAGGATTGCTGGATATCACCAGAATAACCGAGAATAACATGGAAGCATCATAAGGAGAAAGCCTGTTGAGAATAGTAAACCTGGTTGAAAACACAGAAGGAACCCCCGGATGTTTATATGAGCATGGATTATCTTTTTACATAGAGACGAACAAACACAGGGTTTTACTGGATCTTGGGCAGACTGACAGCTCTATTCAAAATGCCGGGATTCTCGGAGTTGATCTGAAGGCTGTAGATACAGTTATATTGAGTCATGGTCATTATGATCACTCCGGAGGTCTGACGGCCTTTACAGGCATCAATGACCGGGCAGTGATCTATATGCAGGAATCGGCAGGCGGGGAATACTATGCAGATGACGGAAAGCAGGCAGCAGGCGACAGGTACAGATACATAGGAATAGATAAAGATATACTTAAGCTTCCGCAGGTCAGACTTATTCGAGGCGGGCATGTGATAGATGATGAGCTGGAGGTGTTTACGATCGGCCGAAGAACTCATATGCTTCCGTTTACAAATAAGCGCCTTTTGATCAAAACCGATGATGGATTTGTAGCTGACAGCTTTGAGCACGAGCATTTTCTTGTGATAAGAGACAAAGAATTTACGGTGTTAATGTCCGGTTGCGCTCACAATGGTATCTTGAGCATACTTGATGCATTTGAAGAGAAATATGAAAGTCCTCCTGATATTGTTGTCAGCGGTTTTCATCTGATGTTAAAGCGTGAATACCGTGAGGATGAGCTTCGGGAAGTACAGGCTATTGCGGAAGAACTGAGTAAGTATCCGACAAGGTTTTACACCTGCCATTGCACCGGACTTCCTGCTTTCGAAGAAATGAAGAAGATCATGGGTGATCAGCTTGAATACGTACATTCCGGAGACGGGATAGTTACAGATGAACTGCAAATGTAAAAAAGCAGATATATGAAAGACTACAGTAACCGGGACTCATCGAAAGCAGACAATGGATGATATAAACAGATTGAAGGACCTTGCGGACAGGAGTTTCCGAAATGGCCAGTATACATTCACGAACTTCCTGTCGGCAGGTGAGATCACGATCTTCAAGGAACATGAAAACGAATTGGGATATGCACATCCCGAATTGTACGGCGGATATGAAGGCGCTGAACGCAGGATGATAAGATTCGGAAACGAGGAAGACCTGGGTTTTCAGCAGCCTTTTCCCATATCCATTCTTTCGGTTAAGCCTGTTATGAGCAAATTCGCGGATGACCTTAACCACCGGGATTTCCTCGGTGCCCTTATGAATCTGGGGATAAAAAGGGAAATGCTGGGTGATATCCTTGTGACCGGAAAAGAGGCATGTGTTTTCTGTAAAGACAGTATCGCGGATTATATTATCGAGAATCTTTCGAGGGTAAAGCATACATCCGTAAAGATAAGCATTACCGACGAGCTCGGAGACATTTTCCTTCCGGACAAGAAAGAAAAGATGATCCAGGTATCTTCTCCGAGAATTGATGCTGTGGCTGCAAAAGTATTCAATCTGTCGAGACAGGGGATGCTGGAATTGTTCCCTGCGGGATATGTTCAGCTAAACGGTATTATCTGCACGGAAAACGCGAAGGTGCTGAATCCGGGCGATAAGGTGAGTGCCAGAGGACACGGAAAGTTTGATTTCGCAGAACAGTTGGGCCTCAGCAAGAAGGGAAAGCTTAACTGTAAGGTACTGATCTACTGAGGCGCCGGTGTTTCGGTTTTGTTCAAGCGGTGTTAATAACAGGTTGGGATTGAATGAAGATAGAAACCGAAAGAGTCCTGCCCCGTTTGATGAGGCAGGGACCAAACACTGGAGAGAATGAAATCTGGAGAAGGTATAAACATGTCAGACCGGTTTTCAAGAACTGAATTAATACTTGGAAAAGAAGCAATGGAACACCTGTCCGAATGCCGCATCGCCGTATTCGGGATCGGCGGTGTCGGCGGGTATGTATGTGAGGCACTGGCCAGAAGCGGTGTCGGTAAACTCGATCTGATAGATAATGACAGGGTCTGCTTAACTAATATCAACCGTCAGATCATAGCTACCGAAAAAACAGTCGGACAATATAAGACCGATGTTATGAAGGAACGCATTCTGGATATCAATCCGGAGGCTGTAGTAAACACATATACATGTTTCTTCCTCCCGGAAAACGCCTCGGACTTTCCTTTTGAGGAATTCGATTATGTGGTCGATGCAATTGACACCGTCACCGCCAAGATCGAGCTTGTCATGCAGTGTCAGAAACTCGGCATTCCGATAATGAGCTCCATGGGAGCCGGAAACAAGCTGGATCCTACCATGTTCCGTGTTGCCGACATCTATAAGACCAACATGGATCCGCTGGCAAAAGTCATGCGGCATGAATTAAAAACGAGAGGCGTAAAAAAACTCAAAGTCGTCTATTCGGAGGAAAAACCGGTCTGCCCTGCAGAGACTGTCGCTGAGGGCTCCCGAAGAGCCATCCCCGGAAGTACAGCTTTTGTCCCCTCTGTGGCAGGCCTGATAATCGCAGGTGAAGTGATCAAAGATCTTACTGCCGGCCCTCAGAGCGCAGACAGGGCTGTGCAAAGGAAATCCTACGCCTGGATTGAACGTGAATAGGATGAACAAGGAGAGAATATATTTGAACTCAACTGGAAGTGAAGTGGCCTGCCGCTTGTGAAAACGGACGGGTTGCATGGCACAAACTGTATTTCCCTGACTTGTATAGAGCGCGAACTCACACAGTCTCTTGACGGAATCAGGACAGCGTATCCAGCAGGCTTGGCTCCGTACCTTATCTGGCAAATTCCCTTCAGAAAAACCAGTTTATTCTGGATAAAAACAGTAAGGATTCCTGCGGATTTCCGAAAGGACATATGGAGCCGGGAGAAACAGAAACCGAAACGGCTCTCAGGGAAGTGAAAGAAGAATACCTGGATTAGGTGGCTTTGCTTCAGGAAGGATACTTAGAGTGGTGGACAAAGAGAGTTTCAGACCAGAGTAGCAGGCGGGTAGATTATGTTGGAGAAATTAAGATGAACAAGATTATTTTTGTTTCGGGTCCGTGCGGAACAGGCAAATCAACATTTACAAATGCATATGCAAGGCACCTGGTTTCTGAAAACGGGAAGACCGTTTATGTTATTCACGGAGACGACTTTCATGCCGGGTTTGTTGAGCCTGAAAACAAAGGTGATTTCTTCGTGAACGGAGAAGCATCGGACGATGTACTTTGGGAAGATATACTTAAGTTTAACTGGGATTGTATTATAGCTACGGCGTGCCGGGCGCTCAGTCAGGGGACCGATGTATTTATTGATTATGTAATTGAAGATGAATTGCCCCGAGTCAGAGAACTCGCATCTTTGTATGGTGCAAGTCTGTATTACATTGTGCTTACTGCTACAGAGGATGAACTGGAAAGCCGCATTCGGAATCGTGGAGATATAGATATGATTGAACGGGCAAAATTCTTAAAAAGAAAGCTCGACGCTATGCCTGAGAATGTCGGACATATTTATGATAATACGAACAAGCCGTTGGAAAAGATGATTAAAGAAATAGTACTTAATGATTACGAAGTGCTGTAAATCATTGATTGTGAGAAATATATGAAAACATATTACGATGACGGGACATTGAAGATCCGCAGTATGATACCGGAGGACGCGAAGGTATTGTATGATACATACCTTTCTTATGGATGGCACCCGCAGCTTAAGATTTATGAGGATTATTATAAAGAACAGGAAGAAGGCGAAAGGCTTGTGTTTATCGCTGAATATGAGGGTGCGGTAAAAGGACAGTGTACTCTTGTGCTTCATCCTACGGAAGGCCCCTGGGGTGGGGAGAATTACCCGGAAATTGTTGACCTGACAGTATTCTTCGATATTCACGGGAAAGGAATCGGAAGCAAGTTACTTGACGTGGCGGAAAGCGAGGCCGCAAAAATATCGGATATGGTGTTTTTGGCGGTAGGCGTCCATTCCGGCTATGGACCGGCTCAGAGAATCTATGTTAAACGCGGATATATTCCGGACGGAAGCGGTGTCTGGTATCAGAACAAAGTGCTGGAGCAGTATGCGCCTTGTGTTAATGACGATGATCTGCTTCTCTTTTTGTCAAAAAACTTTCGATAACTAAGAACAATCAGTTTGAAGCAGATGAGATCACGGCTTCCGGCCTGACTGTCGAAAAGGCATCATGGGTTAATGCTCCTATGGTTTCGGAATCCTTTACAACATCCACTACCAGATGAATCCCGAGAATGTAACAAAGACAGGCCATGACTACGCAGCAGTTCTTAAAAAGAAGATAGATGTTATGGAGTATTAAGGAAAGGTCATTATG
>JAFZQY010000103.1 GCA_017620155.1 Lachnospiraceae bacterium | reverse complement strand
CCTACCCCCTTGCCCATCAGGTTCATGGCTGTCTTAACGGGGATGGGATTGACCTCGCAGAAAAGCGCATCAACCATCGGGATCGCATCGAGCTGTGCCTTGGCAGCGCCTTCAATATCTCCGTCTAAGAACTTCTGACAGATATCATGCGTCTGCCTGGGTGCCACATTACTTAATACTGAGATTACTCCGAGTCCGCCGAGTGCAAGGAGCGGGGTTATCTGATCGTCATTGCCCGAGTAAAGCTGTACGTCTCCGTCGGCAAGGCTCATGAGCTTGGCTATCTGGCTTATATTGCTGCTTGCTTCCTTAACGCCTACGACATTCTTTACTTCGCGGCATAATCTTACGACTGTCTCGGGAGCGATGTTGCATCCGGTTCTGGAAGGAACGTTATACAGTATCATCGGGATACCTATGTTATCGGCGATCTTTTTGTAATGCGCGAAGAGACCGTTCTGTGTAGCCTTATTGTAATAGGGAGAAACTGTAAGGACCGCATCCGCACCATAGCTTTCAGCGTCCTTGGAAAGATGGATCGCGGTCTCGGTGCAATTGGATCCTGTACCTGCCACAACGGGGATACGATGTGCAACTCTCTCGATACAGAACTTGATCACATCCACATGCTCCTCTTCACTTAAGCATGCCGACTCTCCCGTAGTGCCGCATACGATGATCGCATCTGTCCCACCGGCGATCTGCTCCTCTATGATCTCGGCAAATTTGTCATAATTGACACTCCCGTCATCATGAAAGGGTGTAACGATAGCTACGCCTGCTCCGGTAAATACTGCCATCAATTTTTCCTCCTGTTATTATCCTGAATATCGGTACTGATGAGAGTGACCTCATCAGCGAGTTCATATAAACCTTCCGAAACCTTGTTTCCGGTCAATATCACATCCGTATTGTCACCCTTGGTAGACAATACATCTTCAAGCTCTTCGACTGTTATTATACCATTGTCAACAAGACCGAGCACCTCGTCAAGAATGAGAAGATCGCATTCACCCGTTTTCAGCACTTTTCTGGCATACCCCATGCCGTTACGGATATTGATGATCTCATCCTCCTGTTCTTCGGGAGTCAGAGAATCGAATGCGGCATCAGATTTCTCGAATCTGAAGACCTTGATCTCGGGTTCAAGCCGGCGCAGGAACTCGGAATCGGACAATCCCTTGTTCTTGAGGAACTGGATGACCACGACCCTGCCTCCGCGGCACGCCGTCTGGATGGCTCTTCCCAGGGCTGCGGGCGACTTGCCTCTTCCCGGCCCGGTATAGATCCTGATGATACCGTTTACCATAGATTACCTCCGTTTAGAGTCCCAGTATTGAAGACGCTATTCCAAAATATACCAACAGGCTCAATGCGTCAACTATGGTGGTGATAAAAGGTGATGCCAGAACAGCGGGGTCAAATCCAATCCTTTTGGCTATCATCGGCAGGATACATCCGACGAGTTTAGCCATCAGCACCGCACACAGAAGCGTCAGACATACGACCAGCGAAACCATCACACCGGTACGGTCTATCAGCAGCATCTTGACGAAATTGGCAGATGCAAGAGTACCTCCGCATACGAGGGCTACTCTTAACTCTTTCCATATGCATTTCCAGATATCGGAAAATTCTATCTCATTAAGGCTCAGTCCACGGATGATCGTAACCGAAGCCTGTCCGCCGGCGTTACCGCCTGTATCCATGATCATCGGAATGTACGCGGTCAGGATTGCGCAGACTTTCAGCGCATCTTCGAAGGATGTGAGGATCCTGCTCGTAAATGTGGCCGATACCATCAAAAGCAGCAGCCACGGGATACGCTTTTTCCATGTCTCGAATATGCCGGTCTTCATGTACGGCTTATCCGTAGGCACGATAGCTGCCATCTTCTCCATGTCCTCCGTAGCCTCGGCTTCCATGATGTCGACTACGTCATCGACGGTGATGATACCGACGAGTCTGTTCTCGTTGTCGACGACGGGCATGGCCGTGAAGTCGTATTTCTGGAACTGTCTGGCAACTTCCTCCTGGTCCATGAGAGTGTTTAACGAAATGACATTCTCATGCATGATGTCGCCGATCACCGCATCGGGATCGGACAGCAGGAGGTATCTTAAAGCAACGGTGCCTATAAGCGTACGCTGTGCATCCAGCACGTAGCAGATATTTATAGTCTCGGAATCCACGCCTATCTTGCGGATTCTTTCTATGGCCTGCGATACCGTGAGACTTTCTTTCAAGTCCACGAACTCCACGGTCATGATGCTTCCCGCGGAATCCTCGGGATACTGAAGCAGATGATTGATATCTCTCCTGGTCTCGGGAGAAGCGTTGGCCAGAAGCTTCTTGACCACATTGGCGGGCATCTCTTCGAGAAGGTCTGCCGCATCATCGGCCATCAGGTTATCTATGATGCTGCCGGCGTCGCGCTCAGACAGCGATGTGATGATGTACTGCTGGGTATCGACTTCCAGATGCGAGAAAACATCCGCAGCCATGCTCTTGGGAAGGATACGGAACATCTTGAACTGTTCGGCATCCTCGAGTTCTTCCATGGTAGCAGCGATATCGGCTTCATTAAGCTCTGCGGCTTTCTGACGAAGGCGGGTATATTGCTTGGACTCAAGCAGTTCTTTTATCTCTGTCAAAAGATCGAGTTCTTCTTTTTCGTCCATGTTTACCCCCTTTCTTCAGTGCGGCATCACAGAGCAAAATATCCGTTATCCGTGATCTGTACCTCGGCGCGTCCCAAGCTTACCTGGGTTATCGTATCCAGTGTCTGCTCAAGCGCCTCACTGCTTACGATCACCGTCATCGTGACGGTATCGGTATACTGTGTATCTTCTATTCTTACGTTCCTATCGTCCGGCGACGCATCTTTTGCATCCGTCGCTGTATCCGGCCAGCTTAACGCTTCGAGACTTCTTCTTATCTTCTCCGCGCCGTTGTAATCGCTTTTTACGGATAATCTGCAGCCGCGGCGCATATGGCGGATCTCAGCGTTATTAAGCGCCGCCTGTGTAGCCTGGGTATATGCCCTTACCAGTCCCCCGGTCCCAAGAAGCGTTCCACCGAAATACCTGGTGACCACTACGAGCACGCCCTTAAGTCCAGCGCCGTTTATGCATTCAAGTATCGGACGTCCTGCGGTTCCCGACGGCTCCCCGTCATCGGAACATCTGCTTATCTCCCCGTTTTCGCCGGTCACATAAGCATAGCAGTTGTGTCTGGCATCCCAATACTTTCTCCTGATCTGATCTATGAGTAATGTGGCCTCCGCTTCGCCCGATATGGGCATCGCGTGACCTATGAATCTCGATTTCTTTTCTGTGATCTCGCCCTCTCCCGGGGAGATCAGGACATAATGATCATCCATCGGTTTATTGTGCGGGAGGAGTTTCCGCAGGCGGAGCTTCGGGTGCGGGGGCAGCTGCTTCAGCCGGCGGAGCCTCCGCGGGCGTGGCCTCCCCGTTCGCCGCAGCTGCCGCAGCCGCTGCTGCCTGCGCTTCTGCTATCCTCTGTTCAAGCTCCGCTCTCTGAGCCGCTATGACGGCTTCATAATCGGGGTTGGCATAGAACTCCATGGTATGCTGGCAGACGGTCTGCGTTCCCTGAGTGATCTCTATCGTATTACCCACTTCATCCACGGTCGTCATCGTCGTCGATGATCCGGAAAGAAGTGAAGGATGTTCCTGAGGAAGTCTTTCTATGATGCCGTGATAAGCAAACGGACAGGTTTCGGCTGCGGGGCAGTTGTCATATGCGCATATCTCACCTTCATAGTGGACATCGCAGGTCTCGGTCGGAACCGTTCCTTCCGCAAAATATTCTGTATGAACGCATGCATCACAAAGTCCCGCTACGGGAAGCTTGCCCGACCTTGAGCAGACCGCTGCGGTGATGATTCCGCTGGGTACCGCAAAGGAGGTACCTTCGAGATCCTCATGGATACGGGACATTACCTGTCTCCAGAGTTTCTTGGCCAGGTTCTTCTCATCGGAAGAAGAAAGCTTAACGTTATTGTCATAGCCGGCCCATGTCGTGGCGGTGTAGTAGGTGGTATAACCTGCGAACCATACGTCATTGTAATCCGATGTCGTACCGGTCTTACCTGCTATGGCCGTGCCGCCGAAGTTGACCGATCCGCCGGTACCGCTCGTTACGACATCTTCCATCGCATCGGTGAGCAGGAATGCCGTGGTCTCCTTGATCACGCGGTGTGCATTCAGTTCGGTATTATCGAGAACAACATTGCCGTCATGATCGACGACCTTGGTATATAGCTTAGGCTTGATATAGAGACCGCCGTTTGCGATGGTCGCATAAGCCGCATTGAGTTCCTCGTTGGTGACGCCGTCCGTGATTCCGCCGAGCGCGAGCGACTGGGTGACATCCGAGAAGATCTTGATGCCCTCAGCGGTGTTGACCTCTCTGCTTTCAACAAGAGTAGTGAATCCGAAATTCTGCAGATAATCAAATCCGAGCTGAGGTGTGATCTGGGTAAGAGTCTTGACGGCGATGATGTTCATGGACTCCCTGATACCCTCTCTTAATGTGGTCAGTCCTCTGTATGTCTCTCCGTACCAGTTACGCACGGGTCGTCCGTTATCATAGTTAAAAGGTGCATCGTTCTGCACATTGGCCAGGGTGAGTCCTGCGCTGTCAAGTGCGGGCGCATAAGTGGAGACGATCTTAAATGTGGATCCGGGCTGTCTCATCGTATCCGTTGCACGGTTAAGCGTACGGCTTGCAGCCTTCTGTCCTCTTCCGCCCACCATGGCGACTATCTGACCGGTCGACTGATCCTCTACGGTGATGGAAACCTGGGGCTGGGGCGTTAAGGATATCTTCTCATCGAATACCTCGTCACCCGTCTCAAGAGTGGCTTCCTTATAGAGTTCGATATCGGCATAAGCTTCTTCCTGCGAAGAATAGATCAGATTGTATCTCGAATCGAACTGTTTGAAATATGTCCTGAACATCTCGGTACTGGTGTTGTAGAAATCACCGTTGGCCTTCTGTACGGTCATCTGATAATTGAGATACCATTTCGTATTGGCGGGGAAATATTCCTCATTGGAAAATACCTCGTCACATATTCTCTGGATATGAGGATCCTGGGTGGAATATATCTTAAGACCGCCGCTGTAAAGAAGCGTATAAGCCTGTGTCTCGGTATATCCGGCCTCGATAAGATCGGCGAGCACATCATCCGTAAGAGCATCGACGAAGTAAGAGTTGATAGTATCGTCAGCCGTCTCGGAATCGATGAGCTGGATCCTGGAATATACATCATCGGCCATAGCCGCATCGTATTCTTCCTGCGTGATATAACCCTGCTCCTTCATATTCCTTAAGACCTTCTCGCGTCTCTCGGCGTTCTTGTCGGGATGCGAGATCGGGTTATATCTCGAAGGGTTCTGAGTGATGCCCGCGATCACGGCGCACTCGGAAAGCGTAAGAGTGGATACATCCTTGCCGAAATATCTGAGGGACGCAGCCTGAACGCCCAGCGTGTTCTGCCCTAAGTTGATGGTGTTCATGTAGTTGATCAGGATGTCTTCCTTGCTCATGACTTTTTCAAGTTCAAGAGCCAGGTACTGCTCCTGGAATTTACGTTTGAACTTATCGATCAGCGAAGACTCGCTGGTCCAGTCCGTAAATACGTTATTCTTGAGTAACTGCTGGGTTATGGTGGAAGCACCCTGAGAGAAATCGCGGTCTGTGATCGCAGTCACGCCCGCACGGATTATACCTTTTACGTCGATACCGTTGTGCTCGTAGAAACGGGAATCCTCAACCGCTACGAATGCATGCTGAAGATTGATCGGAACCTGATCCATGGATACGGGGATACGGTTCGAATCGGTAGATACGAGCTTCGCTATCTGATTGCCTTCGATATCATAAACAAATGTGGAATATCCGGAAGGAGTAACGTCGATATTGCCTATATCGGGTGCGGTTGCGATAACGCCCTTGAATACACCGATACTGCCGCTGACTCCGCAGATCGCCGCTGCGAGCATGGCCATGATGACCAGTTCAACGACGAATATCCCCAGTTTCCTGGAGATCTTCGGACCGAACGCTTTGAGCTCATGCTTTTTTTTGCTTACACCTCTGCTGCTGAAATCCATATCAATTTATCTTATCACAAAGTGAAGCAAAGGTCTATTTTTTACCTGCCATGGCCGCGCGTTTACGAAGAGTGGGATCTAAGATCTTTTTCCTGATCCTTAAGCTCTCGGGTGTGACCTCGAGCAGTTCATCGGTATCTATGAAATCAAGCGCCTGCTCAAGACTCATGACTTTCTTGGGAGTAAGCCTAAGTGCTTCGTCCGCACTTGAGCTTCTGGTATTGGTCAGATGCTTGGTCTTACATACATTTACTTCTATGTCTTCGGACTTTCCGGACTGGCCTACGACCATGCCGGGATATACTTTTTCACCGGGACCGATGAAGAGAGTTCCTCTCTCCTGCGCATTGAAGAGTCCGTATGTGATGGCTTCGCCCGCTTCAAAAGCGATCAGTGAACCCTGCTTTCTGAAGGAGATATCGCCTTTATAGGGAGCATATCCTTCAAACTGCGTATTCATGATGCCGTTACCCTTGGTATCAGTGAGGAAATCTCCCCTGTACCCGATCAGGCCTCTTGAAGGCATGGAAAACTCAAGCCTCGTATAACCGCCGGCTATGGGATTCATGGTCTTTAATTCCGCTTTTCTGATGCTGAGTTTCTCTATGACAACGCCCGTGAATTCCTCTGGAACGTCGACGAGGACCTCCTCCATGGGCTCTAAGAGCTTGCCTTTTTCATCATGCTTGTAGATGACTTCCGCCTTGCTGACCGCAAACTCATATCCCTCGCGGCGCATGTTCTCTATGAGGACGGACAGATGGAGTTCGCCTCTTCCCGATACCTTATAAGCTTCCGTCGTATCGGTCTCCTCCACTCTCAATGACACATCGGTATTGAGTTCCCTGAAGAGCCTGTCCCTGATATGACGCGATGTGACATATTTTCCTTCCTGGCCTGCAAGAGGAGAATCGTTCACGATAAAATCCATCGATATCGTGGGTTCGGATATCTTCTGGAAAGGTATCGGCATAGGGTTTTCGGGCGAGCAGAGAGTATCTCCGATGCTGATATCGCTGATACCGGATATCGCAACTATCGAACCTATCTGAGCTTCCTTTACTTCAACTTTATTCAGTCCGTCAAACTCATAGAGTTTGCTTATCTTAACTTTTTTCTTAACATCGGGATCGTGGTGGTTTACTATCACGACTTCCTGATTGACTTTGACAGATCCGTTATCGACCTTGCCGACACCGATACGTCCGACATATTCGTTGTAATCGATCGTGCTGATGAGTACCTGCGTGCCCGCATCGGGATCTCCTTCGGGAGCAGGGATATGCTCTATGATCGTCTCAAACAGAGGCGTCATGTCCTTGTTCTTGACGGTCAGATTGGTGGTCGCCGATCCGTTCTTTGCGGATGCATAGACAAAAGGTGAATCGAGCTGCGAATCATTAGCATCAAGGTCCATGAAGAGCTCTAATACTTCCTCCTCCACATCCTCGGGCCTGGCCTCGGGACGGTCGATCTTGTTGATGCATACTATTACCGAAAGGTCGAGCTCTAAGGCCTTTTTCAGAACGAATTTGGTCTGGGGCATAGGGCCTTCAAAAGCATCCACCACGAGGATGACGCCGTTAACCATCTTGAGCACACGTTCCACCTCACCGCCGAAATCGGCATGTCCGGGAGTGTCGATGATATTGATCTTGGTACCCTTATATGTCACGGCGGTATTCTTGGAAAGGATCGTGATGCCGCGCTCTCTTTCTATCGCATTGGAGTCCATCACCCGCTCGGCCACTTCCTGGTTCTCGCGGAATACGCCGCTCTGCTTTAGGAGTTCGTCCACCAGAGTGGTCTTGCCGTGGTCTACATGGGCTATTATCGCTACGTTACGTACATCTTCTCTTGTCTGTTTCATTATGACCTCGCATTATTTTCCTGAAAAATGATCTTAAGAATAATACACCACATGGGTGATCATGGCAAGTCTGCGGAAAGATTAGCAAAAAGGCGCCGATATGATATCTGGAATATACACCATAGCGTTGCGGTTTTGATATTATGTAAACCCTTGGAGGCTGCGCATTCTCCGCAATCCGACTTTCCGTCACCGCGGGCTGCGCAAAACGCACGGAGTATCCTGCGATGCTCCGTGCAAAACAAAAAGGCTGCGGGGTATTCCCGCAGCCCTGTTCGTAATTATCAGTCGATCTTGTCGTCGATCTTATCTTTGATCTCTTCGGCAGTGTCCTTTACATCCTCTGCAACATCCTCTGCTGCCTCTTTTACCTTGGCCAGTTCTTCGTCAACTGCCTCGCCTGCCTTTGCGGCAGCTTCTCTTGCTTTTTCTTTTGCAGCTTCCTTAGCGGCTTCTTTTGCAGCCTTTGCTTCGGTCTGTGCATCCTTGATCTCGGTCACTTTTGCCTCAAGATCCTTAACTGCCTGCTCAAGAGCATCTATAGCCTTAACATTCTCGGCAACCTCTGCTGCGGGATCATCTTTGTACTTATTGAAATAGAACTCGCCGAGTGCCGCATAGTTCTCTTTAAGTGTAGCCTTGTTAGAAGTGATCTGATTCTTCAGATTAGCCAGTTCAACTGCGTCCTTTGCATAATCCTTGGCTTCTTTTGCCTTATCGGAAACAGCCTCGCCTACTGTCTTGCCGGTACTGAAAACAGTGTCTGTGAATTTTGAAAAGAAATCCGAAAATGCCATCTTTAAAACCTCCTGTACATCACGGGATCCTCATGATCCCAAATCTGAAACCCAAGTAAAAGTTTATCACAGGGATGCCCTTTTCTCAAGGCTTAATGTCCGCAAGGAGCTCTTTTACCTCCTGTGGAGAAAACACATAATTCGTATTGCAGAAGCTGCAGTTAAGCTCGATATCCTTTCCTTCTGATATCAGCTCGTCAAGCTGCGTGCGTCCCATGCTCAGGAGCACGCGCTCCACGCGGTTTCTCGAACAGTTACATCTGAATGCAACCTCTCTTCTGTCGGTTATCTCGACATCCGTATCCTTAAGTATGGTCTTAAGCATCTCTTCCGGAGAAAGGCCCTGATCGAGCAGCGCGGTGACGGAGGTTATGCGGGATAAGTTTTCTTCGAGCGCAGCCACACATGCATCCGAGGCAAAAGGCATCAGCTGGATTATGAATCCTCCGGCGCATCTTACGGTATTATCCTTATTCATCAATACGCCCAGTCCCACGCCCGAAGGAATCTGCTCGGATACCGCAAAATACTGAGCCAGATCATCTCCGATCTCACCGGTCACGAGTTCGGTCCTGGAATTATACGGTTCCTCCATGCCCATATCCTTGATAACGGTCAGATATCCGTTGCCGACTATCCTTCCGACATCGAGTTTGCCTGCTGCCGAAGCAGGGCACATGGCCTGCGGATTCATCGCATATCCTTTGACGGAGCCGTGTCCGTCGGCGGTCACTATTATTTTTCCGACAGGGCCGTCGCCGTCGATCTGAAGAGTTAGGAGTTCATCCTCCTCGCCGAGCATCGATCCCATCATCGCGGCTCCGCTCATGAGCCTTCCGAGCGCGGCAGTAACGACAGGGGAAGTATTGTGTGCGGATCTGGCTGTTTCCACCATCTGTGTGGTGCTTACCGCAAAAGCCCTGATCTGTGCATTATCGGCTATCGCCCTGACTAAACAATCTTTCATATATAAACATCCTCTTTTCCGGATTCTCTGGCTACGATGCATACCCTGCAGGTATCTGCCGTGACTTCTCCTTCGGTTTCCGCATCGAATACGGTGACGATCTTAAGTCCTGCCCGGGTGATAAGATCCGCCATCTCATCCGCTTCATATCCTCTCTGGACATGCGTCTCTTCGGATCTTATGAACCTATCATCAGGCCCGGCCGCGTTTTCATCACGCCTGAATATCGTCAGATCGTATTCGTTAAGGCCCGATTCCTCATCATAGAAATTCTCCCAGATGAAGCTTCCCTCGGGGCGGTTTTCCGCTATGCAATCGTCACCGAGTTCGTCCCGGTAATAATGTACGGTATTGAAATCAAAAATGAATAATCCGTGCGGATACAGATAATTGTTGACGAGCCTGAATGTCTTTAAGACATCAGCCGCACTCAGTAGATAATTGATGCTGTCGCAGACGCATATACAAGCGCCGACCGTGGAATACAGTTCAAGCTCGCGCATGTCCTGACACAGATACAGGATGCGCTCATCTTCGGGCAGCTCATCCTCAGCTGCGCGCGCGATTTCGAGCATACTGTCTGATAAGTCCGTTCCGATGCAGTCATATCCGCGCTTACGCATCATGCGCGTGAGCGTACCGGTGCCGCAGCCTAAGTCGAGCAGAAGTCCCGCTTCGCTTATGAGCGCCTCATCTTCGGGGACTACCCGCTCATCGTATTTCCTAAGCAGGGCATCTATCCTGTCAGCCCACATCTCATACGGAACATTATCCATAAATATGTCATAGACATATGCAAAATCGGTATAACTGTCCATGATCCGTCACCGATGCGCCTGTCAGCCGGCGATTCCTATCCATGCGCCGAAGCCGAGAGTACATATGCCTCCGACTATCAGGCCCGCAAGCGCTACGCCGCAGATGACTGCGATGATGCTGTCCTTGAACTTCATGTCAAGGATCGATGCGGCCAGAGTTCCGGTCCATGCTCCGGTTCCGGGAAGCGGAATTCCTACGAAGAGCATCAGCGCAACGAAGAGTCCGCGTCCGGCCTTGGACTGGAGTTTTTCCCCGCCCTTATGTCCTTTTTCGAGACAGAATGTGAAGAACTTGCCTATGACGGGTTTATCGGCGCCCCATTCAAGCACTTTTCTTGCAAAAAAGAAAATGATCGGAACGGGGATCATGTTGCCTATCGCGATGATAATGTATCCGAGCAGAAGATTAAAATCCGGATTGGCGGCTTTAAATATATAAGCAACCGGAATCGCTCCTCGTAGCTCTACCAGCGGCACCATCGAGATGATGAAACAGATCAGATACTGGATCGTGCTGGCCGATTCTGTAAAACCCTGTGCAAATGAACTCATTTCAAAACCTCCTGAAGCGCATTATACAGTTTCTCCATCTCTTCGGGAGTCCCTATGGTAATGCGCAGATGATTGTCTATGCGCGGCGAGTTGAAATATCTGACGTAGATATTCTTTTCTTTGAGCGCATTATATATATCCGATGCATTTCTATCGGAATGAGAAACAAAAAGGAAATTGGTCGCGGACGGAAGCACTGAAAAACCGAGGGCTTTAAACCGCTCCACCGCCTCTTCCCTGGTCTTCACGATACGGTTCGTAACATCCGAAAAATAACTCTCATCGGAAAGAGAAGCGACTGCCGCGCCTATCCTTATCGCATCCTGACTCATAGTGTATGAGTTGAACGAGAACTTCACATCCTTAAGATAGGATATGATCTTCGCTGAGCCGAAAGCCATGCCTATGCGCGCGCCCGCCAGAGACCTTGATTTAGAGAAGGTCTGTACGACGAGCAGATTCTCGTATTTGTTTATCAGAGGCAGCGCGGACTTACCGCCGAAATCGATATAAGCCTCATCAATTATGACCACGCTGTCGGGATTGCCTGCCACTATCTTTTCTATGGAATCAAGATCCAGATATATCGATGTGGGCGCGTTCGGGTTGGCTATTATCACGCCGCCGTTAGGCTCTAAGTATGCCTCGGGATCTATCGTAAAGTCACAGCGCAGAGGCATCTTCTTATGAGGAATGCGGAAAAGCTTGGCCCATACTTCATAGAATGAATATGTGATATCAGGGAAAAGTAAGGGCTTATCTGAATCAAAAAATGTAAGGAACGACATCGCGAGAACGTCATCGCTTCCCACGCCTACGAATACCTGATCTTCTTTTACGCCGTAGTGATCGGCCAGCGCCTGCGTAAGAGATGCGGCATCCGGATCGGGATACCTGCGCATCTCATCATAGTCATTTGCCATCGACCTTAAAGCATCGGCAACTCCGGGTGCCGGAGGATAAGGATTCTCGTTTGTATTTAACTTGACGATACCCGATCCCGTAGGCTGTTCTCCGGGTACATAGGGTACCACTTTTCTTACTTTTTCTTCCCAGTTCATTTCTGTTTTTCCTTAAGTTTATTCTTGTATTCTTCTGCCATCTCTTCGTTTCCGAGTGCCGTATAGACATCGACCAGGCCCTGAAGCGGCGTCTCCTCGCTTGCTTTAAGTCCCAGTATCGGAGTCACTTCATATGCCGCGTTGAAAAACCAGATGGCCGCATTATCATAATCCTTAAGATCCAGGTAATAGGCGCCGAGTTCGTCACACACCTCGGAATTACATTCGTGCGCCATGACCTTGATCACGTTATCGAACATCTGCGGCACTTCTCCGCGCAGTCTGTGGTAGCGAACCAGCAGAGTGCACGCCTCTATAACCTCATCTGCGGTCCTTTCGGGATCGGCAGTCACTTCATACAGATATGAAGCGAAGGAATCATAATCATCCTGCGTACCCTGCAGATACAGTTCCCTGTCCAGAAACTTCTGCAGTCTGGAAGAAAGCTTATCTCCGCCCGCAATGATCTTCCTGAAAGTCTCAAGATCCCTGCCCGCGTGAAGCGATGTCGGGCGGTGTGTAATGACGATATCGCTGTCTATGACTATAGGATCTATATCGGGGATCTCGTGGATCGGATCCTTGAACCTGATCGGTTTTACGCGTTTGAAAAGCTTGGCCCTGAGTTCCTTGTCGAAATTATATACGGTACCCTGATCGAGCTGGTTTCCGTAGTACATCTGAACAACATCCACGGCCGGATCGAGACATGCTTTTAATGCTTCGAATGCCTGTACATTCTCCCCTTCGAGGATCTCATCCGCATCGGCCGAATAGATGTAATCACATGTTGCGTGATCGATCGCGAAATTCCGCGCCTCTGAGAAATTACCCGTCCACGCAAACTCATATACCTTGTCGGTATATCTCTTAGCGATCTGTATCGTATCATCCGTGGAGCCGGTATCCACTATGATCAGTTCATCCCAGATGGTCCTTAGTGAATCCAGGCATCTGGCAAGAATCTGCGATTCATTTTTTACGATCATGCAAACCGATATCGTGATCATGAGGGCGCCTCCGTTCTGCAGCCAAAACTGTAAACATTCTACACTATCCCCGCCCATTTGGCTATAGACATCGATCCCCGGATGTGCTATCCTAATCGCACCTGTTGTAAAAGAAAAATAAACCGACGGCTTATCGCACATGCGGTAGGCTTCGATTTTTTTGCATTTTACAGGAGGTTTTTTTATGTGGATTTTTAATCTGCGGAGGCGGATGTTCAAGCCTCTGTTAATTCTTCTGGCCGGGATGATCTTAAGCCTGGCTGTGATCTATTCATGTTCGATCAGCGTATTCGCTGACGATCCTGCTCCGGGAAGAACTCCCGGTGTCTCAACCGTATCAACATCTACGCTCTCACACAGCCACCGGGGAAGTTCTGCGTCCGGAGGTCAGTGTTACTCCGTCGCCGTGATACATCACCACTCGGGTTCTTCATCGGGCGGAGGATGCTTCACCAGACCGCATTATCACGAACACGGCGCGGGGTGCTATGCAACATGTACATATACTCCGACATATTACGAACTCATCAATACCGAAGACGCCATATGCGCGATACACGGTCAAACGCTCAAAGCCAACTACAGAGTTACCGTAACGCATAGCGGCGGCTGCGGAACGGTTGCCGAACATAAGATAGCAAGCGTCTATTGCAACAAGTGCGGGGGAAACCCGACGACCGGTTTGGCCGGAGTACATCAGTATCTTAACTGCAGCAGGGGCGGCTCGGTCGAATACTACGAGCCGGCCTGCGGGATGACGGACGGTGTGAGTGTGGATCATTACGATCTCGGGTGCGGACTGGAAAGCAGAGTATACGGCGATATCAGTCTCACCAACGCAACGCCCCAATGGACTTCGGGTAATGTGACTCTTCAGGGGTCGGTAAACGATCCCGAGGGAGCACTCTGCGTCGGCGGGTACGGACAGATGTCGTTCGGAGCAGTGTCAGGTGTGATAGCTGACAGCACGGGTGATGCGATCACGGTATCGGAAAACGGAGCGTATACGATGAATGTCTCTGTCGATGCGTCAAGATTCGATACTGCCCAGGCTTCGGTGATGCTGACTGTCGCCAATATCGATAGGACGGAGCCTGCCATAACCGATGTGTCGTATGATTCGGGGCAGACCTGGCTTCGGACAAATACCCTTACGGTAAGTGCTTCCGACCTGCAGCCGGACGGAACCGCTGGATCGGGACTGGCCGATGAAGCTTTTTCTTATGACGGAGGACTCACATGGACGAGCGATCCGACATATACAGCAGATTCTAACCGAACGGTGGATATCTCCGTAAGGGATTATTGCGGAAATGTATCTTATGCAAGCGCCGAGATCACCAACATAGATGACCGCGGACCGGAAGTCAGCTATACATATGATCCGGCTGTATGGTACGGAGATACGGGAGAAAGAACTTTTTCTTTCACGGCAAGCGACGATCAGGCGGGGCTTGACGATAAGCCTTTCTCTTATGACGGAGGGCAGACCTGGACAGACTCTCCTATCCTGCCCACAACAAAGCCCGGAACCATCCATGTGATAGTAAGAGACGCTCTCGGAAATACTACCGAACTCGAAATAGAGAACAAATGCGATGTGCGTCCTGCTCCCGCGCCGGATCCCGGTAACCAGGGAGGCGGAAGTTCCGGTAACGGAAGCGGTGGCAATTCGGAAGGCAGCGGAGGTTCCGGCAACGGAGATGGCGGCAGTTCCGGAGGCGGCGGTAATGAAAACGGCAGCGGTTCGGGAGATGGCGGTAACGGCAGTTCTTCCGGAAATGATGACAGCGGTGCATCAGACGGCGGTGAATCGGAAGACGGCGCTTCAGGGAATGATGGAAGCGGTTCAGATAGCGGTTCCGGCTCGGGAGGTGCACCATCATCCGGTGATGGTTCCGGTGACGGCGGAGCCTCATCCGCCGGTGGAAAAGGAGACGGAGATCTATATGATGGCGGCGAAGGCTCAGGGGACAGAAACGCTTATTTATCAGATGTCGGCGATGGATCCGCAGATACGGATGCGGTCGTATATTTCGAACAGCTTCCTACTTCATCGGCCGCTTCGGATATAAGCAGGCGCTCCGACACGATAAACGAGGACACACCTTTTTACAGGACCAAAGCCTTCAAGGCAGTAGCGTCGGTAAGCGGCGGTCTGCTTGCCGCGGCGATACTTTTCCTGCTGTTTTTGCTGCTCTACTCAGGTGTTATCATCTACACTTTCGACGTCGACAGATACCGTCTGACAGGCTTTCGTCCGATAAGGCATTCAGAACGGGGAAACTATATTCACTTAAGCAAAGACTTCATGGATAATGCCTATTCGAGCAGATATAAGCTGAAGATGGGTAAATTCTACACGATGAGACACAAGGATGATCTCTTCAGCATCGATGCTGACGGAGACTGGGTATCGGTGAAAGTTGATAAAGATATCTATGTGATTCTTAAATGAGGATACGGCTCCTGATCAGAAAGAGATATCCGTGACGCGAAGGGATCACCTGCGGCGAGCCCGGATCCTGCTAACGATGAATGCAGGTACGAATGCCGGTATGCATATTCCCGCGATCAGGTAGATGCATTTCCATGCATACATACCGCCAAACAGATATGCATAGTTCACATTTGAATAGAACTCATCAACATCGAATCCGCCGGTTTCGGGATACAGCATGCAGATCGCATATGTGATGAGATTGATCGCAAAAAAGATAGCTACATGATGCATCATTATATGAAAGCTGTTCATGCCGATCTTATCCAGTCCCCTGCCTATCGAAGTGCCTGCGATGATACGCGATATGCGAAGCCAGAACCATGTTCCGGTGATCACCGTAAGATAGGGAACGAAGCATAGCGAAGCAAAAGATGTTACCCAGACGGCGCTGAAATTCAGCATTCCCTGGGCGCATATATAGATCACGAATTGAATCGCGCATATAAGACTTATGCAAATTGCATCCGGGATACGCTTTTCTTTTTCCTCGAAATGAGTACGGTACAGCCTGCCCAGCTCATATACGGGGAGCATGAAGAGAATGCGTCCCGGAGTCTTATATGCGCCCCAGACATGACCGCCCTGTGCAAGATAGACGCAGGCTATGCCTGTTGCCAGCGTGCAGACAAATACCAGGATGTCGGGATCAAGATGAATTCGGTGAAGCGTATCGTAATTAAGCCTTAAGAGTGCGAGCATCTTTCTTCCGAAGACATTGAGCACTTCTATCAGGAAAAGAGCCGGCACGAACCATGCCGGGAAGTTTAATCCGAACTGATGCCCTCCGAGGAACGGTTCGATGATCAGCGTCTTAAATGAGATCGGCGAGCAGAAAGCAAAACCCTGCGCTGAAAGAATTGTGGATATGATCCCGTAGATCACGTTGCAGATATAGTACGGAAGCAGAAGCTTTAAAGCCTTGCGGCCGATGTATTTAAGGATATGTTCTTCATTTGCGGGATCATAGAAGTATCCGGAAATAAACAGGAATACCATCACATGGAAACTGTAATACGGAAAAAGACCGAACACCGATAATTCGTTCATATCCAGATGTCCGAGGACGACCAGGATGATCGCTATGCCCGTGAGTATACCCATTTCGGTATTTCTCTTACCTTCGCTCATCAGTATACGGCCCTCACATCCGTCGGCATATGGTCATCACCTATGTCAAAAGACCAGATAGAATGACCGGGAAGCCTGTGCTCCGTAAGATAATATCTTCCGTCTATGCATCCCATGTAATAGGGCGTTCCGCCTCCGACGAAATACGAATAGATATCGGTGTATTTACCGTCTTCAAGATCGGATAATTTCTCCGTGTATATTATCGTGGCAAAATCCTGATTGCCGTGTACATCGGTCGAGATAGTCACATAGTATCCGCCGTCTACCGGCATGATCTGTATCATGCCCGCGAGCTGATCGGGTACCGGATATCTGCGTACAACCTTAAAGTCAGAAAGTCTCACTTCGATGATCTGACTGTTTCCGGAGACCAGATATACGGAGCCTCCTTCTATGGTGAAACTGCGTACATATACTCCGTTCAGTTCGTCCAGCTTCATGATGCGGCTGATATACATTACGGTGCTACCTTCATCATGCGTCATCACATACATCTCACCGGTCATCGAACTCCACACATAGAAGTTTGAATCGGCCTCGTTATACACGATGAAATGAGGCCTCGTTCCTATGCCCTCAAATACCTGGGTATTATTAAATACATAACCGTTTCTTTCAAAAACAAGCACTCTGTTTCTCTCGGTATCATCAACAAGATATACCGATCCGTCGCTCGCCACGGTGTGCCCTTTATCGATATCCGATGTCATGACAAGCCATTCGTTTAAGGGCCTGTCGGTGGTATCCGAATAAATGACCTGATTGTTGTAACAGTCAACGATGAAAAACAGATCGTCTATCTTCGTGATCTGAGTGGGAACGCTTAAGGCCGATGCAAGATTGACAACGAATTCCTGAGAGACTTCTGCTGCTTCAGCAGTCTCGGATGATGCGGTATCTGCCGTGACCGGAGTAGCCTCGATATGGGTATCGGTCACATTTCCACTCCCGCAGCCGGTGAACATCCCGATCGAGCAGGCTGCCACAAGCAGGCCTGTCAGAATGCGGGACAAAGTCGAAATGTCATTATGTTTTTTTCTGCTTTCAGTCAGTACCCAGGATCTCATCTATTATTTCACGTATGCTCATGTTTTTGTCTGATGCGATAGCTGCTAAATCTTCATATTCAGGCTTTGTCTTGGTTATGCCGAAGCCCTCGCCGGTCTTGAATCTGACCGGACCTAATGAAGTATCACGCGTCTCAATGCGAGTGTCCATGCAATAACGCTCTACATCGCGTCTTCTGATCCCCCATGTGGATGTATGTTTAAAGAAAAGATCCCTGATCCTTTCCTCATCCTCTGTACGGCAAAGGACAGTGAGCACATATCCGGGGCGGTTCTTCTTCATGAATACGGGAGTGGTGAACACCTCAAGCGCTCCGGCGTAGCGCATGATATCGGAAGCATAAGCAAGCTCTTCTCCGGTCATGTCATCAATATTGGCTGACAGTTCTGTTATCCCCCGCATAAGACCGTCGGCGGGTTTTGCAGATCCGCACGCTCTCGTTTCTTCGGAGTCTGCTGTATGGCCTTTCTGCTTTTCTTCTGCCGCATGGCCGATGATGGCTCTTACGCAGTTTGCGCGCTCGAACTCTTTGGTCCCACAGCCGTATCCCACTTTTTCGGAGATCATGAGCGGTGAATTGACATAGTCATTTACATAGTATTTGAGCAGAGCGGCTCCCGTGGGTGTAAGCATCTCTCCTCTGATATCGCCCGCATAAGACGGAATGCCTTCCAGAAGATATGCGGTCGCAGGAGCAGGTACGGGAACTACGCCGTGCGCACACTTAACTTCACCGAAGCCTGTGCGGAGAGGTGAAGCCAGGATCTTATCGGGAGAAACCATCTCCATCAGTCTGCATACTCCAAGCACATCGGCTATCGCATCCTTCATTCCCACTTCATGGAAATGAATCTCGCTAACCTCTTTGCCGTGCGCGCGTGATTCCGCATCCGCGATCAGGCGGTATACGGCCTTCGCATCTGCCTTAACCTTATCGGAAAATGCAGTCTTATCTATGGTCGAATCAACATCGGCCATCGAAGCATGGTGGTGATGGTGATGATGGTCGTGGTCGTGGTGATGGTGATGATGGTCGTGGTCATGATCGTGATGGTGATGATCGTGATGGTGATGATCGCCGGGAAGTTCCTCCTCACCGTTGATCATTACCGACATGTGAGTGCCCGCGATTCCTGCTTTTGTGTCGGGTTTTGCTGTGACCGTCACGCCTTCTATCCCGGCCGAATTCATCTCTTCTATATATTTTTTCCTGCCCTCATCATCAAGCAGCTCATAAAGAGCGGCAGAAAGCATGTCTCCCGCCGCACCCATTCCGCAATCGATATAAAGAATCTTACCGTTCATCTCATCCATACCCTTATCTCCTTTTGGGGGTCAGTCCTGAGCGGTTTCCATCTGGTTGATACGTGAAGCACTTACCGCTGCTCCGAATCCGTTATCTATGTTTACAACGCTGACGCCTGCAGCGCATGAGTTGAGCATTGAAAGAAGTGCGGAGATCCCGCCGAAACTTGCGCCGTATCCGACGCTTGTAGGCACCGCGATCACAGGGCATCCGACAAGTCCGCCTACCACACTGGCAAGAGCGCCTTCCATGCCCGCAACGACTATGAGTACCCTTGCTTCTTTAAGCATATCTTCTTTGGCAAGAAGACGATGTATGCCTGCCACTCCGACATCATTGATCACGTTCACACGGTTGCCCAGAACCTCTGCAGTCACTGCCGCTTCCCTGACTACTCCCAGATCGCTCGTGCCGGCGGATACTATCGTGATATTTCCGATGGGCGCATCGGAAAGTTTCCTGTCCACAACGCCAATCTTGCCGTCCGCATCATAGAAAACATCATGACCGCCTATGCTCTTTTTCAGGAAATCCACTTTCTCTTCGGATATCCTGGTGAGCAGGATATTATACAGTCCCCGCTCTACCATCGCACCGACTATGCCCGCGATCTGCTCCGCAGTCTTCCCGGCGCAGTATATGACCTCCTGCATCCCGGTCCTTTCAGTCCTGTCTAAGTCTATATTTGCATATTCAATATCTATATTTTTTTCCATAGTCAAATTCAAGGATGAATTTAGTACATGTCCGGAAATGCACGGATGCATTTCCATGTACAAGTATATCATAAATGCTATTATATATTTATCACGCATTCGGAGGCACACTGATGAAGATACTCATGGTTTTTACGGGCGGTACCATAGGAAGCACGCTGCAGGACGGATATATCGGCCTAGACTCCGGCAAACCCTATAAGCTTATCGAAAGCTATAAGACCCGTTATGGATCAGATCCCGATACTGAGATCACGACTCTGGAACCGGTGAATTTCCTGAGTGAAAACAGCACCGGTACATATATCACCGCCATAGTAAATGCGGTTCTCGAGCACCTGGATGACGGCTATGACGGGATCATCGTCACCCATGGAACAGATACGCTTCAATATACTGCTGCTGCGCTTGGATTCGCTTTGGGTACCGACTCTGTCCCTGTCTGCCTTGTATCCAGCGACTACCCTGTTGAGGATCCCGATGCGAACGGGCTCATCAACCTGCACGGAGCATTTGCATTCATCCGTTCAAAAGCAGGACGGGGAGCATTTGTCGTATACAGAAATAATCCCGAAGATGTGACTGTCATACACCGCGCCACGAAACTGATCGCGCATCAGACACTCTCTTCGGAATTGTTCAGTATCAGTGATGAAATCTACGGAGTCATAGATGAAGACGGCCGCTTTACTCCGAATCCGGGATATGCAGATAATCCGGATGAAGCTGCGCCGATCCCCTTCACCGGACTTACGGATACCTGTACTAAGGTCATGCGGATCGTACCCTTCCCGGGCATGGTATATCCTGATGTCCCGGAGTCTGTGCGATGCATTATTCACGAATCGTTCCATTCGGGTACGATCAATACGGCCTCCAATGACAGCAGGCGCTTCTTTGATGAGATGAATTCTCGCGGAATACGGGTCTATCTGACGGGTATCACTCCGGGCGCCGACTATGAGAGTACGAAGCTATACAGCGATCTGCATATCATTCCGGTTCCGGGCATCAGTCCCATCGCGCTCTATATGAAGCTGTGGATGACGCTTTGATGTATATCATCACTAAAAAAGGGAGTTGCCAAACAGCAACTCCTTTTTGGATATTAACCTTTATACAACTGTCTGCCGCGTTTTCTACAATAAGCTATATAGAATCCTGCGCAATACTCCGTCTCACCGCATCAACATATTCAATACTGCATCCGGCATACTGTGCCATTTTCTCATCATCCAGTTCGCCCGATTTGATCATATTGATAAGAACATTATCTGTACCAAGAGAAATACCTTGTTCTATTCCTTGCTCTATTCCATACTCTACAAGCGACTGATTATGAAGTTCTTCATCGAAGTCGAGTATATGCATATTGATCACCCCTGCTTTCTCGCGTAGGAGGAATTCCTCCATAATATGATCTTCTATACAGCTGTCCACAGCAGATACTATTGCCTCTTCTTTGGCGATACCCTTATGCAGATTATCACGGATACGTTGTATCAGCGTAGCATAATCTCGCAACGCCGTACATTTATCCATAAGCGCCTTGTTATGCCCATAATTAACATTAAGGACCGTAACTGTCAGTTCAAGTTCCGGAGCATCCGTCGGCTTCCCATAGGAATCTGATAGTTTCAGGATCTGCTTTTCCGGAGCATCATCTATACCATTATAAAATACCACGAACTTGGGCGTAGGTACCATGATCCGTTTATATCCGTACAGATCTTTCCTCATGGTCTCTTTCTTGTATATATCGTTGATGTAGAAAAGATCCCTGAGCGGCATGTTCGGATTGATCGTAGACTGATGCTCGTACATGTTCACGGTATTACTGAGAACAAATGATACATCATTATATATCTTCAGGAATATCGAATTCTCAAGTGTATTGATCGTGACCTCGTCATCTACGGTATAAGCCGTATCATTTAAAGCATTGTATAGTTCGATCAGCTCCTTCTTCTGACTGAAATATAGTTTGAACGTATCCGACTTATACTCACGGTTTACGTGCAGGTTATCGTCCGATGTCTCTGTGTTTTTTCTTATTTCCATACATTAACCTCCTTTAAGCACATAAGTCTCGCAGGAGTATCTTCATCCGTCTCCTGCATTATAAGATAGGGCGTTTATAAGCAGGAAATATCAGATAAAGAGATATACAGAAATGTAAGATTATTTGAGATTAACTGCTTGGGCTCATGCTATCACAGCAATATGACTCGGGCAATATACACAATACCCAAAATTGGCGTAAAAAAGGACAAGCGAAATACCTCGAAACCTAGGCAATCAGAGGGCTTAAAGCATGTCAAAAGCAAAAAAGGGAAGGCTCGTTGGCCTTCCCTTAAACTGCTATTATTTACTTTGCTATTCTTTATTGTGCTGTGGTTCCGAAGATTCCGGCAAGATATTTGAAGCCGGCGTATCCGTTAGCATCGGGCAGTGAAGATACATCACTTCCTGCCGGGATCGTTACGCTCATCGGATCTCCCTTGTATCCGTCACTTAAGAAGTTGATCTTAAGAGTTACATCAGGACGGGCTGCCAAAGCATCAAATACTGACTTATGGAAGGATATCCATCTGGCTGTAGATATCTCAACAGTCGCATTCTGTCCCGCCTTGGTTATCTTAGTGACAGCGTTCTGGTTGAATACTCCGAATGCACTCAAAGGCAGTCTGTATAATACCTCACCGCACCCCTTGCACCTGTATAGTATCTCACCGTTGTCATTCTCCGTGGCAGGCTTGGTCTCAACCCACTCATAATCATGCTGATGAGCACTTGCCGCCTCTGCAGCTTTCATTTGAGCAAGCAGAGCCTGATACTCAGCTAACATCTGCGCCTGCTGTTCGGGAGTCAGTGCAGGTGCTGCTATGGTTGCGGTTTTAGAAGTGGAAGTCTTTGCCTTATTTGATGTTGAAGATGATGATGTCGTTGTTCCTGCAGTTGTATTTCCGCCGGCATTCCCACCGGTACCACCTCCGGTACCGGGATCAGTTGCCGGATCAATATGTAAATGAACAGTTATTGCAGTACTATCAGTTGTATTGCGTTCTAATCTTATTCTTATTGTTATGTCAAAGTCTCCGGATACACTGGGAGTTCCACTGATCACCGGATGTCTGCGATTAGCATCCAAACCCCATCGAGTTATATACAAACCACTAGGAGCACCATCCATAAGGAATTCTTCTTCCTGATAACCCCTGGTAGTAACTGAGAGGTCATAACTGTATGCCTCATTCACCCTTCCATCTGGCAGATTAGCACCATCTGAAGGCGTATTAAAATATGGAGCATCAATAGCGTAAGATACAATCGGTGACGCGATCATCCTGATCCCAATAGCTATAAACAAAGAAAGTGTAAATAGCATTATCGTCTTTACGGTACTTTTGACACTATAACCTTTCATGTCAATTTCTTTTTGAGCAGTTTTCATTAAGTCCTCCTTAAGTAGTAGAATTTGTGCAATATATGCGTTTTAACCACTACCTATCGTATCACCCCCCCACTTTTGTCAAGGCATCTAGAGCATAACTTGCCGCATTTGGAGTACACTTCACGAATCCATTGAGCATTGGATGACTTTGGAGGCATGTCAGCTGCATCATCATATATCCAAAACAATTCCGCGAGAATCGTAGAGATCAGCCACGAAGCGTCGCACGAGTAGCTCAGAGACCGACGTGTCTGAGCGTGCGAGTTCTCGTACGCGAGTTGTCGGGATTGTGCGTACTCGAAGAAGCTGAGTGACCTGATCTCACGATCCGAAGTGGGTTTTGGATATATGATGAGAGGCAGTGACATGCCGTAAGATGTCACTGCGGTAACACACAGCAAAACGGCGGCCCTGTGCGGACCGCCGTTTTTATATTGCTATACCCTTTATCTGATCTGAAAATCCTGTAACCCCAATGTATTATTTAAAAGGATTCTCTGTCGGATAAGGAAGGGAAGCAGGCTGGTTGTAGCCAAGCTCATCCATCTCTACACCGAGATACTTGAATACTTCGAACAGAGCCTTGCCGAAGTGGCCGAAAGCAACTGCACCATGATGAGGGAAGTTCTTCTCGATCAGCACGTGACGATAGAATCTGCCCATATCCTTGATAGCGAATACGCCGATGCCGCCGAAGGATCTTGTAGCAACAGGAAGAACCTCGCCCTGAGCAACATATGCACGAAAGATATTGTCAGCAGT
>JAFZQY010000102.1 GCA_017620155.1 Lachnospiraceae bacterium | reverse complement strand
CTCTGAGGGATTCTGTAAAAGGTAGGGATATGTCAGTATGCTCCTTTTTTGTGAAATACGAGCATTTCCTCAGCAAAATTCTCCCGCATAAGTGGATAATGAAAATATGGCTGAGTGGAATAAAGGATTATGTTTAGAATTGCAACGGCTTTTAACAGGATTGTTAACTGGCGTTGACAGATTGCCAAGGCTGATTGGTAGAGTATTTTGGGCAATCCATGGGCGATGAACCCTTCGATGAAGAGTCAGTATATACGAAGTGGAAAGAAACAGTACCGGTCTAAGGCTGTAAACCTGGTGCCTGGCACCGAAAAAAGGAGGTAATCCCCGATGAATTTGGAAGCGGTAACTTATCTCGTCGATTCGTTCAACGGAGATTATGTAAACCTGAAGAGGGCAGACATAGAATCCGACGATCTGAAACTTGTAGCAAGAGCACTCCTTCCACCTGAGATCAGAGAGGGCAGCAGGCTTAAGTATGAGATGATGTCTTATTCATTAGAGGACTGAATGCACGTCGATCTGTACCAATTACCCCTGCATCCTTGTTAAATCACCTGTTTTCGTGATAAAATCAATACATTGGACACATCGTATAACTGTGGGCATGATTGGGATAAGCCGGACTGCCTGGGAGGATCATCATGACATTCGAATTATGGCTATTCACCATCAAAAGATTAGGACAGACGTATGACGCGGCGATCGCGATATACGAGAACCTGCCCGACGATCAGAAGGAAGCCCTTAAGAAGGAGTTTGAAGAGACCGTCAATGCATAGTTATGCATTTGCGAAATAATTGAAAAAGACCGGGGAGAGATCCCCGGTTTTTGGCCTGAAATCATATCAATTATCAATCTGAATTCTGGAAAACAGGAGAAAGCTAACATGGAAGAACGGACCGGAAAAGGCAAACTGCGGATAAACTTAAGACGCAAGATGTTCATTTTCAACACGATCACTATACTGATCGTGGCTTTAAGCACCGCAATTTTGGCTTATAAGATAAATGCGAACACCATCGATGATTATTATAGAAATCTCGCGATGGACTGCACCGAGCATTTCGCCACACTGGTGGATCCGGAATTCCTGTATGAACTCAGGAAGACTGCTGAATCGGACGAGTACCAGGCAATCCGGAATCACGCCGAGGAGATCGACGACGAGCAGGAAGTAGTGGACTACCTGAAGGAAAAAGGCCTCTGGGACGGCTTCATACAGACCAGGGATATGATAGACAGCTACATCGAAAACATGGATGCCATTGAGTACACCTATATCCTGGCCAGAAATGAAGCGCATGCCGCTACGGATATGTACATAATGGATGACTCTACCAATCCGGCATATGTCACCGGAAGCTTTATCGAAAGCGAACCGGAATTCCTCGGTATAGATGCCAGCGAGAAGATACCGCCCACCATCTCCAACGGAGATTGGGGCTGGCTGTGTTCCGCTTATGTCCCGATCTTTCTGGAGGACGGTACCCTCGTAGGCCAGATCGGATGCGACATCGGTATGGATGAGGTCATGCAGGAGAGGCAGACCTATTTTGCATATATCCTGCTTGGTTCCGTGGCACTGACCCTGCTGATGGTTATTATCTCAGGAACCTTCCTTGACAGATTCATGGTAAAAAGGGTCACCGCGCTGACAGACGAACTCAAGAAGTTCACCCCTGCTCCCGTACAGGATTATGAAGCCGCCGGTGTGATACATCCCCTGGAAAAGAATAACGATGAGATAGACGATCTGTATCAGAGCGTGCATGACATGCAGGTGAAGATCGTTGACAACATCAACGAGATGGATGAGATGAATGTCGCGCTTGAGGGTGCGGCCAGGATGAAGTCGGACTTCCTGGCAAATATGAGCCATGAGATCCGCACTCCCATGAATGCCGTCATAGGAATGGCAGAGATCGCCTCGAGGGAAAATATCCCCGATACAGCTCGCGATGCCCTTACACAGATTCAGAAATCCGGCAGAAACCTGCTCAATATCATCAATGACATCCTGGATTATTCCAAGATCGAGTCCGGAAAGATGGAGATCATTCCGGAGAAATACGAACCCACGAGTGAACTGAATGATGTGGCCAATATCCTGTCTACGAGGATAGGACCTAAAAACCTGGAACTTTACATAGTTGCAGACCCGGAGATTCCCCATGCTCTGTATGGTGACGCCATGAGGATCAGACAGGTTCTTATAAACCTGGCCAATAATGCCATCAAATTCACTCAGGAAGGTAGTGTGAGCATCCGGGTGACCTGCGAACATACCGGAGAAGATACGGTAAGGCTGACTTACCATATCATTGATACGGGTATAGGTATCAAACAGGAAGATATTGATAAGCTTTTTACAAGCTTTACTCAGGTGGATTCCAGAAGAAACCGCTCCGTGGAAGGAACGGGCTTAGGACTCGCCATATCGCAGCGTCTGGTGGGTGCCATGGGCGGTGAACTGGGCGTAAACAGTACATACGGAGAGGGGTCTGACTTCTGGTTTACCATCGAGCAGAAGGTCATGGATCCTATCAAAGATCTCTGCATAGAGAACGCCGATCAGAAGAAAGCCATAAGCATAGACAACGACGCCAATCGCAGCAGGATATTCGAAGAAGAGATGCAGAAGATGGATATCGAGTATGCTGAGATTGACGGCATAGAAGAATATGTACCTTCGGGAAAACAGGATTACATTTTCATGGAATACAGCCAGTATACCGACCGCGTAATGGAATTCTTCGAAGAGCATCCTGAGACCAAGGGTATCGTTCTGGTAGATTATAATTCCGATTTTGCCCCCGAGGCCATGAACATCCGTACACTCAGAAGACCTGTCTCCACGCTCGGGATGATAAGAGCGCTTAATGATTCCGATGATACTACGATCAGGTCTTCCGTGATAGAAGAAGATTTCACCGTAGACTTTACGGCACCGGATGCACGGATCCTGGTGGTTGATGACAATGCGATCAATATCACGGTCGTAGAAGGCCTGCTCTCACCGCTCCACATCAATATCGATTCTGCGCTCAGCGGTCAGAAAGCGATTGAAAAAGTGACCGCCGAAGACTATGATATCGTCTTCATGGATCACATGATGCCGGGACTGGACGGAATAGATACCACGAAGATCATCAGGGAACTTCTCCCCAATAAACAGGACCTGGTCATCGTCGCGCTGTCTGCCAACGTCATGGAAAGTGCCAGAGAAGCATTTATCGAAGCAGGCATGAACGATTTCGTGGCCAAGCCCATAGAGCTTCGTGAACTCACATCCAAACTTAAGAAGTGGCTTCCCAAGGAAAAGATCCAAAAGGGTGCAGCGGCAGTCGAAACTCCGGATGCAGGTGATGTTCCGATCCTCGGATTTGAGGGCCTGGACAGTGATTCCGCCATCAAGTCCATAGGATCCGCCGCTCTTTATAATAGGATAGTGGAGGAATACTTCCGCTCCGGTGCGGAGAAATATGAAGGCATAAAGAACGCATACGATACCGATGATATAGAAGACTACACTATCAGAGTGCATGCCTTAAAGAGCAGCTCCAGACAGATAGGTGCTATGGACCTCGGAGATATGGCGGAGGAACTCGAGAACGCAGGCAAAGCAGGGGATACCGAAACCATTCATGAGAAAACATCCCATGTGCTTGAGGTCTTCGATAAGCTCTTAAGCGACCTGTCCGCGTACTATCCCGAGACTCAGGATGATGAAGAGAAAACTCCTGTAAGCGACGAGATCCTTAAAGAACTGCTGGATAAGCTCGGCGCAGCCTGCGAGGATCTGGATATGGATGCCATGGAGCAGGTCGGAAGCGAACTTAAGAAGTATTCTTATCCTGATGATATTAAGGAAAAGATCGATGGCCTGCTTCACGCCATTGACAACATAGATACCACGGAATGTGAGGAACTGATAAAGAGTATTATCTGAACTCATATTTCCGGCTGAAAAACTCCGGATGATTTCACCACACCCACTCTTCGTCTCCGCGCTTAGCGAGGGCGGGGCAGATATGGGCGTGATCCGGTCCCCAGCCGCAGGTCTTGCAGCTGTAGCATTTTTCATAAGGGGTGCCGTTAAGGATGGCTTCGGAGAAAGCGGGATCGGCCAGTAGTCCGCACGCCAGATCCACGGTATCTATCAGATCATTTTCAAGCACATAATGAACCTGCTCGGGGGTGCGGATCCCGTTTACGAGTGAAACGGGTACGATACCCTTGAAATGATCGTGGAACTTAACACCGAGCGCGGCGATCTTGTTGTAAGGCAGCGAGTCATCGTGCTCGATGAAGTCTATATCCTGAATGCCGGTTGAGACCTGAAGATAGTCGCATCCGGCTTTTACATAGCATTCCGCAATTCCCAGACTTTCTTCTACTGTCGGATCGCATCCCGTGGTGCGAACGGAGATGATGAAATCATCGCCGCAAGCTTTTCTTATCCCCGATATGATATTGCATCCGAAGCGGGCGCGGTTCTCAGTGCTTCCGCCGTATTCGTCCGTTCTCTTATTCACCGCTGATGCAAAATCGTTGATCAGATAGCTGTGACAGCCATGGAGCTGCACTCCGTCATATCCTGCTTTTTGGGCGCGGACCGCAGCGTCGATGAAGCGTCCTTCTATTTCTTTTATCTCTGCAAAAGTAAGTTCATGTGCGTCCACTTCATTGCCGAAAAGATTCCATTTAACTGAAGTCGGAGAGGTCAGGCGTCCGCATTTCGGATGTGTGCTGAGCCCGCCGAAATGAATCTGGGGAACTATGATCGTTCCGAATGCGTGGCAGGCATCAACCAGCCTCCTGTGGCCTTCTATCTGTTCATCGTTCCAGAGTCCTATCTGTGAGGGGGCAAGACGGCCTTCAGGCGCTACGGCTGTCGCTTCTACGCATATGAAACCGACGCCGTGTTTTGCTCTGAGCTCATAATGCTTAACGAAAAAATCAGTAACGATTCCGTCTTCACCCGCGTTGAACTTCACGGTGGGCGCCATTGTTATGCGGTTTTTGCAGATTCTTTTTCCTATTTTGATCTCTGTATCGGCTGTGCTCATCCTGTCCTCCTTTGATTGGTTTTATTTCTGAATATTATATCAGTATTCAGTTGATATAGTATCATCGGTTTATTATCCTATAGTTAATGAAAAAAACTCCTATCATTATCACAATTGCAACCCTTGCTCTGCTTTCCGTCGTGCTCGTCGTTGTCTGGGCGGTGAAGCGCAGAGAGGTAGATGTTAATAGTCCGGAACCGGCGGCTGTCAGTGTTTCGGAAGAGACGGAAGGGCTAAGCGAGGCCGCAGAAACCGTTGAGACGGATGAAGGACTCGCTGAACCGGTATCGCCTGATGATGAAGGCGCCGATACAGAACCGGACGAAAACGCCGAACCCGAAATCCTGAAGTTTGTCGATGTATTCGGTGAGCAGTACGAGACTGAGATCAATCCTAAAGTAGCGAGATCACCGTACTCAACAGATGGTTTTGTAAGGGACGGAGACAGCCTTCTTTATGAGGATGATGTGTATTATTCCAGACCGGGAATAGATGTTTCGCATCATCAGGGGCATATCAATTGGAACAAGGTCAAGGCCGCGGGATACGATTTTGCATTTATCCGTCTGGGATACCGGGGATACGGGCAGGCCGGGAGTCTCAATCTTGATAAGTCGTTTGATACGAATATTCAAAATGCCCACGAAGCCGGTCTGGATGTCGGTGTGTATATTTTTTCCCAGGCGATTAATGAAGACGAGGCAAGAGAGGAAGCCGAATTTGTCATAAAGCACCTGGAGGGTTACAGTCTCGAACTCCCGGTAGTTTACGATCCCGAGAGCATATTGGATCACGAGGCCAGAACTGATGACGTGACCGGTGAGCAGTTTACGAAGAATACCATGCTTTTCTGCAAACTGATCGCCGAGGCCGGATACGAACCGATGGTCTACAGCAACATGCTTTGGGAGGCGTTTCAGTTTGACATGACTGAAGTGTCCAAGTACCCGATCTGGTACGCGGATTATGAACCGCGGCCACAGACTCCGTATGATTTTACTTTCTGGCAATATTCCAATACGGGGCACGTCGATGGAGTGAGCTGCGAAGTTGACCTGAACATCCAGTTTTATAAGAAAGGGACAGACCCGGCATCGAAAGGTGGGGAGGACGAGATGATCAACACCCGGATAGATGAAAAAATAGCATCGATGAGCATTGAGGAGAAGATCTACCAGTTATTTGTGGTAACTCCCGAGGTGCTGACCGGTGAGGACCTGACTGTGAGCGCTGGTGACATTACCCGTTCCGCGCTTGAAAAAGCGCCTGTTGGCGGACTGATCTATTTTGCAGATAATTTTGTTTCACCTGAGCAGACAAAAGATATGATCGCCAAAACGCAGGAATATGCCCGCGACATCGAAGGAATGCCGCTTCTCATGTGTGTGGACGAAGAGGGCGGAAGCACTGCCAGGATCGCACGCAACTCTGCATTCGGAGTTGAAAAAGTCGGTGCGATGGCGAACGTCAAAAGCCCGGAAGAGGCTTACGGATGCGGGGATACCATCGGAGCGTATCTGAGAGATCTCGGACTGAATGTGGATTTTGCACCTGTTGCGGATGTCCTGACCAACAGCCGCAACAACGTGATAGGAGATCGTTCATTCGGCTCGGATCCGAAGATTGTGACGGAATATTCGAAGGCCTATTCCGACGGCTTACATGACCATGGAATCCTCAGCTGTTATAAACATTTCCCCGGGCACGGAGCCACAGAGGCTGACACCCATGAGGGATATGCTTATACAGACAAAACATATGAAGAGTTAAAGCTAAGCGAACTGATCCCGTTTGAACACGCCGGAGCGGATGGCGCAGATATGATAATGGTGGCGCACATTTCTCTTCCAAACGTGATAGGAGATGACACGCCCTGTTCTCTTTCAAAGAAGATGATGACCGATATTCTGAGGAACGAGATGGCATATGACGGGATCATCATCACCGATGCGATCAACATGGGTGCCATTGCCAATCATTACAGTAACGGTGAGGCTTCCGCAAAAGCTTTTGCGGCCGGGGCAGACATAATACTGATGCCGACAAACTTACAGGCGGCATATGACGGTATATATTCTGCATATGAAAAAGGAGAGATCACCGAAGAACGGATAGATGAATCTCTGAGGCGTATAATCGGTGCCAAACTTCAGTTAAGTAAGTGACGGGCAGTTGCCGGAAACGAGGGGAAAACCCTGATCGGGGTTTTGGATGAATCGAGGTTGAAATGATAATCATAATCACGGGTGCATCGCATACAGGTAAAACATATCTTGCGCAGAAGTTTCTGGAAAAGTATCAATATCCGTACCTTTCGATCGACCATCTGAAGATGGGACTGATCCGAAGCGGAAACACGTCTCTCACGCCGGAAGATGACGATGAGCTGACAGGATATCTGTGGCCGATCGTGCGAGAGATGATCAAGACCGCGATTGAGAATAAACAGAACCTGATCGTGGAAGGATGCTACATCCCTTTTGATTGGAGAAAAGATTTTGACGAGGAATATCTTCCTGACATCCGGTTCATATGTCTGGCCATGACGGATGAGTATATTGAGGAGCATTTTGATGACATCATCGGACATGAATCGGATATAGAGAAAAGATTCGTCGATCCGGATTGCACCATCGAGTGGATCAAGGCCGGAAATCGCGAATACAGGGAAGGCTTTATTAAGGCAGGGGAGATCGTGTCGATGATCGACAGCGATTACGAGAATACGATAGAGATGCTGATGTCTACCGCGTTAGCAGAGATCTAAGGGATGACGTTGATGGGATAAGGAGGCTGCCATGCCGCTTGTAAGAATAGACATGATAAAAGGAAAATCCGACGAATATAAGCAGACTCTGTTCGATTGTGTTCACGAGGGTCTGATGGAAAGCATCGGCATCGAGGACTGGGACAGATTTCAGAGGATCGTCGAGATCGACAGAAAGGATTTTGAAACGCCCGCTGAGAAGACGGATGATTTCATGATCATAGAGATAACGATGTTCAAGGGCCGTACCAAGGAACAGAAGAAGTCGCTGATCGAAGGCATCACATCAAAACTGGTCGACAGATTAAAGATTCAGCCGACCGATGTTTTCATCGTGATCAACGAGCCGGATAATGAGAATTGGGGCCTGGGCGGAAACCAGAGGAGTTAGGAGGGCAATGATGAAATCGATTCTTATCAAAGATACAACCAGGGAAGAACGCGAGCAGATCATCAAAAATTCTCTGGATTGCGGCGGCGGATGTGAGAACTGTTCTTCATGCTGGCTCGGTGGCGGAAGTCCTTGGGACATTTATCAGGACTACATTGACGGTAAACGTGAGATAAAAGAGATCAACGCCGGCTATATGGAACAGTATCGTCAGGACAGGCAGATCATATAAAGGGACAGCGAAGGAGAGACAGTGAGCAAGAAAAAGAAGAACCGGAAAATATCATCGGAATCAAAGACCTGTTTTTATTTTGCGATAGGATTCCTGGTTGCAGGCATAGCTTGCATCATCTTCGGTAAGACACTTTACCATACGGATGACATGGTGAGCCTCGATGATGTGGTCACCGGGAAGACAGCGACGATCACTTCGGTAGAAAAAAGAGAGCGCACTCTTTCCCGTGAAGAAGAGGAATATGAGCGGAAAAAGGGTTACACCGAGGACGAGATCCGCTGGGAGTATCTGGTCAAATATACCGTTGAAGATGGCGGCAACGAATATACGTATTACGATACCGTAAGATTCAGGTCGGACGGCACTCATACCCCCAGAGTGGGAGATACCGATGTGATCAATTACGCCATAAAAGACGGAAGGTTCATTCCTCATCCCGAAACGCAGGGGATAAACGGAGCGGTCATAGGCGGATGGATCCTGGTGATCCTTTCTGTTTTAGCCGGTGGAGTAGGATTGTTTTTGAGGAAATAGTAATCTGCAGGAGGAAAATAGATGCGGTATAAGATTCAGAATGAAATGATCGAGTGTGAGATCGATTCTCACGGAGCTGAGCTGAAAAGCCTGCTAAGAAAATCTGATGGAAAACAGATCATGTGGGGAGCGGATCCTGCGTATTGGAACAGGACTTCACCGGTGCTGTTTCCGTTTGTCGGCGGAGTGAAGGATAAAGAATACCGATATGACGGAAAAACCTACACGATCGGCCAGCACGGATTCGCGCGTGATATGGAGTTTACGCTGGATTCCCAGTCAGAAGATGAGATCTGGTTTTCACTTTCGGAATCAGAAGAAAGCCTGGAAAAATATCCTTTCAGATTCCTGCTTCAGATAGGGTACAGGGTCGAGGAGAGCTCGGTCAGGGTTATGTGGGAAGTACAGAATACCAACGACGGTGATATGTGGTTTTCCATCGGAGCCCATCCGGGATTTGCAGTTGAGCGTCTGGCCGGTCACTCATTCAGACTGTATGACATGGCCGGAAACCCCGTGTCCGCGATCAAGAACCGTGTATTCGGCAGCGGCGGATGCGTTACCGACAGAACTGAGGAAATATCAACTCCCGATGGCGTTCTTGCGATCTCGGAGGAGCTCTTTGATAATGATGCCCTTGTCCTGGAAAATGAGCAGGCAGGACGTGTCGATCTGATCGACGCTGATCAGGCGCTTGTGGTATCGGTTGAGTTTGATGCTCCGCTCGTTGGACTCTGGTCGCCTCCTCATAAGAATGCGCCGTTCGTCTGCATCGAGCCGTGGTATGGAAGATGCGATTCGGAATCTTTTGCAGGGACTCTTGAAGAGCGCGATCACGAGCAGAAACTGGCTGAAAACGAACTGTTCAGCGCAGGTTATACGATTAAACTGTGAAAATGTATAAAGGTCGACGAAACTGTGAACACGTCTTACAAAGGATAGGATCACATGAGTATAAGAACGAACTACGAGAAATGGTATGAGGGTGAGGATTACTATTGGGGAACAGAGCCCGGAGGATTTCTTGATGAGCTTATAAAGCTCTGTCCTTATACGCCCGGAAAAAGTGTGCTCGATATCGGATGCGGAGAGGGCAAGGACGCCGTATATATGGCGGAAAAGGGTTATTCCGTGACGGCGTTTGACTTAACGGAAAATGGTGTAAAGAAAACCCTTAAGCTGGCAGAATCCAGTGGAGTGGAAGTCGAAGCATATGTAGATGACATCAACGATTTCGCGATGGATAAGCAGTTTGATATTGTTTATTCGACGGGAACCGTACAATACCTTTTTGAAGAAAATAAGAAAGAGTTTTTCAGAAAGCTTGAGGAGATCACTAAACCGGATGGGATCGTGTATATCAATGTTTTTGTCGAAAAGTCTTTCCTCGAGCTGCCGCCGGACTGGGATATAGAGGAGAAAATGTGGAAATCCGGCGAGCTTTTCACTTACTTCGCCGACTGGAAGTTCGAGCGGATAGATGAAGTGATCTTCGAAGACAACAGCGGAGGAATACCGCATTACCACTGCATGGATACGATCATCTGCAGAAAAGTAAAAGCGTAGAATTCGCTCCCGGGATGGGGAGAATTGCAACATCTGCAGTCATATTTGCAACAACTGTAGACACATATGGAAGTCGCCGTGAGGTTTCGCTATGATCGAGGTGTCAAACGATCATGGAGGGACAGATATGAATAAGATTAAAAACTTTGCTGTATTGGTGATCAAGCTTGTTGCAGTGTTGGTAATGATAGCGGTCGTGGTCGCCGGAGGAACCCTGAACGGATATGCGGCTTCCGGAGATGCGTCATTCAATATAGATGAAGGTACCGATGCGAGGATAGCCGAATACGTTGATGAGTTTCGGGATAAGATCCGCTGTAATTCAGTCAGCGCCGTAGTTGTAACGCCCGACGGAACAGAAGTTTACGGAGACGCAGATGCTCTGTATCAGATCGGTTCCATGACAAAGGCTTTTACCGGACTGGCTGTTCAAAAGCTGATCAGCGAAGGTGCTCTCAGCGAGAGTAATAACGTATCGGAATTGATTCCGGGATATGAGACATATTACAACTCGGAGCCTTGTGAGATCACTATCGGACAGCTCCTTTCGCAGACGAGCGGGTACACCAATAAGGAAAGCGACTACCCAAGTGCGACTGAAGAGATGTCTCTTCAGGACTGGGCGTACAGCATATCGGGAAAAGAACTGGCTTCAAAACCCGGCGAAGAATACGCTTACTCCAACGTGAATTACGATCTGCTCGGCGCGATCATCGAGCAGGTGAGCGGAAAATCTTATGCGGAATACATGAGAACCGAAATCCTGGATCCGCTTGGACTCACACATACATACGCACAGGTCCCCGAAGCCGGAGCAGATATCATTTCCGGATCGAGACTTGGATACCGCCACAGTTTCAGATATGAGATCCCTGTTATCGAGGGAAGGATCCCGGCGGGATACTTTTTCTCAAATGCCAATGACATGGCTAAGTGGATAGAGATCTGGATCGGAACGGCGGAAATCCCGGAAGAATATAAAGAACTGATAAGCACAGTAAAGGCACGCCTGAATGGTGTGGGTGATTACTACTCGGGCTGGGAACTTTTTGAAAACGGCGTGATCGGTCACTCCGGCGGAACGCCAAATTTTTCGTCGAGAATCGTTTTTTCCGATGATGAGAAGACCGGCGTGTGTGTCCTCACGAACCTGAACGTGGCAGCATCCACGGACGGCCTGTGCAACGGAATATACGAGCTGGCAGCAGGCAGCAAGCACGCAGATCCCGCAGCGCCCTCGAACGATGAACGCCTTGATCCGGATGCCGGCCGGGGAGACACGGACTCGAATGCCGGACGGGAAGCCATGGTCATTCCGACAGATGTATGGACCGTGTTTGATATAATATTTTCAGCGATCTCAGCAGTTGCAATCACGGCGATTGTTGCAGTGATATTCATGAAACGTCGCGGAGCGATCCTGGGAGTTGGAATCACTTTACTGGTTTTGCTCATGACAGTCTGCATCGTGATGCCGATCGTATTCGGCGCAGGACTCGGAGAGATAGCTTTTACCTGGGCTCCGTACAGTTTCGCGGGCAGCCTCATTTTGATGGCTCTCGGCGTACTCGCTTCGGGTATAAGATTTTTCATGATAAGACAATCGCGAAGATAGCGAAGTCCGGAATGGATAGATAATTAACGCATGCGCATAGAGAAACGACAAGTAGAAGGGCAGCCGCTCACGGTCATAATTGAATATCCGCAGTGGAATGAATCTGTCGACTCCCTGGTAAGGAAGATCGGACGGATGGACCTTTCTTTTGTCGGAAAAGCGGACGACAGGTCCGTAAACGTCAGCATTTCGGATATTTACTATATTGAAAATGTCGAGCGGAAACTTTTTCTCTATACGAAAGAGGATGTGTACAGGTTCGACGGAACGATGGCGGATATCGAAAGCCGGATCTATGACACCGGGCTCGTCCGCATATCCAGAACCTGCATCATGAACACCGAGTATCTGCGGGAGATCAGGCAGATCCGAAACAGCCACCTTGAGGCAGTCATGGAAAACGACGAGAAACTGATCGTTTCCAGAAAATATCTTCCCGACATCAAGCGGATCTTCAAAAAAGAGGGATTATGAAAAGAATACTCAGAGACACATGCATACTTTCCGCTCTGATGATATTGAGCGTTTTTACGGTTTCGATCATATGGATGGGCGTGACCGATGAGATAAAGCTCGTGCTGCAGCTTTTCGGTCTGTCATTCATCATCGCGGTCGCAAACTTTTTCCTGGATGAGTACACGACGCTGTCGATCATAGGCAGCTACATGGTCAAATACGTGGTCGCAACATGCGTCGTGATGCTGTTCGGATTCATCGTCGGCTGGTTTTACAAGAGCAATTTCTGGATGGCGTTCATCTACGTCGGAATCGTTCTTGTGCTGGCCTATTTCATCGATGCCTTCAAGACCAGGAAGGACATCGAGTTCATCAATTCGCAGATAGATAATAAAAGGAAACAGGTTGAAAACGGATATACGAAATAAATGGGAGGCAGCATATAAAAAGGCTGCCTTCTATAGCACAGAGAAAAACACAAAGGAATATTGGGACAGCATCGCCCGCGCGGATGAGGGCAGCCTGTCAGGAGATGAGCACATCAAACTGATCCTGGATCACCTGCGTGATTCGGGCCTTTTGAATGAGCACGGTACGATGCTGGATGTGGGCTGCGGAAGCGGCGATTATGTTGCTGCTTTTGCGAAAGTATATGACCGGGTTACGGCGCTCGATTATTCAGTGAAAATGCTCGATGCGTGCAGGACCCGCTGCGAAAAAGAAGACCTCACGAATGTGAAGTATGTGGCGGGAGATTTTGAACGAGGGTATTCTCCGGATGCGGAACATGCGGAATGCGTGGTTGCAGGTTCGGAACTTGTCGGCGGTGCTTTTTTGCCTGTGCTTGAAGACACATACGACTGCGTGCTCGCGTGCCTGAACCCTTCCACTTATCATCCGGCGGCGTTTGATAAGCTGCTTTCGATCACCTCAAAAGTATTGGTGTATTTCAGCATGGACACGGACCTCAATAATGCCGATGCCGAGCCGGTTTACTGCGGTTGCAATTCGGTCCGTTTTGCGGAAGAGTACCTGAAAGAGATAGGGGTTAGGTACACAAAGATCCCGTATGTTTACGAGTTGGAAATGGAAGACCGGGATGCTGTGAAGATCAACTTTGCATATCTGGTAATTGAACCTGGCGTATCTTTTTCTTAGAATTGCAGCAAAGGGTGAATTTTTTTATGGCAGAAATAAACGATTCAATATGCATCAAAACGGCTGAAACCGATGAGGAACTGTGCGGTAGGGGATATGTGCACTGCACTGCATGGCAGGAAGCTTACAGAGGCATTGTATGCGACAGATATCTCGACACGATGACCGTAGAGGCTACAACGGCACGCGCCAGGCAGTTCCCGGAAAACACTCTTGTAGCCAAGGATAAAGATAAAGTTGTCGGATTTGCGGTATATAGTCCGTCGAGAGATGAAGATCTGCCGGATGCAGGAGAGATCGATGCAATTTATGTCCTTTCAGAATATTATGGCCGGAAAATAGGATACAGATTGATGAACGAAGCATTTTCCAGGCTTAGTGAATACGATACTATAATTGTGTGGGTGCTTGAAAAAAATGAGAGAGCCATCCGTTTTTATCACAAATACGGTTTTGAATTTGACGGAAGTAAAAAGGAATGGAAACTTGGCACGCCGGTTACAATAGTCAGAATGATAATGAAAAGAGGGTAGCTACGGCTTTTCGGCCAATGTAAGGTACAGAATATGCGGATTTACGTTGATTTTGATGATTGTTTATGCGAGACAGCGCGATACTTTTCCGAGCTTGCCATGGAGCTTTTCGGAAAAGATATCCCGTATGAGAATATAGAATTCTTCAACCTGCAGAAGTCCTTTTCGCTGGATGACGAGCAGTATGATTATCTGATGGTTGAAGGCCACAAGCCTGAGATACTGCTTGCTTACGAGGAGACGCCGGGTGCTTCCGAGACGGTTAACGGCTGGATAGACAGCGGTCACGAGGTGTCCATTATAACCGGGCGTCCGTACAGCGCTTATGAGCCGTCGAGACTCTGGCTGGATGAGCACGGCCTGGAACGCGTCAAACTATACAGCCTTGATAAATACGGTCGCGACAACTTCATCAAGGACAGCAATTTCAGCCTGGAGCTTGATGATTACTATAAGATGCATTTCGATTTTGCAGTGGAGGATTCGCCGCACGCATTCAAGTTTTTCGACCATCTTCCGAACCTGAAGGTGCTCGTATATGACCGCCCGTGGAACCGCGACTGTGAACTTCCCGGAGCCGGATACACGCGGTGTTATGACTGGGAGATGATACGAGATATCGTCAGATGATGGTAGGTAGATGCATGAAGGCCGGAAGAACGTAAGGCCGGGCGAAAGCCCGCAATCTATTATGATAATAAGAAAACTTGCCGATAAAGAAACTGAACTCTTAAAAGACTTCCTGTACGAAGCGATCTTCATCCCGGAGGGCGTGGAAGCGCCGCCGAGGGAGATCATCGAAAAGCCCGAACTGAAACTGTATTACGAGGATTTTGGCACCGGCCGGGCAGATTATTGTCTGGTTGCGGACGATGACGGCCGCGTAGTAGGAGCTGTCTGGACGCGCATTATGGATGACTACGGCCATGTGGATGATGACACACCGTCCTTTGCAATCTCACTGTACAAGGAGTTTCGCGGACAGGGCATCGGAACCCGTCTCATGCAGGAAATGCTTACACTTCTTAAAGATCAAGGATTTACGAAAGCATCCCTGGCAGTCCAAAAAGAAAACTTCGCAGTCAGGATGTACGAAAAGGTCGGGTTCAGGACCGTGGACGAGAATGCCGAAGAATTTATCATGGTATGCGACCTTTGAATCTTCCGAACAAGCATGGAAACACGCATAAGAGCCACTATGGCTTTATCTTACCTTGCCCATGTGTTACTATGTAAGCACACTCTCTAAGCAGGATAGCGATGTAAAATGATTTATTTTGATCATTTACCATTCGATTGAGTACCCGTGTTTTTCCGAGGAGCACTGGATAGAGAAAACCAGGTCCGTTCATTTCATGGAGAACCTCCTGGCAGTGGATGATTTCGGAAGCGGGATCAATGATCTTGAAAAAGTAAAGTTTATGTCGCCTGATATCGTCAAGCTCGACAGAGAACTGATATCCGGCATTGACCTTATCCAGGGTTATTATCTGGCACGTCCGGCGTGAATCGTGTATTCCGGATATTCTATTCTTAGGGAAACATTGGGCTGGTCTGCCCGAAGCACCACGAATTATAGGAAAAAGTGCATGCTCGTTAAAAAGGAGATACCGCTATGTGTCTGATATGTGACAGGATCGAGATGATCAAAAACGGCACCAACCCTTATTTTGTCAAAGAACTCGAAACGGGATACGTTGTCATCGGAGATCACCAGCACTTCTATGGCTATTCACTTTTCCTGTATAAAAACCACGACAAGACGGAGTTGTTCCAGCTTGATAAAGCTGAGCGGAGCAAGTTCATGGAAGAGATGTCGATCGTTGCTGAGGCGACGTCGAACGCTTTTCACCCGGAAAAAATGAACTACGAACTGCTGGGAATGGGTGATGCGCACCTGCACTGGCATCTGTATCCAAGGAGAGCCGGCGATATCGAAAACTGCGGAAACAACGGCGTAGGTCCCGTCTGGTGCTATTCATTCGAAAAGATGTATGACGATGCGAACCGCCCTTCGCCGGAAGAACTTGAGCAGATGAAGGATAAGTTAAGAACGGAGCTGGAGAAGCTTTTATAGGAAAAAAGATGGAAAAGGCAGCCATAGTCAATTATGAGGAAATGGGCGCGAATGCGCATGTCGCACTGAACTCGATGCAGTACGACGGGTGGATCCTGCGCTTTTCCGAGGGACACACATGCCGTGCAAATTCCGTCAGCGTGATCTACCCTTCGTCGATCGATCCCGTGGAGAAGATCGCCTTTTGTGAAAAAATGTATGCGCGTCAGGATCTTCCTTGCGTATTCAAAATGACGGACGGAGATGAGGAATTAAACGAACTTCTGGTAAAGCGCGGATACACGGTCGTTACGCCGACGGATGTGATGGAGCTGGGTTTGGGCGGTGTTGAGTCAGCCGGACGGTTCGGTGATGATTCGATGATGTTGAGATCCGATGGAGACACTACTTTGCCGGGAGAAGCGGGGACTGACATTATCTTCTTCAATGAACCGACTGAGGAATGGCTTGCTCCCTACTTTGCCTTCGAAGGCTTCAACGAAAAGAAACAGAACATTTACAGACGCATGCTCGACAGGGTCTGCATCGACGCCGTTTATGCAGCAGTGAAGGTTGACGGACGCATCGTTTCCGTTGCATCAAGCGCAAGTCAGTCGGGCCGAATGCTAATCCACAACGTAGTCACTGATCCCGAACAGCGTAGAAAAGGATATGCATGCGCGGTCTGCACAGCACTCCTTGGCAAAGCGAAGGCAGACGGTACCGAAACCGCCTGGCTGCAGGTCGTGCAGGACAATACAGCTGCCTATAGGCTATATGACAGCCTGGGATTTAAGAAGATATATACCTATTGGTATATGAAGCAGAGTTGAGTTTTTGGTATATGAAGCAGAGTTGTATTTTAGGTGCAAGAAGCAGAGTTAGATTTATGGAAAAAACTAAGAAGGAAAAAGCAGTAGAATATTTCAGCAGGAACTTCCATTGTTCACAGGCAATCCTGGCAACCTACGCTGAAGAATGCGGCCTGTCGGAAGACCTGGCTCTCAGGCTTGGCGGGTGTTTCGGAAGCGGGATGCGCAAAGGTGAGGTATGCGGCGCATGCACCGGAGCGCTCATGGTATTGGGCGCGCTTTATGGTCAGTGCGATGAAACGGACCTCGAAAGCAGGGAACTTTGCAACAAGGTCAACGAAGAGATGATGGAGCGTTTCGCGGAAAAGAACGGCTCGTATATCTGCAACGAGATTCTTGGATGCGACATTTCTACTGATGAGGGCAGGGCATATGCCCGCGCAAACAACCTGTTTAAGGATCTTTGTCCGAAGATGGTAGAGGCTGCGGCTGAGATTTTGGAAGATATGATCAAGACGTACGGCTAAGATGCTCGAGGATATGATCAGGACGTACGGCTTAGATGCCGGAATGAAACGGCATCCCGCCTACGGGAGGTCAACATGCACGAAGAAATTATTTCCTGGAGAATAGTATGAAACCGATAATAGGAATAGTCCCCCTGGTGGACGAAACAAAAGACAGCTTTTGGATGCTTCCCGGATATATGAATGGTGTTTCCGAAGCCGGCGGTATTCCGATAATGCTTCCGCTCACAGATGATAAGGACGAGATCGCGCAGCTTCTAGATTCGGTGCAGGGAATCCTGCTTACCGGTGGTCACGATGTTGATCCCGCGGTATACGGCGCAGAACCGATCCCTGAATGCGGCACGCCTTGCAGGGAGCGCGACATTATGGAGAGCGAACTTTTGCGTCAGGCCCTTGAAAGAGATATTCCGGTTCTCGGCATTTGCAGAGGTATTCAGTTTTTGAATGCATACCTGGGCGGAACGCTTTTTCAGGATCTGCCGACGCAGCGTCCCACCGACGTTGAGCATCACCAGACGCCTCCGTATGATGTACCTGTGCATAAGGTGAAGATTGAAAAGGACAGCGGTTTGTATCGTATCTTAAAAACGGAGTCGCTTGATGTAAACAGTTATCATCATCAGGCAATAGACCGGAAAGCGGACAGCCTGAAAGTCATGGCGGTTTCCGAGGACGGACTTGTGGAAGCAGTGGAGATGCCCGAGAAACTGTTTGTGTGGGCAGTGCAGTGACATCCGGAATTCTCTTATCATAAGGATGAGAATAGCCGTCGGATATTCGAAGAGTTTGTGAGGAAGTGTAAGGCGTTTTATTTATTGGAGGAACAATAAGAAGTTATATTTCTTAGAGGAACAATAAGATGTTTTTTGAAAACGCATATTTCATAATAGGAACTTCATATGCGGGCAAGTCCACCATGGTCAAGGAACTGGCGAAGAAACACGATGGGATAGCATGCGAAGAAAACTACCACGACAACTATCCGGAGGAACTGGATAGCAAAGAGTTTCCCTGTCTGACTTACACCAGAGATCTTGTGGACTGGCATGACTTCATCAGAAGATCGCCTCAGGAATACAAGGACTGGATCGACGGCGCCAAGCGTGAGTGCGAGATACTGGAACTGCGTATGCTTCCTGAAATCTGCAGTCAGGGCAAGAAGGTTTTTGTTGATACCAACATATGTATCGAGACGCTTCGAAAGATCGCCCCTTCCGAACATACACTGGTAATGCTTTCGGATCCGAAGATTTCGATCCACAGATTCTTCGATCGTCCGGATCCCGAGAAACAGTTTCTTTATCAGCTGATCCTGGAGGAGCCCGATCCAGAGAAGGCGATGGAGAACTATCGTCAGGGCCTCGAACTGATCTGCTCGCAGGAAGCTTATGACGAGCTGCTTAATTCAGGATTCAGCACCATCTTCCGTGACGAGTCCCGCTCGATCGAGCAGACCGTCGCCCTCGCCGAAGCCGCGCTGGGGCTTTAGAATTAGTCTGATGCCTATTGGGCTGGACATGAGCGGTTGATAACGCAACTGAATCGCAGGTAATGTGAGTACGATGATGAACAAAGGTAAGATCATATTTCTCAACGGAGTAACGAGTTCCGGCAAGACAACGATCGTTGATGCGCTTCAGGCGCACCGCGACGTGTTCTTTTACGTGGTCGCAAACGACCTATTCCAGGAGATGGTCGGCGAACAATACCTCGAAGAAGATTACTGGAAGTATCTCTCCGAAGTTATAATCATGATGTATCACACCGCCAAACTCTACTCCGATATGGGGAAGAATGTTTTGATCGATGGTATCCTGGTTGAGAGAGATGAGATCAAACCGCATTATCGTCAGCTTCTCGAAATCATGAAGGACAACCCTCTGGACATCGTGGAGGTCTATTGTCCTCTGGACATATGCAAGCAGCGAAACATCGAGCGCGGCGATCGCTATGAGAGCCAGTCCGATGAACAGGCCAGGCTCATGAACCCTGAGATCACTTACCGCATGCGTGTCGATACTTCCAAACTCTCCCCGGAAGAATGCGCCGATGCGATCATCCGCGAGGTGTTTGGGGGTTAAGGTTCAGATATTAGTGTTTGTATGTTGTGGTTTGTGATATTCCTGTAGTATTTCAATCATTATTCCGTTGACCGGATACATCAGTCAGCGTATATTTTTCTTAGTCAATTAGTTTTAGTACTTTCGGGTGCCGGTTCAGGCGCCCGGTTATTTCAGATTTCATGCAAGATCTTAGTTGATCCGCATGAATCATTCGACGAGAAGCACCGAATCCGTTGAAAACCCGCCACAAGGCGAAATTTCACCACGAAAAACAAGAGTTATGACCCAAAAGCCTCTATTTCTGTCGTTTGGGTCATGGATCGTCCGCCGGACCGTTCAAGCATTGTCGTAAACAAGCCATAGGATATGACCCAAAAGACGATAATTCAGCCGTTTGGGTCATAAATCAACTGTCGGACCGTTCAAGCATTGTCGAAAGCAAGCCTTAGAAGCTCGAAATGCATGACCCAAAAGACACTATTTCAGCCATTTGGGTCATAAATCAACCATCGAACCTTTTTCGGTTGAGGTGAATCCAACCCCAATATGCCGAAATAACCAATTCACAGCACAGAAACAAGGAGGAACTAAATGGAAAAATGTATTGAAACAATGAAACAGCGACTAAAAAGCATAAAAACTGCAATTAAGTCCGCGGAAAAGGATAAAGCACGATTCCCGAAGGGCAGACTGCGAGTTTCCCAGAGCAAGAATCAGGTCCGATATTATCAAGTCGAGTCATCTGATAATTTCTCAGGATTATACCTCACTAAAGAACAACATGACGTAGCCAAAGCATTGGCTCAGAAAGACTATAACGAAGAGTTTCTTAAGAGCGCCCGGCTTGAACTTGAGGAATTGAACCGCACCATCCGCCAACTCTCAGAAACAAACGCAGACCTGGCGTATCAAAACCTTGACCCACGCCGCCGACGACTGGTGGAGCCATATATAATCCCGGACGATGAGTATGCCGCCAACTGGCTGAATCAAACCTTCAAAACAAACTCATTTATGCCGGAAGCGAAGATCTATGACACCAAAAACGGTGAGAAAGTCCGCTCCAAATCCGAGGCCATACTCGCGGACCTGTTCCTGGAATTCGGGATTCCCTATCATTACGAGCAGGCTCTGTTCCTGAAGGACAAGTCCGTCAGATACCCGGATTTCACATTGCTTAAGGTAGCAACCCGAGAAGAAATCTACCTCGAGCATTTCGGACTGCTTGATGATGAGGAGTATCGAAATAAATGCCTGGAAAAACTTGATGAGTACAGACAAAACGGGATATTTCCGGGGAAGAATCTCCTGATCACATATGAGAGTGAAGCGTTTCCTTTGGACATCAAAGGCATCCGGAAGATGATAAAGGAACTGTTCCTGTAACCGCAATATCCGAAAAACTCGGCTCGTATGCGCATCCTGTAGTATAATTCATAAAGAACGAAACTAAACAGGAGACTGACATGAAAAAGAAACTACTGATAACCATAGCTTTGATACTCGCGCTGGTCATGACCGGATGCGGTGCGCGCAAGATCGATCTTGAGCATCTCCACAGTATCGACGGAACACTTCTGGAGATCACGCGTACGCCGCAGGAGGCGATGACTCTCGAAGAATTCGAAGCATCGATTTACACGATAAGCGTCTCGTATTCCGGACTCGCATTCATCCCGAATCCGGTCTTCAAGGACGGCATGATGATGAGCGATGAGGATTTCAAGAAGGTCTACAATTTCTGTCTTGATGCCTATGAAAAAGACCGATTTGCCAAATACAGCGAAGATGTCTGCGACGGTGATACATACTCATTCGTTTATTACGATGAGGCCGGAGAGTCTCATGTGCTCTACAGCGGCTACTGCTACAACAACAAAGAACTGAACGAGATTATCAAAACGATAGAATTGTATTCGGTCGACTAACCGAAATCAGCAAAACCATAACATCGGCTAGCGACTGTAAATGGTAGGAACTAACATGGAACTCAAAACCAGACGTCTAACCCTCCGGCCGGTCAGGCTCGGAGACGAAAAGGAAATACACGAATACGCCGGTGACCCGAGCATCACCATGATGTTTTTTCTTCCGAATGAGACTTTCGAAGAGACTGTCGATTTTGTGAAGGAGCATGTCGAAGAATGGGAGTCTCCGGATCAGCTCGACTATGAATTCGTCATTGTTTACGACGGAAAGATCATCGGCGGATGCGACTGTGATCTCGGCCACAGCGAGGACCGTTCGTACGCCACACTCGGCTGGATCATCAACAGCAAGTACCGAAATCAGGGATTTGCGTCCGAGGCGGCCGCTGCACTTCTCGACTTTGCATTCACGAACCTTTCCATTGAAAAAGTGTATGCCCAGTGCGACTCAAACAATCCCGCATCTTTTTCCGTAATGCAAAAGATCGGAATGACATGCGTCAACGACAAGGGCACCCGCACATACCCCAGAACCGGCAAGGTCTCTGGAGAATTCACCTGCCTGATCACCCGGGAAGAATGGGAAAAAGGAGCTGAAAAATGATCAGATACACAGAAGACATCACTGCAGAGGAATATATGGATCTGCGCGATCAGGTCGGCTGGATGCAGTTTCCGCTCGAAGAGGCGCAGGCCTGCATTGAAAAAGCTTATTTTGTCCGCTGTGTCCGGGATGATGAAAAACCAATCGGCATCGTCAGACTTCTGTGGGACGGCGGATACATCGCGTTCCTTTCAGACGTGATGGTGGTGGAGGAATATCGCGGCCGCGGAATAGGAAGGAAACTTGTCGAGCTCTGTATCGATCAGTTGAAAAAGGATCTGAAGCCCGGCTACAAAGTGAAGATGACGCTTAATTCAGCCAAAGGAAAAGAAGCGTTCTACGAGAAGTTCGGATTCAGGCAGCGCCCGAATGAAAACGCCGGACCGGGCATGGACCAGTGGTTTATGGCAGAGGAATAGAGACTTGGAAAGAATATTTACCGAGCGCGCGCATCTGATGTGCCCGCACATGACTTTCGGAATAGCGATGAGCACGGAAACTTCTTATGATGAAGCACGTGTAAAAAAGTGTTTCGACGTTCTCGCCGAGAAACATCCGTTTCTGCGCACCGTAATCGGACATGATGAAAAAGACAACAGTTTTATCTACGATGTAACCGATACATCAAAGATAGATCTGATCCTGTGCGACGAGTCTCTGACAGGTGTTGATGATCCTGCACTTATCGATAAGTATCACAACCTGACCGACCGCGATATCGATGTAACAAAAGAAGGCCTTCTCAAGGCAGCAGTCTGGAAATCCGAGGACGGGACAGTATTCCTGCTTGTTTTCCATCATCTGCTCGCAGACGGAAGAGGGGGGCTGAGCCTGGCTCAGGAACTTGCAGATCTGTATGCGGAGGATAAGATTCCTGTGGCTGTTTCCGAGAAACTCATCTCATCTGCAGACGAATTGCCGAAGGGTTCGGAGATGCCGTTTTTCAGCAGACTCCTTGTAAAGAAAGCGAACAAAGACTGGACGGCGGAAGGCAATACCCCGCTTACATATGAAAGATATCACGGGTATGCTGACGGGTTTGCCAAGGGCGATAAGATCAGCATCTCGGTCCGGAAAACCGATGCCGATGAGGTCGGCGGGATGGCGAAGGAATGCAAGGAGCACAGCGTCACGATCAACGACCTGCTGATGGCAAAGATGTATCAGGAAGATAATACCGACAAGATCATCATTGCGAAGGACATTCGTGAGATCCTGCCATTCTATAACGAAGGTGCACTCGGAAATTATGCGACTGCGTTCAGCGTTGTCGTGAAGAATCGAAGTAATGATGTATGGGCGCTTGCGACAGAAGTTCATAAGAAGGTTCAGAAAGCAATCGCTGATCCTCGTTCACTTTACCTGGTTTTACAGTGCTATGCGAACCTGAAGCCGGAAGTCCTGGATGCGGCGTTCATGGCTGCGAAGGGCGCTTTTGCAAGTAAGAGTGCAGAGTTTATCGGGAAGATGTTTTTCGGGTTTGGCGAGGCAAAAGGCTATAGCATCACAAACCTTGGCAAGGTTGAGAATGCGAACATCAGCGGCGCATTTTTCATCCCGCCCGCATCGCCAGCGATTCGCAAGACGGCCGGCGTGCTCACCGTTAACGGCGAGATGAGAACCTGCGTGTGTGAACGTAAATAATGTAAGAACTTGTTGTGGCGACAGAAGGAATACTTATGGGCGACATTAAAGAAATAGACATCCTCGGTGATAACCGGTTTGAAACATTTACCAAGACGCGGGCAGGCTGCCGCGCGATCATCATTCGTGACGGGATGATTCTGCTTTCTCATGAGACCATTTCGGGCTGGTGGCTGATACCGGGCGGAGGACTGGAAGAAGGTGAGACTCTCGAGGAATGCTGCATCCGCGAAGTGGAGGAAGAGACCGGCGTGATCGTTAGACCTGTCAGACAGTTCCTGACGATCAACGAATTTTACGAGGACTACAAATACACCAGTCATTACTTTGTCTGCGAAGTGACCGGCGAAGGAGAGCGTCGTCTGACCGAAGCTGAGGTTCGTCGCGGCCTGGTACCCGAGTGGATCACGGTTCAGGAGGCGGTAGACATTTTTGCCACGCATGAAGAGATCGGCGATACCTACGAAGAAAAGCGCGGTGCATTCCAGCGCGAATACATCGCATTGCAGGAGTTCCTGAAGTAACCGGAAGCAATACCCGACGATATGAGCGGACATCTGCGAAACTGCATAAGGATATGAATATGAAGAAAATACTGATACCGATAATAGGCGTAATTGTGCTGGCTGCGATCGCAACGGGAGTCATCATTTTTATGAGAATGAATAAGATTTATACGGTGGGAGAGGATCCCAAACTGTCGGAGATAACCCGCATAACCTACACATCGGGAATGCAAAGCGCTGACTACGGCTACATTTATGATACGTACACGATCAGCACGCGTGACCAGAAATACTACGCCGAGACTGATATGTTTGATGAAGAGAAGGGTGAGCAGGTTGTCAGCAAGATCGAGATGACGCGCCCTGAGTATACGGCGATTCTTTCACTCATCGACGGCTGTCAGTTCGCAAGAGAAGGCAGGAAGAACAGCGGCGTAATGGACGGTTTCATGGACAGCAGCAGTTACTATGCCGAGATCATGTGGCCCCGTAGGCCCGATGGTGCCTGGCACCTTTTGATGGATTCGGGTATGCGGCAGGCTTATGCGCAGGCGGTAGAAGATGTGACGCGGACGATAAACATTTCGTTTACGGACAATGCGGAGCCGGGCAGCGTGTGGATACTCAGAGATACTGAAGAGAACCGCAAGATCAGCCTTTGGGGAACCGCCATGATCAAGCCCGATACGGTCGGAACCGAAGTTTCCGCAGACATCCCTTATGCTGAGGATGCGAAGTATCTGTTCCGAATGATAGATGACGACGGAATATATTATTCAGGCGATATTCCCGAACTGCGCGACGACTGGAAACTTGATATCCATCCGATAGGCGAGTATTGGGATTTCCGGCTCGATGTCTATGATGAAAACGGCGAACTTCGCTACGAGTGCGAACTGTTCAACGCCGCGCTGTGATCCGGTCGATTATGGATTTAACTCCTTACCACTGAGACTATAACAATAATTATGACCCAAAGCGTTGAAAAAGCAGCATTTGGGTCATGCAACCAGGCTTGTGTAGCCTGGTTTTTCTTTGGACTGATATATGATGAAACAGGATATATGACCCAAACCGGTTAAAAGAAGCTGTTTGGGTCATGAATTATTCCTAGCTGAACATTGAATTGACTCTGGATGCGGCCCTATATATGACCCAAAAGAGGGATAAGGCAGCATTTGGGTCATAAAGCGTGTTTGAAACCCCTGGGATAGCAACATGACTGAGTCATGATATGGCAAAAAGTATGACCCAAAGAGGGCTAAAAATGCCATTTGGGTCACAAATCACGTAAAAAGCGGGTCATAACGGGGCTCGCGACAACGCAGCCCCTCGCAGCGCCCCCACGCATACACTGCGTAAGTGTTCGCGTTACATCCCATTCCCCATCGAAACCAGGGCTTCCTTATCGACTGCGGGACTATACAGATACCCCTGATACACGAGGCATCCGATCTGTTCGAGTGCCTCTTTTTGTTCCCTGGTCTCGACGAACTCCGCGAGCACCGTGAAATCGAGCGACTTCGAAAGATAAACGATGGAGCTGATGATCTCCCTGGTGCGCTCGTTGTCGAGAAGCGACCGGACGAGGTTTCCGTCGAGCTTCACTATGTCGAACTGGTTGTGCTGCAGATACTGGAGCGATGTGTGTCCCATGCTGAAATCATCCAGCGCAAAAGTGTATCCGAACGCTCTGATCTTATTCATCAGCGCGCCTGTCTCCTCAGTCGTCACGAGCTCGGTCTCTTCAGTGATCTCGAGACAGATGTTTCCTGTCTTTAACTTATAACGGTCTGCGATCATTTGAATGAAAGGTATGAATCTTTCATCAAAAAGTGTCGACACCGTGACGTTCACGCTCAGTTTGAACTTCGAACCGAATCGTAACCTGAAGCTCTCCGAATCACGGACTGCTCTTTCTATGATGTATGTTTCCAGACGGAAAAGTTCATCGCGCTCTTTTGCGATCTTTACTACCAGCGGCGGATAAACGAAGCCGTGGCGTATGTGGCTCCAGCGAAGCAGCGCCTCGGCGCCGATGCATTGTCCGGTGTTGTTAAACTGCGGCTGATACTTGATGATCAGCGGACTGTCCACATTTTCGAGGGAGCCGTCAGGCTTGCACAGATCGAGTGAATCGGCGAGGTCGGATGCGAGGTTCTTCGCGAGCCGGCCGACATTTCCTTCGTAATCCGTGAGAGTGACTTCCTCCGTCGTCTCTTCGCATTTCTTGAGGATCGCAACGAGATCATCCATGGCTTTTGATGACTCGTTGAGCGATCTTTTTTCATACATGATCACAAAAGGCGCATAGCATGCGACTGATATCAGGATGTTCACGAACTGCACCATAACGCCTCTCGCCGAACCGGTGGCCAGATAGCCGCTTATGAGCGCGGGAGTCGTCCACTCGACGGTAGTCTCGACCATGGGCAGGAATCCGATCTTCGTCATAAGGAATGCGTTGGTGTAGCAGAGTATCGGCGATACCAGGAACGGGATCGCCAGCATAGGGTTGTAGATAACCGGAAAACCGAAGACGAGAAGTTCGCTGATATTTACCACTGCAGGCAAAAATGCCATGCCCGAAAGCTTTTTCGTGGAACTGCGCTTGCCGAAGATGATCATCGCGATAAGCAGGCCGATCACGCATCCGGTCCCGCCCATGTTGACGAAAGTGTCCATGAAGCTTTTTGAAACGATCTCGCCGGGAACGATCTCGGTGAACATATCCGTAGCGACCTGATACAGGACATTATTTCCGTGGATACCGAACCACCACATGATGCTCGTGAGCGAAGTAAACAGCAGTCCGCTGGAATATGACCTGTGCATCTTCAGGAAGATCGCATCCACGGCTTTCATGAAAAGATGCTGGATGCTCGGGACATCGAAGCAGACCGTGATGAGGTAGTTTGCGACTGCGAAGCATAACGTCACGCAAAGGTATGGCAGTATGACATGGAGAGCTGCGTTGAACTCGGAATCGGCGCCGTCCACGAAGACCATTTTGCGCGAACTGAAGTATGCCTCGAACCTCCGGAAAAGTGCCGATCCCACGACTCCTGCGACCATCGCGGAAAATACCCCCGGTCCACTAAGAAGCGAAAGATCGCGGTCCCAGAAGATCCCGAGGATGATCGTGAATCCGGTCATGCAACTTAAGAGGCTTCCGAATCTGTATACGAGCCGGAATCCTTCTTCAGTCTGGTTGAGGTAACTTAGGTTGAGCGCGATGGTTAAGTAGATGGCCAGGATCCCGACCGTCGTGACCTGCAATGTCTGTATGATATTTCTCAGCGCTCCACCGAGAAAATTATCCAGAAAATCCTGGAAAGCCTGAACCGGAAAACCGTTCAGCATGACTGTGATGCTTCCTATGAAAAGTATCGGAAGGACCATCGCCAGGCCGGATCTTATCGTTCGTGATATCATGGATGCTGCTTTGTAAATCTTTGTTTTCATGTTATGCTCTTTCTTTGTCTATTACTAATTCCGTTTAATCTTCGGTTTTGGTTCGCGAATTCTCTTCGATAATTCTTGTAATCCCGGTTACGCTCTTTCTCCGGCCAAGCTTATTATCCCATCCCAGTCGAGCTGGGTGAGGAGGCCTTCGATCTTCGCAATCCTGTCCTTGTCAGCTTCGGGGAGTCTGTATCCGCGCAGGTCTTTGAGGATGTCTTCCATGAGGCCGAAATCCATGCTTCCTGCGATCTCGATAATGGTCTGGTATGCTTCCTTGAGTGCGCCCTCATCGATCTCCGGCAGGTTCTCTGTATCTCCATCCAGTGGCGATAATTCTGCGTCGAGTGAGCGGTACATCTCAAGAAGTTTGGGGGTGTTGCTCTCGATATATTCGGTGTCGTTTCTCTTGCCTGCGTCCTCTAAGTCCTTTGCAAACTCCGACAGCGAAGCGGCGCCGATGATGCGCGCCGAACTCTTGAGAGCATGCACTTTGATCGTATAATTCTCGATGTCATTATCCCGGAAAAGTGTCTCGATCTCATCCGCTTTGGGTCCTGCGGTCTGATGGAAAACGGACAATACGGAGATGTAGCCTTCCTCCGAACCGCAGTTCTTCAGGCCTTCCTGCGCATCGATCTCGGGGATGTCATTCAGCCACGCAATTGAGTCCCCATTCGAACCGGACATTCCACCGGCTCCGTTCGAACCGGACATTCCACCGGCCACGTTCGAACCGGCCCCCGAACCATTGCCATCACCCGAAGCATCCGAAGCACCTGCTCCAGTCATCTGCTCTGCATATGCTGCGTCCGCGTCACCCGTCAGTATCTTCTCCTTAGGGATTTTTTCATACAACAGCTTCTCCAGCTTCTCGCCGTCAACGGGCTTGGAAAGATAATCCGTAAATCCTGCTTCGAGATACATTTCCCTCGCACCTGAAACAGCATTGGCTGTGAGCGCGATCGCGGGCACTTCGGTGCACTTGCCCGACTCACGGATATGCTGCAGGGTCTCGATTCCGTCCATGTCAGGCATCATGTGATCGATGAATATCAGGTCATACGCATTCTCAGCAGCGAGATCTAATGCCGCCTGTCCGGAGTCCGCGGTATCTATCCGGATTCCTGTCTTTTTCAGGAGACTCCGGATGACGGTGAGGTTCATCTCGGTATCGTCGACCACGAGGATCCTCGCATCGGGCGCATGGAAAAGTTCATGATACTCATACGTGCGCTCAGCCATCTCGCTGAACCTGCTCGAATAATCGCCGATCTCTTCCCACTTCAGGACTTCCTGGTCTATCTCAAAAGAAAATTCGGAGCCTTTTCCGTACTCGCTGTGAACGTCAAGCGAGCTGCCCATAAGATCCAGGAGCTGCCTCGTGATGCTCATGCCCAGGCCCGTTCCCTCGATCGTACGGTTCCTCTTTTCCTCGATGCGCTTGTAGGGCGAGAAGAGATTTTCCATATCCTCTTCCTTCATGCCTATGCCCGTGTCTTTCACGTTGAAGCCGAGGAGAATGTGATCGTCGGCTATTTTTTTATAAGAAAGAGTGAGCGTCACCTCGCCGGCCTCGGTGTACTTCACGGCATTGGTCAGAAGGTTCATCGCGCACTGTCTGATGCGGATCTCGTCGCCCAGAAGCAGGTGTGGGATGTGCTCATCGACATTGAGATTGAACTTAAGCCCCTTGTTTGCGGCGCGGTCGCGGATCATGTTGACCAGGTCGTTGATGAGCGATGATAAGTCGTACTGCACGGGGATGATCTCCATCTTGCCCTCTTCGACTTTGGACAGATCCAGGATGTCATTTATCAGAGACAAAAGCGTGCGGCCCGCGGACATGATGTCCGAAGCGTATGCGCGGATCTCTTTTTCATTGGATTCGCGAAGGATCATCTCATCCATGCCGAGCACGGCGTTGATGGGCGTTCTGATCTCGTGCGACATGTTAGCGAGGAAACGGCTCTTGGCCTCGTTTGCGCTGTCCGCAATATCCCTCTGCTCCTGAAGCTCCTCCATATAACGGAAGTGATCGGTGTCGTCGACGAGCGCGTAGAGCTTGCCGTAGCTTTCGCCTTTGTACTGAAGATCGTTTTCCTCAGGGGTGTAAATGCGGTCGCCGATCTTGAGAGTCTCGCCCTTGCTGACCGCATCGGTGATGAACGAGATTATGTCATACGGCGTATATACGCGCGATTTGACAGTTCCCATCCTGGAAGGTTCTTCGGTGTGATGCAGCTTTTCATTGAAGCGCTTTTTCCTGGAGAAAAAGGCGTCAAGCTCGGGGTAGAGCTTAGCGGCGGGCTCATTATAATACTGGATCCGGCCTTCGTTGTCTACGGCGATGATGCCCTCTGAGATCCTGTCTATCGCGAAAAGCCGCGCGATCTCTTTGGTGCCGAGCAGGTCGAATCCGAGGATTCCGATCAGCATGAAGATGGTTCCGAAGAGCGCACCGGGCATCGTGATGTCGAAGTATTTCGAGACAGGAAATACATGCGTGACTTCTAAAAAGAATGAAAGTATCTGGACTCCGAAAGCGAGCATCAGCATCAGGAGTCTGGATCTCGCCGTGCGGTTCTTTTCCTTGCGGTACTCGCGGAAAACCCAGTAGAAAGCGGTGCACGCCAGCACTCCGTTCATTGCCATCAGCAGGTCATGAAGGGGACCGTCTTCGTGAGTGAATCTGGGGAATTCGGGATCCGGGATGAACTCATAACTCGTGTAGTACAGATTACAGCTGCCCAAAGAGAGGATCGAAACATAGATGCCGATGTGGACGAGCATCAGTGCAGCGATGACCCATTTCGGGATCTTGATCCTGCACATTTTTGCAGAGAAAAGGAAAAACGCCAGGACGATAAAGACCCTGCCGACATACGAAAGCTTGAGGGCGCTTAAGTACGCCTCTTCGGTCGTCGCCTTCATCTCCAGGAGGTAACCCATGTTGCTGATGAATGATGAGATACACGCGAAGAACAGGTATGAGTGGATCGGGTTGCTCCATTTCATGAAGACGATCCATATCTCGATAAACAACACGACTATGGTTATGTATTGGATTGTAAGCAGGATATCATGTGTGTTCATGGGGTTTCTCCTATATATACATATATATTTAGATTATATGCTTTTTTGGGGGAGTGACAAGGAATAGATGGGATATTGTGATATCATTGAAGTAACCGCTTTTTCTCATTTGTGCGGGGAAAAGTGCAGTAGAGTCATGAATCGAAGGTTAGTAGGCCGGCGAACCGGTGTTAGAGCGTCGGAAAAGTCGGACTTATGACCCAAATGGGCACTATAGGTGCCTTTGGGTCATGAATTTCCGTCAGATAGTCAAAAATATCGATCAGAGGTAAGCCACTTAAGTCGAAACATATGACCCAAATGGGCATCAAAGGTGCCTTTGGGTCAAGAATTACAAGCGAATGGATGACTTATTAACTGAAATATATGACCCAAACTGGCGTGAAAGGTGCTTTTGGGTCATAAAACTGAAAAATCATGGCTGTCTGTCAGAAACACTCATGTAAAATGGGTGTGGAAAGATATGAAATCGAGGACTGAATTGATGGCAGGTAAAAAAGTGATCGTAGCGGGACACATCTGTCTCGACATAACGCCGGTCTTCCCCGAAAGTGCGCGCGGCAAAGGCTCTGAAATCCTGATGCCCGGCAAGCTTGTGGAGACGAAGGCGGCGTCCGTTTCGACCGGCGGGGCGGTGGCCAACACCGGGCTCGCGATGAAGATCCTGTGCGCGGATCCTGACTTCACGGAAAAAGGCGGCGCCGACGCCGGCCGTGCGGGAGACGAGGGTGCCGACACCGGCCACGCGGGAGACGAGGGTGCCGACGCCAGCAACCCAGGAGACGAAAGAACCGACGTCCGTCTCATGGGAAAAGTGGGTACGGACGACATCGGCGACATGATCTGCAACATCCTGAAAAGATACGACGCCGATAAGGACATGATCAGGTCCGAAGACGAGGATTCATCGTACTCAGTGGTCCTGGCGCTTCCCGGGATCGACCGGATGTTTCTGCACTGTCCCGGCGCCAATAATACCTACGGTTCGGCGGACATCCCCGACGAAGCGCTTGGCGAAGCGACGCTTCTTCATTTCGGCTACCCGCCCCTCATGAAAAAGATGTATGATAACGGCGGCCGCGAGCTTGCTGATCTGTTCAAAAGAGCCCACGATGCAGGCTGCGCGACGTCGCTCGACATGGCTGCGATCGATCCCGCGACGGATGCCGGATCGGCCGACTGGAATTCTATTCTGGAAAAAGTGATCCCGTTCGTTGATTTCTTTGTTCCCAGCATTGAAGAACTGTGCTTCATGATCGACCGCGAAAGATTCGCCGAGTGGCAGGAGCGGATCAATCGCGATAAATCTGCGGAGTCACAGGAGCGGATCAACCGCGGTACATCAGCGGAATCGCAGAAGCACGCAAACGGCGGAGACATTACTGAGATCCTCGATGTTGATAAGGACATAAGACCAATCGCTAACCGGTGCATGGAAATGGGTTGCAAGGTGCTGCTCCTAAAATGCGGCGCGCCCGGCCTTTACTATAGGACAGCCTCCCGCGATGTGATTGCCAAAATCCCCTCAGTCCTTGGTCTGGACATCGACGCATGGGCGGAAAAAGAAGGCTTCGAGCGGTCATATAAACCTGATGCCGTTCTGTCCGGAACAGGCGCCGGAGACACAAGTATCGCGGCGTACCTGACATCGATGCTCGAAGGAAACCCACCCGAAGAATGCATACGCCTTGCGGCTGCGACCGGAGCATGCTGCGTATCGGCGTATGATGCGCTTTCAGGACTAAAACCTTTGTCTGAATTGAGAAAGCGAATAGATGCGGGATGGGAGAAGAATTGATTATCCATCCGTCCGAACACACGTGAAAAAGAATAAGCAGAGAACTTCGGAAGATGACGAGAAATAAATGCAGAAGAACTTCGGAAGATAACGAGAAATAAATAAGGAGACCAAATATGCTCGTAAATATGAAAGAAATGCTCGAAAAAGCAAAGGCAGGCCATTACGGCGTCAGCTTTTTCAATGCGGTAAATATGGAGATGGCCAAAGCTGTGATCGAGATGGCAGAGGAGATGAAAGCGCCCGTCATAGTCGGCACCGCGGAAATCCTGCTTCCCGCGATGGAGCTTAAGCATGTGTCGAAGTACCTGATTCCGATGGCAAAAGAAGCCTCGGTTCCGGTAGCTGTCCACTATGATCACGGACTTACTTTTGACAGATGCATGGAGGCGCTCGACCTCGGATTCACATCGATCATGTATGACTGTTCGACGCTTTCCTACGAGGATAACCTGAGTAAGGTCGCTGAGATGGTGCGGATATGTCACGAGAAAAATGTGACCGTCGAAGGCGAGCTCGGACATGTCGGAGATAACGCCGGCAGCGGGAAACTTGAGAATCCTTCGGACTATTATACCGATCCCGACCTGGCGCTTGATTTTGTTCAAAAAACCGGAATTGATGCGCTTGCCGTTGCAGTCGGAAACGCCCACGGCGACTATGCTTTTCCGCCGAAACTCGATTTCGACAGGATTCGGATCATATCCGAAAAAACCGGAATCCCGTTAGTGCTTCACGGCGGATCGGGGCTGTCAAACAGCGACTTTGAGACGGCGGTCAAATTGGGAATCTGCAAGATCAACATTTTCACCGATATCGACAAGGCTGGAAAGCGCGGAATAGAGAACGGCCTCAAGGCAGGCGCGAAGACCATGATGGAACTCATGCCGTATGAGACCGACGCGATGAAAGAGGTCGTTCGTGAGAAGATAAGTCTGTTCGGCTCAAGCGGGAAAGCGTAGATAGCAGGATAACAGATGACATGAATCGACCTGATTTTGACACAATAAAAGACTTCGAAGAGTTCAGCAAATACTATTGGTACCGCGAAGAACTGATAAAGATCTGCAAGGCGCATGGCCTGAAGCATACCGGTAGTAAGATCGAACTGAACAAGGTTATAGAGGCGTATTTTGCTGGGGAGAAGATCCTTCCCGAGCGCACGTCAGGGGACGGAAAGAGAAGCAGATCCGGGGCCGGAAAGAAGAACCACGCCGATAGCGGATCCAACCCTCGCAGGAAGAAAATCACCGTTACCGAACTGACTCCGGAAACGGGCCTGATAGAGTGCGGGTTCACGTTCGGAAACCGGTTCAGAGAATTCTTTTCCGAGCAGACGGGTGAAGAGCATTTCAAGTTCAATGTTGACATGGTCGCAACCGTCAAGGAAGTCAAGGCGAAGGGCGACGAGTCTTTTACCCTGGGTGATCTGCTGGATGTATATTACGGGCAGAAGACCTACGCTAGGTATGATAAGTCCGCGCTCCAATGGAACCGTTTCGTCAAGGATTTTTGCGCTGACGAAGCGACCGCCGGATATAAGGAACGTCTGAAAGCCGCCGCGGCACTCTGGAAGATCGTGCGCGAATCTGACCGCGAAAAAGTCTACTCCCGCGAATTGCTGGAAGAGTTTGGTAGCTTCGTTGACTGCGATTGCAGCGGTAATATATAATGACTGCATCAATAAAAACCCCGCAAATACGGGGAAAAGAGGAGAGATTTCATGTCTAAAGCTGAAGCACTCCATGAGTTGTATGAGATATGTAAAAATATAGACTTTGAAGAACTTGATGATATCACTGCACAGGCAAAAGATAAGGATGAAAAAGAGTTCTACAGAGTAGCTATCGATTGTATCCTTCAACAAAGACAGAAGAAGATAGTGGCAGATAAGGTATTTTAATGAAGAAGTACGTCATATTTGCCGGAGTAAACGGAGCCGGAAAGACCACGTTATTTCAGGTAGGTGGTTCATATACGGATATTCCTCGTGTGAACATTGATGAGATGGTCCGCGAGAAAGGATCATGGAAAGATAAAAACCTGGTTACCGAAGTTGGGAAGCGTGCTGTAGTATCCATGAACACATTTCTTTCTCAAGGAGTTTCGTTTAATCAGGAAACAACTTTATGTGGCCACAGTATTATGAATAACATAAGCAGGGCTAAAGAATCCGGATACGAAATCGAGATGTTTTATGTCGGATTGGAATCACCCGAATTAGCAATTCAGAGAGTAGAAAAGCGAGTTAAGGACGGTGGTCATGGTATTCCGGAAACGGACGTTAGGCGAAGATATGATGATTCCATAAACAATCTTAAGGAAGTCATTCCTGTTTGCAATCGTATCTGGATCTATGATAATTCTGACCAGTTTCGCATGATAGCCACATTTATAGATGGAAAATGTGTGGACAAGACGGAAAACATTCCGGACTGGTGCGCATTTCTCAGGGATTAAAACATCACCCATTACGGGTGGTGTTTTTGCGTTTCGGGATATATAGTTGATATGTGAGCAATTGCACTGACAGGGAGAAATAAACAATGAACACCCTTACAATCAGAGATGCAAAAGTTGAAGATGCCGGGAGGCTTGTCGAGATTTACTCATATTACATCACGGATACTGCCGTCTCGTTCGAGTACGAAGTCCCTACGGTAGAAGAGTTCGCAGAGCGGATCCGGCGCATCAGCGCGAAATATCCGTATCTGGTCTGCGAGAAAGACGGATATGTGGTCGGCTATGTTTACGCCGGAAGGTACAGCCCCCGCGAAGCATATAACTGGACCGTGACGACCTCGATTTACATCGACAGGGAATATCACAGACAGGGCGTTGGCGCACTTCTTTATGCGGAACTGGAAAAGCGCCTGAAGGATATGGGAATAGTAAACCTTTTGGCCGGCGTGGCATACGTCGAGCAGGAGGACGAGTACCTGACGCACGACAGCATCCATTTCCATCAGAAGGAAGGTTACACGCAGGTGGCACGTATGCTGACAGTTGGCAAGAAATTCGACAGATGGTACGACCTCATCTGGCTCCAGAAGAAAATATAGAAAGGATCCGCGCATGAATACTTCCGAGATCATTTGTGTTGTAAGACCGGCTGGCAGCAAGGATTGTGATTACCTTCCTGCAGATTTATTGGGAATCCGGATGGAGCTTACGCCCGAACCGGCAGAAGCGAGCGAGACCATCGGTACCGCCGCGAAGACCGACGACGCTTCCGCGAAGACCACCGACATCTCCACCACGATAAACGTTAGTCTCACCAATACATCTGAAAAAGATTTCCTGGGCGTCGTTCACATCAAACTCATGACAGGCGAAGAAAGCTCCGAGCATCACGTGTCCGATAAGTCGAGCTCCGAGCCCTACGCGGCCGGCGAAGATAGCCCTAAGATCTTCATGCCCGGATACATGTACAACACCAACACCGCCGACAAACCTTCATCAGGTAGGAAGGCGTTTCCCAGGATCAAAAAGCATCCCGACGGGAAGCCGGAATCTGACTTCTTCATGACCAGGAGTGACAGACTTGCCGCCCCTGTCAGCCTCGTTTACAGCGCAGGAAAAGTTCGCGGCATTGTAGCCCCTCCGTACTGGTTATCCGATAACGGAACCCTCATCCCGATATCATTCGAATCCGGGAAAAAGAAACCCGAAATCGACTTTACCCAATACAGCGGTTTCACCTGCAACATTAACGACAGCGGCCGCGTCAGCGTCGGATACACGCTTGGGTACGAGAACGCTCCCTGGCTTTTCATCCAGACAGCCACCGTGCTTGAGCGCGAGCCGGTCACCGAGACCAATTCCATTCGGATTAAGGCGGGCGAGTCGCTTAGTTTCCCGATTATCATCTATGATTATGAAGGCGAAGAAGAGTGCGCGATCTACCGCGCACTTGAAGATACTTACAATCACTTCCACGAATCACCCCGCACCATTCCCGGCATGACCGAGGAAAAAGCGGCCGCCATGCTAAGTAGCGCCATCAGGGATAACGCCTGGCTTGAAGAGGAGCAGATGTATTCGGGATTTGTTTACGACCGCAAAGAAGGACCGCGCTTTAATAAGATCGGCTCCCTGTCCTGGACGAATGGTCTTGCGGTCGCGCTACCGATGCTTCTGGCTGCCAATCAGCTTAAGGACGACGTGGCAAGAGACCAGAGTCTCGCATTCATAGAGAACGTCGTTCAGAACAGTTTCAACCCCGATTCGGGATTTTTATATGACGCCGTCGAGGATGGAAAATGGTCCGTTCACGGCTGGTGGTATAACGGGATGCACAGCGGCGGCCACAGCGCATACTTAAACGGTCAGGCCGTGTACTACATCCTGAAGGCTTATATTTCCGAAAAAGAAGATCGCGCAGTTTCGCATGACGAGTGGCTCACTTTCGTCGAGCCCGTGATACGCAGGATGAATGAAGAGATCAACTCCGACCACGAGTATCCTTTTTCCATGTCGGAAAAAACAGGCGCGGGCCTCGAATATGATTCTATGGGCGGTGCATGGTGCCTGGCTGCCACAGCGCTCTACGAATTGGTCACGAAGGATGCGACCTACCTTGCTGAACTCAAACTCAGCGAGCAGCACTACTTCGATGCTTTTGTGAAAAAGTGCGAGTGCTACGGCGGCCCGCTCGATACCGACAAGGCCGTGGACGACGAGGGAATTCTGGCGTACATCCGCGCGGTCAGGATCCTTCACGAGATCACCGGCGAAGAAATCTTTCTCGATCACATGCTTTATGCGCTGCATTATGAGTGCAGTTTCAAACTTTGCTACAATACGCCGGTTTCTGTGAAGCCGTTAAGTGATATTGGCTGGTCGTCGTGCGGAGGCAGCATCACCTCGACCGCCAATCCGCACATCCATCCCATGTCCAGCACGATCATTCCTGAAATGAGATATTATGTCTCGAAGCGAGACGATGAATATATCCGCTCCAGACTCGAAGACACCGTTCTTTGGAGCATCCAGACTTTCAACACATACGATAAGGAATACAGCTACGGAGAACCCGGATGGATGTCGGAGCGATTCTGTTTTTGCCAAGGATTGCTGACCGAGAAATATCCGGACGGCTCCCCGGCGAGCACGTGGTTTGCGCTGATGCCTTGGGCGTCGGCGAGCATCATTGAAGGCCTTTGCGGAAAATGACGGACTAACCAGCCTTCGCGGAATTATCAAGGAGGAATTTGTAAAATGAAACTTTACGATATTTCGCAGGAAGTATTTGGCTGCAAGGTTTTTCCGGGCGATCCGAGCCCGCAGAGAAAGATCATGCTCAGCATCGCAAATGGTGACGTATGTAACCTGACGGAACTGACGATGTGCGCCCATAACGGCACGCACGTGGACGCTCCGTTCCATTTTATTGATGGCGGCAAGACCATCGACCAGGTGGATCTGGAAAAATTCATCGGTTATGCATATGTGGCCAAGCACGAGGGAAACATCAGCGCCGATGACGCCCGCAGGATCCTGGATCAGGCGAAAAAGTGCGATCCCGCATCGGCTGAGCGCATCCTTGTAAAAGGAAATGCGACCATGACCAAAGAGGGAGCGGAAGTTTTTGCGGCAGCGAATATCAAACTTTTCGGAAACGAGTCGCAGACGGTCGGCCCTGAGGACGCCCCGATGGAAGTGCATCTGATCATGCTCGGCGCACAGGTCGTTCTGCTCGAAGGGATAAGGCTTGCAGCGGTTCCCGAGGGTGCATATATCCTGAACGCCGCGCCGATCAATCTCGGCGGAGCGGACGGCGCACCCTGCCGCGCGACATTGATGACGATAGATAAGTGATACGTCTGTTTTCATATGACATGGAGGATAGTACATGTTCGATATTCCCGATAACAAAAAAGTAAGAGTCATCGTAGACACGGACGCAGCGTGTGAAGCCGACGATCCTTTTGCGATAGTGCAGGCGCTGCTGAGTCCCAAACTGATCGTGAAAGGCATCGCCGCTGAGCATTTTGCGGTTGAAGATTCTATGGAAAAAAGCTTCGATGAGATCATCACGATCCTGGAAGCGATGGACCTGGATGTCCCCGTTCTGAAAGGCCAGAGAGGACCGCTTTCTCAGGACAGTGAAGTGTCCGAAGCTGCCGATTTCATCATAAAAGAAGCGATGCGTGATGATGACAAGCCGTTGTTCGTGCTTTGTCAGGGCGCCATCACGAACGTAGCCATGGCAATAAAGACCGAGCCGAGGATCATGGACCGCATGACGATCATCTGGATAGGCACGCATGGCACGGCGTATGGCGAGCCGCCTTTCCGCGAGTTCAATGCCGGAAACGACATCGAAGCAGCCAACCTGGTCCTCGAAGAGGAGACCCACATCTGGCTCGTTCCTTCATATGTATATACAACGATCAATATCGGGATCGCAGAGATAGAGAGAAGGATCGCACCCTGCGGAAAGATCGGAAAGCATCTTTACGAAAATCTTGTGGAATACAACAATTCCGAAGGAGCGTTTTGGACACAGGGAGAAAGCTGGTCGCTCGGTGACTCACCGGCCATAGCGCTTGCGATTAACCCCGGATGCGGAAGATTTGAGATGGCTCCGGCGCCGCATGTCGAGGACGATACCGAGTCGAGCGAGCGTCCGGGCAACCGTAAGATCAGGATCTACAAGGACGTTGATTCCAGATACATCCTGGAGGATCTGATAGCGAAACTGGAGCTGTTTACCAGAGAGAATCAGTGAAGTTATTACGGATAGATTTGCTTGAATACTAGATACTGAAGGAGAAGACTGTTGAACTATTTCGTAGAAGGATTACAAGGAAGCGGGAAGAGCACACTGGTCGGCCGTCTGACTGAGAAATATCCGGACTATAAGGCGTTTCATGAAGGGGATTATTCTCCGGTCGAACTTGCATGGTGCGCATATCTCACCCCGGAAAAGTACGCTGAAGTTTTGAATAAGTACAGCGGCATCAGATCGATGATCGAAGAAAAGACCACCACGGAACCCGGATACTCGACATCGGCAACCCCGGGGCAAGCATACTTTGAGGCAGCCACCGGGCAGGCATCCTACGAAGACCGCATGGTCGTCTGCTACACGCAGATCATCACGGACATCCCCGGATTTCACAAGGATCTCGAGCAGTATGAGATATACAACGGCCGCACGGAACTTGATGAGTTCAAGTCGATAGTGCTTAACAGATATCGCAGATGGAACGGAGATAAGAGCATCTTTGAGTGCTCACTTTTCCAGAATACCGTGGAAGACATGATACTGTTTCGGGTGATGCCCGATGATGAGATCATCAGCTTCTACAGAGAAGTCAGGGAAGCGCTCGAAGGGAAAGACTACCATATCTACTACCTTGAGGCGGATGATGTGGAAGGGAATATCAATGTCATCAGGAAAGAGCGCTCGGATGATGATGGCAACGAGATGTGGTTCCCGCTGATGATGGGATATTTCAACGAGTCACCGTATGCGAAGCGCTATGGCGTGTCTGGAGATGACGAGCTGATCAGGCATCTTGAGCACCGCCAGGAACTGGAACTGAGGATCTGCAGGGAAGTCTTCGCAGACCGCTTCACAGTACTTAAGTCCAAGAAGTACGACGAGATTTGAAGCGGCCGGGACCGCATTTGAGCCTGGATAAGAGGCTGTAGAAACACGATTTATGACCCAAATGTTCTATTAAGCCTTGTTTGGGTCATACATTAGACGATCATCTCAGGATATTTGGCCCGGATAAGAGGCTGTAGAAACACGATTTATGACCCAAATGTCCTATAAAGCCTTGTTTGGGTCATACATTAGACGATCATCTCAGGATATTTGGCCCGGATAACGAGTCTCAGAAAGATGATTTATGACCCAAACGCCTCATTACGCCCTATTTGGGTCATACATTAGACGATCATCTCAGGATATTTGGCCCGGATAACGAGTCTCGGAAAGATGATTTATGACCCAAACTCCTCATTAAGCCCTATTTGGGTCATACATCGGAGTTCAAATGGTGGATTAGAGTCCCGGATGGGGCTATATCACACTCCCCACACAAATAAGGAGAACAGCATATGGAATGGAAAAAGATCGATTACAGCACATACCAGTATGATGAAGGCGGAGTCAGGTTCTTCCTGCTGCTCGGCAGCAAGGAAGCGCTGCTTATCGACAGCGGCATGCAGACCCGCAACGCCAAAGAACTGGCACGCGAGATCACTGACCTTCCGATAAGACTTTTCAATACACACGCGGATATCGACCATATCGGAAGCAACGACGAGTTTGACGAGGTTATGATCAATCCCGCGGAGCTCGTAAACTACAAGAAACCTCATCCGTCCCAGAAGATCGTTCCCGTATATGACGGAGACATCATCGACCTGGGAGACAGGAAACTTAAAGCGATCACGTTGCCGGGCCACACCCCGGGAAGCACCGCCCTTCTGGACAAAAACACCGGAATGCTCTTCAGCGGCGACCCGATCCAGGACGGCAGGATATTCATGTTCGGAGAAATGCGTGACCTGTCAGCTTATATCCACAGCCTGAGAAGACTGAAAGAATATAAGGATGAGATAACCGGGATATACGCCAACCACGGAACTCTGCCTGTAGACTTCTCTATCGTAGATAAGCTCATAGAAGGAGCATGCCGTGTAGAGCGTGGAGAGATCGCTCCGTCCAAGGCAGACATGTTTGGTCAGACCATTAACGTATATGACGTCGGCGTCGCTACACTCTTAGGCAACAGCGGACAGTAAGCCGCGAGTACAAGGGCAACGGCGACCAGCAACCGGAGGCATATCATGAACGAAGTCAACAAGACTCTGTTTATCCCGTTATACGGAAAAGCGCAGGTAAGCAGTCAAAAGATAATACTGGACGATCCGACGGCCGAGGAGATCTGGGGTGCCGAGCAGTTTCCGCTCCACGGAAAATCAGCCTCCAAATGGCTCTCCTACAACATGGCCATGCGCGCACGGATCTTTGACGACTGGGCAGCAGAGATGATCGAAAAGAACCCGGATGCGCTCGTATTCCACATCGGCTGCGGCTTAGACAGCAGATGCCGGAGAGTGAAAAGCGCATATAAGTCTTGGTTTGACTGCGACTTTCCGGATGTCATCGAGATCAGGAAAAAGTACTATCAGGAGTCAGACAGCTACCACATGATCACGCTTAATGCCGCCGACCCCGAGCAGGTAAAAGCACTGCCCGAAGCTCCGGCTGCGATCATCATCCTGGAAGGCATCAGTATGTATCTGACCGGGGACGAGCTCCGCGGATTCTTCAAGGAACTTCAAACCAAATATGAGAAACTCCATATCCTGATGGACGTATACACCGAGTTTGGCGCGAAGGCTTCCAAGTACAAAAACCCCATAAACGACGTTGGCGTAACACAGGTTTACGGCATCGACAACATAGAAGATGTCATCGGCGGCCTGGACATACGACACAAGGCTGAGCATTCGTTGACACCCGCCCATCTCGTTGATGAGCTCAAACCCGCAGACCGCGCATTCTTTAAGATGCTATTCACAGGCAAGGCCTACAGCAAGATCTACCGCCTCCACGAGCTGGAGAAGTAGTTTAAATCTAAAACTGGAAAAAAGCGCCCAAACCATATAAAATAAGATAACCCGCAAGGGCGTTTTTGATTTAGGAGGAGATATTATGAAAAAGAAGCTTTTGACAGCGCTGGTGATCGGCATGATCATGACAGCGGCAGCAGGCTGCGGTAAGCAGGAGGACACCCCGTCCGATGCACAGACCACAGACACGGCAGTCACCGACACAGCCGATGACACAACGACCACAGACGCAGCAGACACCACAGACGCAAACGTCTCCATGGCTAACCCCTGGGTAGAGACCTCATACGAAGAAGTTAAGGAGTTCCATCCTTTCCTCTTCAATGCTCCCGAGGGCGCTACCAACGTAGTATGGAGAAAGCTTGAAGGCTCTGAGTCCGATTCCGCATCAGGCTCACCCCTCGTTGAGCTTGACTTTACATTAGACGGCATGGATTTCAACGCCAGAACCCAGTTCGGCGCAGCTGAGGATGCAGACATTTCCGGCATGTATTATGACTGGGATGTGACTGAAGACGTTACGTTCAGCAACTGGCGCGATGGATACATGACAGGCAAAATGAGCCGCGCGATAGGCGACGACGAGACCGCTGACCTGATCACATGGTATGACATCGAGATCGGCATCGCTTACAGCCTTTCAGTCGTAGCTCCCGACCTTGACGGCTTCGACATCAGCGCAGTCGCAGATGCTATGTATGTACCCGAGAACGCACCCGGATCGGACATTCCCGACGATGACGATATGGAAGTGGAAGAAGAGCACGTGATGACCACTGACATCGAGGGAAAAGATACCTTCACCCAGATCGTTGACGCCCTGCCCGACGGAACCGGATACACCAATGAGAAAGTAGGTGACGAGGACGTGCTCCTGGTAGCCGGCATGACTTTTGAGGCAGGAGAGGAATATCCCTGGGCCATTGATTCGGAGATCTTCTGGTATGACAACGGAACACCCGCATACCTCGGTTATGTGACGAGCGGAGGCACAGCTTATCCGCTGATGATCAAGGATGGCAAACTCTACACGGCCGGCAATCATTTTGTGCAAAAGTACGTAGTCACAGACGGTAAGCTCATGATCATGGAAGAAGCCATCGAGACCTTTAATACCGACGGCGAGGCAACTTATACCTATGATTCCGATGACGGCGGCGACTATTCGAACATGAGTCAGGAAGATGCTCATGCTGCATATGACAGCCTCTTCGAGGAGTACTTTGGCGCCGACATCGTTGCGTTCAATGCAATCAAAAAATGATAGCGCTCATACCTGATTATGATGAGTGTATGTAAGCGTGAAACTCTAAGATAGATGCATATGAATAATAGGAGGGCTGTACGCTTATGAATGATACTTTGTCAAAAATCAGAATCAATCAGACCGGTTACGCTTCATCGCTGCCTGTTCAGGTAGCGGTGCTGGCGGCCGGTCCGCTTAATTTATCGGACTCGGACGGAAAAGTGATCAAAACGGTCACACCCGAACCGCTCGCATTCGACGAGGCTTCCGGCGATGATGTGAGACTTGTAGACCTTGGCATCCTGCCCGAGGGCGAGTACACCCTGACCTGCACCGGCGACACCGCCTCGGCTACCGGCGAAACCGCTGACACTGCCGCAAGCCCCGACACCACCCGCACCATCCGTGTTACCGCAGATCCCTGGCAGGCGATAACAAACCTGCTGATCAAAGGTCTCTACTTCCAGCGCTGCGGCTGCGAGCTCGAGGCAAAATACGCCGGCAAGTTCGTACATCCCGCATGCCACACCGCGCCCGCGCTCGGCTGGGAAGACAGATCCGTTCAGAAGACCATCATCGGCGGCTGGCACGACGCAGGCGACTTCGGCAAATACGTGGGCCCCGGCGCAGTTACCGTAGCACACATGCTCTATGCGCATATCCTTTTTGCAAAAGGATGCTCGGATGAGCTTAACATCCCCGAATCAGGCAACGGCGTTCCGGACATATTGAACGAAGCCAGATACGAGCTTGAGTGGATACTCAAGATGCAGCGCGAGGACGGCGCTTTTTACCATAAGCTTACGAAGGATCACTTCGCGAACTTTATCATGCCCGAGGATGACCACGAACAGGAATACCTGATGCCCGTTTCGCACACCGCGACCGCTGCAGCATGCGCGTGCCTGGCACTGGCTTACAGAGTATATAAAGAATACGACGCTGACTTTGCATCCAAGATTCTTGATGCGACTCTCGCTGCATCCAAGTGGCTTGAAGCTAACCCTGAGTTCATTCCGTTCGTCAATCCCGACGGCGTTCGGACCGGCGAATACGGCGATCCTTCCGGTGACGACGAGCTGTTCTGGGCAGCATGCGAACTCTTTGCATCCACCGGCGATCCGATGTACCGCGCTCAGGCAGAGAAACTCTACCCCACACAGTCTCTCACCGATTTCGGCTGGGAGAATGTCAGCGGACTCGGCACGATCTGCGCGCTTTTCGTTCTTAAGGAAAAGGCCGGAGACACACTCTACACCGAACTCAAGGATGCTTTTCTGCAAAAGTGCAAAGCCATCGGCGAAATCTCAGATGCATCCGGATACGGCACCGCCCTTCCCGCGGACGAATATGTATGGGGAAGCATCCTTCCGATCATGGCTAACTCGATGTGCATGATCCTGTACGGACTTCTTACCGGTGATGAGACGCTTCTTCCGAAGGCTCTCATCCAGTGGGACTACGCGCTCGGCTTAAACGCTTTGGACATCTGTTTCGTGACCGGATGCGGAGAAAGACCCATCATGAACCCGCACCACAGACCTTCCGAAGCAGACGGCATTGAGGATCCCATTCCCGGACTTATCTCCGGCGGACCGAACAACAAGAACAATTTCCCGCACATAAAAGAGCAGCTTGCAGGCGCTCCTGCGGCTAAGCACTTCCTGGATGTAATGCCCTCGGCGGACACTAACGAGATCGCGATATATTGGAACTCACCCGCGATCTTCGTCGGCGCATACTTCAGTTCATTATGTAAGAAAGGTTGATCCTATGCATAGACCTGAACACGGCCTGCTACTGTAAACTATGAACATACGCGTACTAATCCTACTCATATTGATAGCAGCTCTGGTAATACATCTTGTCAGGATGTATCTTGATCACCGCGCCAAACTTACCTGCACGGAAAAGACCACCGGCTACTATAAATATTCCAACGAAAAATTCGGCGGAGCCAACAGATACTCCATGTACTGGAACCCCGTATACGAGTTCAATGCAGGAAATAAGGTTTTTCTTGTGGAACTTCCCAAGAACGGGCGAAACTGGGATTCTTTTCCGGTGGAGACAGAGATCATCTACAACGCTAAGAATCCTGAGATCTGCTTCGGTTTAGACGAGCGTGGCAAGATCATTTCCAAATACGAGAAAGAAGACCCTGATGAGGCATACTGGGCACAGTACTTCGACAAGAAACCCGAATAATAGAACTATCAAAAGCAGAACGCGCGGCAAAAGCCGCGCGTTCAGACTGTAGACAAACCCATCTTTGGATTTACCTGATCCAAGAATGGGTTTTATTATTCCATTTTTATACTGCTTGCAATGCGAGAATCCGAAAAGGCCAAAACATAGTATGAGGATGAGGCCCTAACAGCCCCATCCT
>JAFZQY010000101.1 GCA_017620155.1 Lachnospiraceae bacterium | reverse complement strand
AGTATCTTCCGTTTTCTTATCCTCATCTTCCTTCTTGTCTTCCTCAGCCTCTTCGGGTTCAGCTTCGGTCTCGCTGTATTCCACAGACTCCAGGAACTCCTCTGCATATGCATTCATCATCGAACCGTTGAAATACGGCTCTGCGAACATGATCGTGTAGTATGCATCGGTATCAAGGAGCACATACGTGTCAGCGTTCATCGTATAATCCAGTCCGTCAATTTCAATCGCAGCGGTCACTCTGCGACCTTCAAGGCCTGCAACTGTTGCGGATTTGGTCGATACGATCTCATCTTCTCCAAAGTAACTGTCAAGCACTTCTTCAAGAATATCGTCAGCTTTCTTCCAATCCTTCATATCATCCGGAAGTTCTTCGTAATAAACCCGGATCCTGGCCGGATAATCTTCCACGGGAGTATAGGAGATGTCGGCAATCTTCCTTTCTCCTACCATGTCGGTGGAATTCCCTGTCTCCCAATCCGAAACGCCCGTCCAGGTCAGATGGCCTATAGCATAATCCTTGTCAGCTCTTAAGTTTTCCCATACGGAATCGAGATATGTGATCCTGGTCTCACCGTCTATGCTCTCCATGCGGCAGGGGAGTTCGGGAACTCCTTTTATAAACGAGATCCTCGGAGTTTCAGACGATTGTGAGAAACCTGCGTATGTACCGAATACTCTCATCTCCTCGCCGCGCAGATCGACCATCATCTCATTGAATGCATAAGAAAGCGCCTGCCCGCAGTTAACGGTCCAGTCGCCGTCTGCGGCCTTTAACGTGAGGGTATGCTTATCATCATCGTAGTCACCGATCGTTCCCCGGATGCAGATCAGATCATCGCCGTGCTCGCCGGACTTTTCCTCGGATCCAAAATCGGCCCAGGCTGCGGGTGTGAATTCGTCAGCGTATAAAACATCAGTCAGATCATCTTCCGGAGCTTCAGGAACTTCCTCCTCTTCGGGTTCGGGCTCGGGTATAGGGGTAGGCGTGGGTTCGGCAGGAGCCTCCTGAACAGTTTCGGAGGCCGGTTCGACTGCGGCTGTATTACCGATACCTGAACATGCTCCCAGAACAAGAGCAAAAGTCAAAAGTATTCCGATCAACGCAGCTTTTTGTCTCTTCATATGCTACCTCCTGTCAAGTCTCGCAAAAATTCTCAATGATCTTCATTCCATCAGGAGTGAGGATCGATTCGGGATGGAACTGAACTCCGTATACAGGATAGTCCTTATGCTCCACTGCCATGATCTCACCGTCATCACTGGTGGCTGTGATACGCAAAACTTCAGGCATCGTATCAGCGTCAGCCGCCAGGGAATGATATCTTGCCGTCTCTATCTCGGCGGGCATCCCCTTAAAAAGTACGGAATCGTTATCTATTTTGGTCAGACTTTTTTTGCCATGCATGAGCTTGTGCGCATGGCCCACGGTCGCACCGAAGACCTCGCATATGGCCTGATGACCGAGGCACACGCCAAGTATGGGATAAACTCCCTTATATCTGTCAATGACCGCCTCACATATCCCTGCATCGGAGGGTTTACCCGGTCCGGGAGAGATCACGATCCTGTCCGGATCGATCGAAGCGATTTCCTCGACTTCCACCTCATCGCTACGGATGACCTTTATATCGGCATCCACGGTTCCGATAAGCTGAAAAAGATTGTATGAAAAGCTGTCGTAATTATCTATGAGCAGAGTCATAATATGCCTCCGTCCCGCATATCCTGCTGCATCATGATCGCAGACATGACTGCTTTTGCCTTGTTAATGCACTCCTGGTACTCTTTGGCCGGATCGGAATCCGCAACGATGCCCGCGCCGGATCTTACGAACACCCTGCCGTTCTTCTTGTAGGCGATCCTTATCGCAATGCAAGTGTCGAGATTGCCGGTGAAATCTATATACCCGATCGCTCCTCCGTATATTCCGCGCTTGTTATTCTCAAGAGCGTTGATGATCTCGCATGCACGGATCTTGGGAGCACCCGAAAGAGTTCCCGCAGGGAGGATGGCGTCGACAGCATCCAGAGCATCGCACCCTTCCCTTAATTCTCCGCGGACCGTGGAGCCTATGTGCATCACATGAGAAAACCTCTCTATGGACATGTATTTTTCAACTTCAACGGAACCTATGCGGCTGATCTTACCTATATCATTCCTGCCGAGGTCTACGAGCATGTTATGCTCGGCAAGTTCTTTTTCATCGGAGAGGAGTTCCTCCTCAAGCGCCTTATCCTCAGCGTCATCGGCGCCTCTGGGTCTCGTTCCCGCAAGCGGAAAAGTGTGCAGTACGCCCTGTTCGCACTTAACGAGCGTCTCGGGAGAAGCACCAGCAACTTCCATATCGTCTCCTGAGAAATAAAACATATAAGGAGACGGATTGATCGTACGAAGTATCCTGTATGTATCGAACAGACTGCCCTCAAAATCGGCGTCCAGTCTGTTGGAAAGTACCACCTGGAAAATATCTCCGTCGTAGATATGGCCTTTTGCCTTATTCACCATATCGCAGAACGACTGTTCATCGAAAAGGTTTCTGTAATCGGACTTAAGCGTTCCGCGTTCGATCTTTGCCGGAGTGCCGTGACGTATCAGATCGACGATATCCTCTATCGCCTGTGAAGCCTCACGATATGATTCTTCCGTATTGCGTAAATCCACGAGAGCAGTGACAATTATCCGCTGTCGCAGATTATCATAAGCTATGACCCTGTCAAAAAGCATCAGATCAACATCCCTGAAATGCTCGTTGTCTTCGGCGTCCAGCTTCAGCTTCGGCTCCGCATACTTGATATAATCGTAGGCAAAATATCCTACAAGACCTCCGACGAAGGTCGGGAAGCCTTCAGGTCTCGGACATCTGTGCTCATCAACGACCGATCTGATATAAGCTGCGGGATGAGGCGTATCCTCCTCGTGGATCACTTTGCCCGTATCATCGGAAACGATGAGATGCCCGTCTGTACAGGTCACGCAGAGCTTCGGACGGTATCCGAGGAAAGTATAGCGCCCCCAACGCTCCTGATCCTCAACGCTCTCGAGCATATATACATGAGCGCTTTCGTTCTTCAGGATCCTGAGCAGTTCGATCGGTGTGCGGATATCGGACAGAATCTCCGTTCTGATCGGACAGTAGCGGTAACTGTCGGCATATTCTTTTATTTTTTCCATGGAAGGTATCAACATAAATCAATAAGTTCCTTTACTAAACCACAGCCACTAAAAGGCTGACTCATTCATCTGCGCCTGCATTGGTCTTCAGCTCGGCACATTCACTTATGATCTGCGTGACGGCTTCCGCGTATTTTTCATTACCCAGATCCTCTTCGACTGATGTCAGGATCTCATCTATCGCCTCTCCGGACAGATACCTCTCGGGCTCCCTGAATGATGAAAGCCAGATCATGCGGTTATCCAGATCGATCAACACAATGATTCCGGAAGTTTCTGATCCGTAAATATCATCATATCTGTCTTCAGCATACGACTCTGTTCCGTCTTTCCGTATTCCCTCAGCGGACACAAACAGGAATTTCCAACCCGTCTCTTCTTCATACTGTTTGATCTTTTCGGACAGAGCCTTCTCCTCTGTAGAATTCAAAAGATCAGCCTCGTCATATACGCTTATTTCCTTGATATCCAGCGAAGTTTCTTCTTCCTCTTCGGATTTTTCGTCGGATTCTTCTACGGGCTCTTCAGACTCCTCAACCGGCTCGGCTTCGACGGTTTCTTCCTTCGGCGCTTCCACTACGGGAGCGGGTGTGGGCGTGGGAGCAACAACTGTCTCTGCAGGTTCCGCCTGCTTGATCGGGATAAGGTAACCCGGCTCTACAAACAGGATTATGACTGCAGCAGCCACGGCGATCAGCGCCATGATGATACCGACGATCAGTATGGCCTTTGAATTACCCTGCTTAGGATCCCCCTCCGCACCTGCAGCAGAAGGTGGTGCCGCAACATATGGTGTCTGAGAAGGCTCAGCAGTTTGAGGCGCCCCGGCAGCCGGTTCAGGCTGCACAGCCCAGATTGTAAAACCGCACTCAGGACAGAATTTTGAACCGTCCGGAATCTCTTTTGAACATTTAGGACATACCATAAGAATACCTCCGCTTGTGTCCCTATTATGCCTAATAAATGCACCTTTTGCAACCGCGCCGCTTGACGCAAAAGTATAAAAAGTATAAAACAAAAACCGAAAGTATAAAAAGTTTTGAAAAGTATAAAGAGTATAAAGACCTACTGTGTAGAAATGTACACATCAGAATACTCACCCGAAAAAAGAAAGGTCAGGTCCGAATCTGCGGGGATATCAATCCCGCGGTCTATAAAATAGACTCCCGAAGCTCCGGCGTAATTATCAAACTGCTCCTCCGGGATGTATGTTACTTCTTCAAACATAAGAAGTTCTGTCATGTCTGCCCAAATGATCCAGGACTGACCGGAAGGGTACACATAGTACGCATCGGAATCGATATATTCCGAGAGAAGTTCCCCGTCCGCATCCCTTTCCGGATACAGAAAAGAGATATTCCCTGTCAGATCCGTATAGATATTCAGCACGATCAAAACTGCCGCCAACACGCACAGTATCGTTCCTCCGTGTCGATTTAAGGCTGTGCCCTCTTTTGCCTTTCGAAGCAGCGATCCAAGCCAGGCAAAAATGCAAAGATATGCGATCCCTAATACCGGCATCTGGTATCTGATAGAACTGTCTCCAAGGATAAGCGCGGTTTTTGAAACAACCAGGAAGTACGCTCCCGCAACACACAAAAGTGGAAGGCAAAAGCCATAGTTCCCTGTGTTATGTTGTTTTCTGGCGCCATTTATCTTATATATTACCCAAAAAGATATAAGCGATAACAAAAGAATCCAAAGAGCGCGGCCGAATCCGATGCGGTTTACTTTTTCCGCGAAGAAGCAGATGCGCTCCCATGTGTTGCCAAGATCAAAGAAGTTGCCGGTGGCCTGGGCGCCGCGTTGCCCATGAAACATCTGCGCGGGGAATGCGGGATAGAACAGATAGCACAGACCGAAGGTTATGATCATGGTCACGCCGTAGATGACGGTAGTCCTGATGCGGCGGGTGATGATGATCTCGCGGATATTCCAGAAGGCGGCCAGGAAGAAAAGCCAGATGAAGAAATAGTAGTGGGTCATGAAACCCAGGAAAGTAAGCACCCCAAGTACAGGCCAAAACCACAGACGCATCCGCCGGTCACTCCCGGACATTTCCGCACTGTCAGAATCAGAATCATTCAGAACGATTCGCGTGTGAGGCGATACATGCAGGATCGTAACGGCCAGTATCCACACGGTAAGAAGCATATACATGCGGATAAACACAACTCCGGTCAGGGTCGCGGCACTTATCCCCCATGCAAGGCTCGCGATATCCACCGCTATCGGATAGTCCGGCATCAGCATATCGCCCAGTTTTTTCATCAGAAGAAGCGCGACAAGCAGGCAGATCAGGTTGATGATCAGCCCCTGCCATTTGCTGAAGACTCCCTGAGTCATAGAACTTACAAAATGCAGTATGAAGTAGTAGACGGGCGGATGCACGTCCCAGGACTGCACCTCTTTTACAAGAGAGAAATTGAAGCCCTCGCCGCTTCTTACGGTCAGCTCATCCATTACGGTATCGCGGGAAACGGTTCCCTCTGCGATAAGCCCGTAAGTCCTGTTACTCGAATAATATGAATAGAACTCGTCCTCATGCATCGCCTGTTTGTTTGAGCAGCAAACTACAGCCGCGATCATACAGATCACGACTGCCATAGCAAATGCACATATGTTCAGAGTTTTTTTCTTATTGTCCATATTCACTCAACTATCTCGAGATAAGCATTTACTTATCCGATGCCTCTGAGCTTCATGCTCACGGCATGCACGGATCTCACCGTGCGGGGCGCTGCACTTAGAAGTTTCAGTTTGTGACGCTGATCGTCCGTAAGATAGGGATTGTTTCTGATATCGTCTCTGTGCGCCCTTAGATAATCTTTTACTCCCCGATAGAATTCATCTTCATTCTTCATCATGCCTACCGGGATATGGAGCATGTAATCAAGCCGCTGCACGAGCGCGAACCTGATGCCGTATTCCCGAAGTTCGGGATAGGACTTCTCAATCATCCTCTCCATCCTGTCCGCATTTACCACTATATCCCTGAATACGCGGGAGAACTCATTTCTCGAAGTCCTGGTATTGCTCCCCTCACGGTAATAAACGTGATAGCAGATATCCGGAAGGATACCCACAGTATCTATCTCTCTTAAAAAAGTGGTGAACAGCCTGAAGTCCTCATTAAGCTCCCCTGCCGGGAAAAGTGCGATATCAAACATATTGCGGTTAATGAGTTTTGTACAGAAAGAACAGTCCCCGCGGTGAAGCAGGAGTTCTTTAAGGAAGTCCTCCGAAGAAACCTTTACCGGCTCATCGGGCACGGTCACTACCATCGGAAGTTTATTTCCGTCCGGTGCCACTTCATCCCTGCAGACCTGGGCCACATCCACTTTTTCTTCAAGGATCATGGCGGCGAGCTTCTCATACATGTCGGGCTCGATATAATCATCGGCATCGACGAATCCCAGATAGTCCCCTGTCGCCATGCGGATGCCCGCATTACGGGCGGCGGAAGATCCTGCATTTTCCTGATGATGAACCCTGATACGGCTGTCTTCGGAAGCCAGATGCTCAAGAATGGAAAGCGAAGAATCGGTCGATCCGTCATCGACTGTGATGATCTCCAGATCTCTGTGAGTCTGCGCAAGGCATGACATCACGCATCGCTCGATGCAGTCCTCGGTATTGTATACGGGAATGATTATGCTTATCTTCATATCGCTTATCGGATATCAGTTGCTTCGAAGGATCGGAGCCGGAGACAGCGGTCCGCTCTCAGGCAGGGTGAACTCGCCTTCGCCAAGCAGAGCCTTAGTCAGACCCAGAAGTCTGTCGGCGGCGATATCGGCATTCCACTCATCACGGATGGTCTTATATCCCCTGCTGCCCAGATGGGTATAGCCATGCCAGTTACGGAATACTCTTAAGACCACCTGCTCCATGGACTCGTACACATCGGTGGGGTAGATAAGGCCGTTCTCGTTATCTTTGATCAGGTACGGTACCGCACCCATCTGTTCGCATGCGATCTCGATGCATCCGCTGTTCATGCCTTCGTTGATGACGGCTCCCCAGCCCTCAAGATGATTGGATGTGGAGATATGCATATGGCATTCGCTCATGAGAGCGCGGACCTCATCGGCTGCCAGACTTCCGTGAAGCGTAACCTCATCGGGCACTTTTTCCCTGACCTCACTCTTTATCGCTTCAAAAAGCTCACCGTCCCCTACCATATGGATATGGAAATCCTCTCCCTCTTCCTTGAGGCGCTCGGCAAGCCGTACGATGAATTCGGGGTGTTTTAACGGTATGAAACGGCCTACCCAGATGATCTGTTTCGTTTTGGCTGTCTCCAGCCGCTTGTCTATCTCATTATGATCATACTCGATGAACGGAGGAAAATATCCCCATTTAAGGAGCTTATCCGGATATGCGTGTATCATGTTAAAATCTGCTGCGGCATAAGCCCCGGCGCAGAGCATGAATACGGGATCCTTCCGATAGCGGATGTGCTCTTTGTACTTGGCGATGAGTCCGCGGGGGCTTACGGCTTTGTAGGTGCCTTCGCGGTATAGACGTTCGCTTACGCGTAAGGTAACCTTGCCGCTGTTTAATCTTTTCTGCGCGATATCTTCACGCTCGCTCCATCCTATAAGTACCACATCACTGTCATAGATCAGCTGCTCACAGGCAGGATCCTCATAGAGTTTCTTTACATACGGAAGTTCGCTTAAGGCTGTGTCCCAGCCCATATCCACACGCTCCTGCTCCATGGGCATGGTCGCCACGAATGAAAAACCGTCTCCGAGTTTTTCATATAACACATCGCACAAAGGCTGCTGATGGTGGTTGATGTAGTTAGAGACAAAAGTAAAAGTCATTACGTGATATCCTCCGCTTCCGCAAAAACGGTCATGCTGTAATACATCATCATAAGAGCTGAATAATTGTTATCGGAATCATGATTCTCGTGTGCGTGCTTCTTGGCGTTACGGCTGTAAGCCTTGGTGATCTCGGGCTGCGCGAATATCTCGATGATCGCATCAGCCAGCGCGTCCACATTTCCCGAAGGGAAAAGTATGCCGTCCTGTCCTCCCACCATCATGCTGGGTATACCTCCGACATTGGATGCCACGCAGGGAACCCCGAGAAGCATGGCCTCTCCGAGTGAATTCGGGGAATTCTCAAGCGATGAGGGGCAGACGAACACATTGCTCGCCAGGTACTGCTCTTTCATCTGATCGGCGTTAAGTTTGCCCAGCATCACAACATGGTCTTTAAGATGATTCCTGCGTATGAGCTTATGCAGGTATCTGCCATATGAACATCTCTTGACCCTGTCCTTCCAGGTATCGCTCGCAAGAAGATTCGCTCCGGCCACATATACGACCGCATCAGGGAATTCCTTAAGTATCTTAGGCATGGCCCTCAGCACATAATGGAATCCCTTGAGAGGATAGTCGCCCTGGCTCAGAAAGATGCTGTGAGGAATGCAGTTTTCAACCTTCCAGCTGCCCTGATAAAAAGGCTGCCTCATGGTCTCGCCGACATGGTGATATTTCACGCCGGGATGTATGTCCTCTACTGAGATCCTGTCAAAATCAGTCCTTCCGGCTATATGTCCGGCCAGCTGTATCGCAAGAGTTTCGTTCATCCCGCGTCTCTTGAACTTCTCAATCTGCTGCCATACATTGTCGCGGCGGACCAGATCTCTGAAAGTGATACCGTATTTTACGCTGATCGGAATGTCCGCGGTGTAATGATCTGCAATGCGGGAACACAATCCCTGAATTCCGAGGATCGTATGATCGGGGTCATTAAACGCTCTGGTCACGGCGAGGGCGTGCGGATATTCCGTTCCGAATACGTGCACGATATCGGGTTTGAAATCACTGATCACTCCCCTGAAAGTATCCTCGAGCGTATCGTCATACCTGTCGGGGTTGGCCGTATCTTCGCCGAATCCGTAGACCTTGACCGTGCAGTTCTCACTTACCGTGACCACGCGGTTTATCACCAGTCCCGCGCCTTCCACCGGGAAGGCTATCCCCAAAGTCAGCCTGTCTCCGATCGGCTTTAAACTGATCTTCTCTATAAGACCGGTAAGCCACCCTTCTCTGTTTGAAACAGGGAGATTCAATTGTTCGGCGATCATCGGGATCGCCAGATTACATACCCATAAAACCCGCATGCCTTTTCCTTCTTGCCGCTAAATTCATGCCTTTCGGCTGTAGATTGATTTCTTGATCCGGTTATATAATCCGCCGGTAACGGGGTTTGAGGCGATCAGCCTTCTGAGAGGAGCAAGCGTGAGCCTCATCCTTCGCCTGTACCTGACTATCTGCTTATGCGGCATGTAGTTTTCCACGATATCGATATGCTCTGCCGCAGACAGCCGTCTGTTCTTTTTCTCTTCGGAAAAACCGCCGCCCATGTATGAACTGATTATCTCGCCGGTATATACGAACTTCACCTTGGCGATGTAGGAGCACCATAGGAACTGTTCGTAATCAGCTCTGACCTTGTATTTGGTATTGAATGGATGCATCAGCACGACCTTGCGGTCGTAGATGCACGCCTGGTGACAGGGAACATTACGGAAAAGCGCGAACTCGTCCATCTCAGGATTGGAAGATACTCTCGATCTGGCCGCACGGTCATATATATCCCCGTATATCAGCAGATTCGGCCCGTCCATATGAGCTACGACATTCTCCAGAACATGCTCGTTATACAGATAATCACCGCAATTAAGGAAAAGGACATAGTCCCCGACTGCCTCTTCCAAAGCCTGGTTCATGGCATCATAAATGCCCAGATCAGATTTAACGATCACGCGGATGCGCGGATCCTCAGGCAGTTTGGACAGCGAGCCGTCCGTCGACTCCCCGTCTTTGACCAGAATCTCAAAATCCTTATATGTCTGGGTGATTATGCTTTTTACGGTCGCTCTGAGCTCGTCGCCGGCATTGAGCGTAACGACTATGATCGATAACTTCATCTTCAGGTTACTAATGTTTGCGTCCGACATTCTTGGTGGCTATAACATCCACGCCGGTACCTGCGGCGTCCGCGAGGACCACCTCACCGATGGTCACGGGTGCCTCAACCGTCACGGATTTAAGTGCTTCAACGATATCGCCTATCTTATCCTTGGGGATATCTTCTTTTGTTTTTACCGAAACGACAGGAAGCTCTCCCTCGGTCACATTGACGATGGACGTCACTATGCGGGTAGGATTCGTGAGTTCCTTGCGTGCATAGGCATCTCCCCTGGGACAGTTGTTACCGGTGACGGTCATCTCTCCCTTATCGTCTATATCCACGCTCAGCATGCAGCCAAGCGGGCAGTTTATGCATATCAGTTCTTTATGTTCCATGGCAAAAACCTCTGCTGTTACTTGCTTTCTATGGTTATCCGGTACTCTGCCGGTATTCCTTCGGCTGTCAGGTCCGACTTGCGTAAGATCAGCTGCTCCATCTCGCCGGGAGCCATCACGCGCTTGTGCAATCTGGCCAGTTCCCTGCCGTCCGCGTATGTTACGACATCCACATCCTTAAATACCGCTCCGACCCTGAATCTGATAGTGGTCAGATCGGCCATATGATCGGGCCTTAAGATCGAAGGTACACTGTACCTTACTCCGCCGTCGGTGACTACTTTTACCTGCGCTTCATCACCTTCGCTGCCGGCAGTTCCGCCGGTCAGGGATGTAATATATTCAGCCGCATGAGCGCCTGCTGCCATTGCCTCTTCCGATACATAGTCCACCAGATCGTGCACATGAAGAACGTTTCCGCACGAGAAAACTCCGGGGATCGAGGT
>JAFZQY010000100.1 GCA_017620155.1 Lachnospiraceae bacterium | reverse complement strand
GCGGATTTCCGGATCATCATTTTCCGGAAACGATAGCAGATTACATTAAGAAGGAACTTCCTGTGCGGAAGAGCCTGGTATTCATCAGCGCCTGGCCCGATGAGTATGAGAGAAATGACGATGACAAAGGCGGCATGCATGCCATGTTTGCGGAAAAGGGCATGCCGTTTGACAGCTTTGAAGTCATAGACGCAAGGACGGAAAGCACTGAAGCAAAAAAGCTTATCGGAGAAGCCGACTGCATCTTTCTGATGGGCGGAAACGCGACAGGTCAGATCGCGCTTATCCGTGAAAAAGATCTCGCGGACGCCATCATCGACAGTCATGCCGTGATCTTCGGCGTGAGTGCAGGCTCGATGAACATGGCAAAATATGTTGTGGACATATGGGAATCCATGACGCCGTATGAAGGACTTGGGCTTGAAAACATCACGATAATCTCCCACTATGACCCGAAGGAAACCGAGCGGCTTGACAAGACGATATCGGCGTCGATGGACCATACCATTCTGGCTCTGGAGGATGAGTGTGCCATTTTCGTCAAAGAAGGCAGGATAGAGACCATCGGAAACATTTTCCGGGTAGATAAGGGTAAGATCAGACCGTTATCACAGGATGATCTCAGGGAGATGGAGCAGGATGAGTTCAGGAAAGTCTTTGATACGATACCCGATCAGTTCGATGAGTACAGGCCCAGATACAGCGATGAGCTTTTTGAATATCTGATAAAAGAAGCGCAGATCGGGCCCGGAAAGAAGGTTCTTGAGATCGGGCCCGGAACCGGCCAGGCTACTGAGCCTATTCTTGATACGGGCTGCGAATATCACGCTATTGAACTCGGAGAGCATCTTTTCCGCAAGATGAAAGAAAAATACGGTGGGCGTCCGAACTTTGATATCGTTAATGACGATTTCATCACGCATGATTTCGGGGATGAGAAGTTCGACATGATATATTCCGCCGCCACGATACAGTGGATACCCGAAGAAGTGGCTTTTTCCAAGACTTTTTCGCTTCTAAAACCGGGTGGAACTCTTGCGATGATGATCACGGATTCCGAGTACCGTTCGACCAATGAGGAACTGTATCAGAAGATCCAGGCCCTCTATGACAGATACTACAAACCCGATATTCCTTACAGACATGGAGGATTTCACTATACATCAGCCCCCGAATACGGTTATACTGAAGTAAAGAGAATAGAATTTAAAGGCCGGCGCATATTTACAGCAGATCAGTATGTAGCCTTTTCAGGAACGCATTGTGACCATATCGTTATCCCCGAACCGCTTAGACTAAAGTTTTTCGAAGGATTACGTAGTGCGGTTAAGGATGCCGGAGACATGATCACATTTAATGATACGTATGTCTTATATCTGACAAGGAGGCCGTAATTATGGAAGATAAGAACAGAGATGAAAGTTTGGGAAAAGCTATCGTCGGAGTTTCCTGGGTCTTTTTAGCACTCAAGTTCATCGTGATAATAACGCTGATCCTGATAGTGATCCTGCATTTTATCGGCGCGCCGCTCTGGCTCGCACCGATAATAGCCGTTGTGCTTTTAGGTGTATACAAGCTGATCTTAATGCTTGTCGCAAAGTTCGCTGTGTGGTCCGCGAAACAATAGCTACTCAGATTTCGATGGTAAGGCCGACATGAAGCTGTTCAAGCCTGTCGCCGAGTTCTTCTTTTAATATCTTGTAGGCGCTTCCACCCGTGCAATGCCCGGTACAGACATATTCTATACCGGTCTCTCGGATGTGAGCGCCTGTTTTATGTACCTGATCCTCGGTTTTTCTGAACAGGTGGAAACCGCCGATGATGCCGTATACTTCCTTATCCGGAAAAGTGCTCCGGACTTCATTTATGATATTTACGACTCCGCCGTGGGAGCATGAATTGATGATCAGAAGGCCTTTGGCCGTATCAAGTACCAGGCTCTGTTCATGAGAAAAATCGTCCGGGACCCAGCCGCGGGATGTCTTTCTGTACATCTTCTCGCTTTTGCCTATCTTATCCAGTCCCTCTGTCTTATGGGGGATTAGCCATACTCCGTCAGTGATCTGATAGTCGCCGAATACCTTCTCGAACCGGTCGGGATAGTCACTTAAGACGGTTTTCGGGATGCCGATATATTTATTGTAGAAATAGATCCTTCTGTAGGCATTCGCCTCGGTAGTATCCCGCACGAAGAACTTTGCCCTGGAATTTTTCTCAAAAAAGTAAGGCATGCCGTTAGCGTGATCGTAATGGGCATGACTGAGCGTCGCGTAGTCCACATCCTCTATATTCAATCCCAGCGCCTTCATATTAGTAAGGAAAAGGTCTGAGGAACCCGCATCCGCAAGGATCTTTTTATCTCCGTATTCGATATAGAGACACAGTCCCCATTCGCCCCGGATGGTATCAGAAGATATGTTGTCGACGACAACGGTTATTTTGGTGTGTATATTTTCTGTTGTTTTTGTCATATTCAGATGATACCATTTAATCAGGAAGATGAAAATGCACGGAAGCCTTGTTTGGACTTCCGCGTTTTATTGTAGGCACCATGCACATAGAATTACCTTCGGACGTAAAAACGATCATATCGATGATAGAGGCAGCAGGCTTTGAAGCATATGCTGTCGGCGGCTGCGTGCGCGATTCGATACTTGAAAGAAAACCGAATGACTGGGATATCACTACTTCAGCCAGGCCGCAGGAGATCAAAAAGATCTTCAAGCGGACTGTGGATACCGGGATCCAACACGGAACGGTCACCGTTCTCATGCAGGGAAATACATATGAAGTCACGACCTATCGCGTGGACGGGATATATGAAGATGCCAGACACCCGAGCAGCGTATCGTTTACGGATGTCCTGAAGGAAGACTTAAGACGCCGGGACTTTACGATCAATGCCATGGCATACAATGAGACGAAGGGCCTTGTCGATGAATTTGACGGGCTCGGAGATCTAAAGCGCAAGGTCGTCCGCGCTGTCGGAGATCCGTCGGACCGCTTTTCGGAGGATGCCCTCAGGATGATGAGAGCGGTCAGGTTCGCGGCCCAGCTTGGATATTCCATCGAGGAAAAAACCGCGGCGGCGATCCGCACTCATGCTAAAAACCTGAATAAAGTCAGTGCTGAGCGCATAATGACCGAACTTACCAAGCTCATCACTTCGGATCACCCGGAGATGCTGGGGAGTGCATATGAACTGGGACTGACTGCGCAGTTTATCCCGGAATTCGACAGATGCATGAACACACCGCAGAATATCGTGCATCATTGCTATAATGTCGGCGAGCATATCCTGCATACCATGATGGCCTCAAGTCCTGACAGGGTCATCCGTTTCAGCCTGATGCTCCATGATATTGCCAAGCCGAATGTCCTAACGGTGGATGAGGACGGCATAATCCATAACAAAGGCCACGCTTCAGTCGGAGCCAATATGGCGAGGGATATCCTACACCGCCTGAAATCGGATAATGATCTGATAAACAAAGTCACCAAACTCATCCTTTATCATGACTGGCGGATCGAAGATACCAAAAAGAGCGTAAGAAAGGCAGCATCGACGCTGGGGCATGAACTTTTTCCTCTGCTTCTCGAGGTCCAGAGAGCCGATGTCGCAGGGCAGAGCGATTACATGCGCGATGAAAAGAACAAAAAGCTTGATAATATAACGCATTTATATGAAGAGATATTGCAGGATGAGGAAGCGATATCCATTAAGGATCTGGCCGTGACCGGCAGGGATCTGATAGATTCCGGTATGGAGCAGGGCTCTCAGATCGGGGAGACTCTGAACCTGATGCTTGAGCATGTTCTTGAAGTACCGGAGGATAATACCCGGGAGAAACTGCTTGCCCTGTTTTTGAAGAATTGATCGCTGAAGACTAAACATATTACTTAAATGAAAAAGACCGATACTGCTTATTATAATAAATACCGTCTGTCCGGAAAGCAGATTATCCTTTGCATTCTGACATTAGTGATTGCGGCTGTAATTGTGATCATATTACGCAGACCGGCAGGCAATGTATATGAGATAAAGCAGGTCCTTCCGAAGGTCGGATCGGAGCCTGTGTATGTGGAACTGTCTGATGGAGAGGCTTTCACTGCTAAATATACACCTGACGAAGATATGCACGTAACCGCGTTGGAGCTTCTGGTGGTCAATATTTCCGATGAGGCAGCGGATACAGATGATGAAAGTGAAGGCGCTTGCTTATCTGTTTTGGTCAGACCGGCGGATGATCCTTCCGAAGAGTTATTCAGCGGTGACATTCCGCTTGATTCGCTGACCGGAGGGGAATGGTCTGCGTCAGCCGCGGAATTCAATCTGACGGCCGGCGTGAAATATGATATGGAATTTACGGCTCACGGAGTAGCCCCCTTTTTTATGAAAGTCGACGACTATGAGCCGGGGATGTCCGTGGGATTCGATATAAACACCGGGCGAAAGCTTACTCTTGAGGATGTATTTTATCACTCTACGGCCATGATCCTTATTCTGACGATCGTCGTCATACTTTTTGTGATTTTCGGAAAAGAAAGGCTCGAGGGCTCTTTTGCAAAGATATCGGGAAAGATAGACATCTGTATCCCGATGATGGTACTGTTATTTATCGCGATATCACTGAATATATACAAGACGGCCTATTTGGACGGGATCTATATTACGGCGGACTCAGACGGATATCTCAGGGAAGCTGTCAATCTGGTCGCCGGAAACGGGTTTTCATATGAGGGACTTGCCGGATACTCAAGCCATTTTGCCAATTGGCCCATTATATACCCCGCCATGATAGCTGGAATGATGCTGATCACCGGCACGAACGCATATCTTGCGAGCAAACTGGTTGCGATGGCGGTTATATTCGGTATCATGGCCGTTCTTTTTTTTACATATAAAAATGATGCGTGGATATACTCACTTGCGCTCACTAATGCCGGGTTTCTGGGGCTTGCATACAACACATGGAGTGAGATCCCCTTTATCCTGTTCATGATCATCTTCGGGGTTGCGCTCGGAAAACTTGTAAGTGAGGATGACCCGAAGACCGTCACCTACATAGTTCTGGGCATAAGTGCCGCAGCCGCTTTTCTTACCAGATATTTCGGAATCTTCCTCTGGCATGTTGCCGGATTATTCTGGCTGATGATATTGATCGGTCATCTCCGGAACGGGAAGACTCAGCTTAGGAAACTGCTTCTTATGGCAGGTTCAATGGCCGGTGCCGGAGTTTTATGCGTGCTGTATCTGATAATGAACAAGCTTTTGAACGGATATCCGACCGGTGTAAGCCGCGGAATTTGGTGGGATGATATCGTCTCGCTGACCAATGATCTGATAGACAGTCTCATAACGGAGATCTTTAACATTTTTTCTCTGGATGTTCCGGGATTTGTCGAAGGGCTTGCATATGAGCATAAAGCATTACTCATTGTATTTACGGTCCTGCTGATCGTTTTCATTATTCATAAACTGCTACTGCGGAAAACAGGCCCCGAAAGATATATGAATACTCATTGCGTTTTCATAGTCATGTCGGCTGTTTACTATGTAATGTTCATAGCGGTCAGATACAGATCAAGCATGGATACCTTTTATTTCCGGTTTTTTGCACCTGCCACGATCTTTCTGGTGATCGGCATTATGGGGCTTATCCTCGAGGGGCACAAACCGGGGCGGTTCTGCAGAATATTTGCCATGGCGATTGCTGTCATCGCTGTTCTGTCCGTGATCGATCATACGGAAAAGATCATGGAAGCCAAAGGTGAGAAGACATATTATGAGATAGCCGCATCGGCGTGGGACAGGGATTACAGCGAAATTCCCAAGCGGAGTACGGTTATATGGAACCCTCTGGATTACCGCAGCAGCTGGTACAGACCGGATGTTTATTCCGGAGAATTGTACATGTCAGATACCTGGGACAGTCTCCGTGAGAGATATTACGGATCCGAATACATATGTGTACGCAGATCCGATGCACGGACAGTAGTTGATGACGGCGGTTATGATAAGACCATAACAGAGCATTTTGAAGCTGCTCTGTCCGAGAGTCCTGAGGATAACGAATTCATAGTCATGACCAGATGATGGTGATATACTGAATAGGATATGGGGATCATGTCCAAATAATTATGAAGAAAAGTAATTCAGTCAGAAAAACCGAATACGGATCAGGCCTGCGTAAGAAGCTGGCAGTAAGCACACTTTTAGGAGGACTAACCGCTATAGCGCTGACCGGCTGTACTCCTGAGGCATTCAACATAGGCCAGGCACAGGGACTTTCGGGAACGGGAACCGGTTCGACCTCTGAGGCAGTGGTTTACTCCACTTACAACTATCTGCCCGTGGGAACCTATGATTCCGCGGATACCGCCATACTTAAGACGATCGACAGGGAGAAAAAGACGGTCACTCTCTACAACACGGTTGCCGCCAGGACTTATACCCTGAATTATGACGGAACCACTTATGCTTTGGATAAATACGGAACGACGATGTCCATGGCACAGATGACCGAGGGTACCATTGTAGATGTAAATTTTTACAAAGCTACCAAGCAACTCGTGAATATTCAGGTATCTCCCGATGCATGGACATATGAGTCCGTGACCAGATATGACCTGGGCGGCATAAATTCAACGGCCACCATAGGTGACAGGACCTATGCTCTCACCAAGGGCGTGCAGGTTTTCTCGGATAACGGGGAAACGGATCTGATGAACATAGTTGACGGCGATACCATCACGGTATCGGGCATCGGCTATGATATCTACTCGATCAAGGTAAACAGCGGACACGGATATGTAAGGCTCACCCATGACGAAGCACTTGTCGGAGGATGGATCGAGGTCGGCGGATCACTGATCACCAAGATCACCGAGCCGGGCATGCTCCTTACCGTACCCGAGGGTACATACACGGTGCACATGTATAATGACAACTCTTCCGTGACCCAGGGGATAAATGTTGAACGCAACCAGGAAGTAGTCCTTGACTGCAGCGGGATAACTGCTCCGGAGGAGACCTACGGACAGATACTTTTCCATGTGACTCCCGAATCGGCTGTGCTTAAGATGGACGGAGAGATCATGGATATCTCCGGAATAATCCGGGCAGAATACGGTGTTCACGAGATAGAAGTATCGGCGCAGGGTTATGATACGCTGTTCAGATATGTAAATATAGGAAACGAGCTTTCGGAGATCACGATCAATCTGGACGAGACCCGTACCTATGTGAGCGATAATTCATCGATATGGAACAGTCTGCTTAACTCGGTGAGCGGAAATACTGCGAGCGGCAATTCAGCAAGCGCCAATTCTATCAGCAGGAATTCAGTCAGCGCAAACTCAGCCAGCAGGAATTCGACAAGCGGGAATACTGCGAGCGGCAATAAGAAGGTTGTGACCGCAAACGGATACAACAGGGTATATGTATATTATCCCGACAATGTAGAGGTGTATGTTGACGGGATTTACGCAGGACTTACCCCGATGAGTTTCAAGAAGACCGTCGGTGCGCATACGATAATCTTGAAAAAACCCGGATATGAGACCCGAAGCTATACGATATATGTGACGGATGACGGAGAAGACATGAGCATATCATTCTCCAATCTCGAACCGGTAAACACAACTACGACAACGACGAGTACAGCTACAGGTACCGGAACTACATCCGGCAGTACATCTACCGGCACAACAAGCGGTACATCAGGCAGCTCCTCAACGGGAACCACGAGCGGAACAAGCGGTGGTACCTCAAGCGGAACTACGGCCGATACGTCAGGGTCTGCATCGGGAGGTACTTCAGGCGGGACAACGAGCGGAACAACCGGCAGTACCTCAGGCGGAACTTCGACTGATACATCGGGCACTGCGTCTGGCGGCACATCAGGCGGGACAACGAGCGGAACAACCGGCAGTACCTCAGGCGGAACCACGACCGATACGTCGGGCACTGCGTCCGGTGGCACATCAGGCGGGACAACGAGCGGAACCGGCGGTGCGTCAAGCGGAACGACGACCGATACATCGGGCTCTGCAACCGGAGGTACTTCAACCGGGACAAATAGCGGAACTTCAACGGATACGACAGGCTCATCGACCGGGACCTCCGGCGACTCTACATCGACCGGAACCACGAGCGGCTCTACTACCGGTGGCGCTACAGGAGGAACCACAACCGATACATCAGGTACGTCGACCGGTACCTCGGGCGGCACTTCATCAGGCAGCACGACGGGAGGGACAACCGGCACCTCCGAAACAGGTCAACATAACACCGCAAACCCTTGATTTTACTGCATTTTTTGCCGTTTTCGCCTTGACAAGAGGTGCTTAAAAGTTTATATATAGTATAGGCATTAGGTAATAACCAAATGTCAGAGCGACAATTTTTTGAAATAGGAGGAGTTCATAATGAACAAGACAGAATTAGTTGATGCAATCGCTAAGCAGGCAGGCCTTTCCAAGAAGGATTCTGAGGCAGCTCTTAAGGCTTTCACAGACACTGTAGGCAAGGCACTGAAGAAGGGTGACAAGGTTCAGCTTGTTGGCTTTGGTACTTTCGAAGTTTCCAAGAGAGCAGCCAGAGAGGGTAGAAATCCTCAGACCGGCGCTACAATGAAGATCAAAGCTTCCAAGGCTCCTAAGTTCAAAGCTGGTAAGGCTCTTAAGGATCTTGTAAACGGCTAAGTAACAATAAACGTTTAGCGGAGCCCGTGCTTGCACGGGCTCTGTTTTTTTCATAAAACCCTCCTGTTTTTTCAGAATGATCGTAAAGGAAATAAAATGAGACTGGATAAATATCTTAAGGTATCAAGACTGATAAAAAGACGGACCGTGGCAAACGAGGCATGCGATGCCGGCCGGGTTACCATAAATGATAAGCCCGCAAAAGCCTCAGCCAACGTAAAAGTGGGCGATATCATCACAATACAGTTCGGAAACCGTGAAACAAAAGTTGAGGTCCTGAGTGTGGCTGAAACCGTCAAAAAGGAGGAAGCCGCCGATCTGTACAAATTTGTATAAAAAAAAGAACAAATTCCCTTGACGGTTTACATAGGTACATAATAAAATATTTTTATGTAAACAACTTGGGGAGGTTTTGTTTTCTTATGGCGATTCGCCAGGCCGCACACCGTAAAAAGCACAGCAATCGATTTTCAATGGTGCTCATAACCACAGTAGTACTTATGATAACCATAGTTGTCGCTGTTAAGTGTACGGAGCTGAGCCGGAAGGTCGCCGAGTATGAAGAACGCGAAGCCCAGCTCATGGTCCAGATAGAGGAACAGCAGGCCAGGGCCGAAGAACTCGTTGAATACGAGAAATACACCCAGACGATGAAATACATCGAAGATGTCGCGAAAAGCAAGCTGGGACTTGTGTACGAGGGCGAGATCATATTTAAGGAAGAGAATTAAACCGGAGCGTTCGCTTCGGTTTAAGTTTTGTGAGATGTCTGATATCTATTCCCGTGTGAGTAATTACATAATGAAGCATGAGATGCTGTCTGAAGGTGATCGCGTTCTGGCAGCTGTCAGCGGCGGAGCCGACTCCATGTGCATGCTCGACCTTCTGATCCGGTTTTGCGGTGAGCACGGGATGAAATTGGGCGTTGTACATGTGGATCACGGATTCAGATCAGAGTCCGCATCCGAGGCAGCATATGTTGAAAGCTTCTGCAGGGAGCGGGATATTCCGTTTTTTCTCGAAAAGATAGAGCCCGGAAGCATTCCGAAATCCGAGGAAGCCGCAAGGATCCGGCGTTATGAGCTCATATCCGAAGTATCTTCGAAGAACGGATACACTTGCACAGCACTGGCCCATAATATGCGGGACAGGGCCGAAACTATACTTTTTAACATATTCAGAGGTACGGGACTTACCGGCCTGACCGGGATAAGACCGGTAAGAGATGAATTCATACGGCCCATCATGTGCTTAGACCGCAGTGAGATAGAAGCTTATCTTGAAACTGCGGGCATCTCCTTCTGCACAGATCAGACCAATCTTGAGGATGATTATTCCAGAAACCGGATAAGACACCATATATTGCCGGAAGCCGAGATGATAAACGACGGCAGCCTCCGGCATATGAACGATATGGCCGAAGATGTAAGCGGGGTATGCGATCTGATATCGCAGCTGGCATCAGAAGCATATCAGGATGTGGTCAGAGCGGGATCAGCCGGAGAGTATTCGATCGATATATCCCGTTTTTCCGGGCTTCATCCTGTGATAAGAGGCGAAGTAATAAGGATGATCCTTCATCATATGACGCCGCATCTTAAGGATATAAGCCGCGAGCACATATCCGGAGTGGAGGATCTTGCCTTTAGAGATTCGAACGGCAGATTTGATCTTCCTTACGGGATCCGTGCCTACAGATCCTATGAGACTATTTGCGTCCGTAAAGATCCGGAAGGCGATAGCTCAGCCGAAGGCGCGATCATCGGAATCCCCGAAAAAGGGCTCAGGATCGATCTGACAGGTCTTACACCCGGAGGAGAACCCATGATAATCCGCATGGATGAATCCCGGGAACTGGTCTTTTCCCTGACGGAGGTGCTAAGCGCCGAAGCTAAATCCGGAATGACATCAGGCAGTGATTATGCTAAATGCTTTGATTATGATAAAATAAATAAGTTGTTGGATCTGCGCTTTCGCCGCGAAGACGATCATCTGATCATAGATGCGGAGGGACATTCAAAAAAACTCTCCAGATACATGATAGAGAGCAAGATCCCCGAGTTTATGCGTGACCGGATCCCGGTCATCGCGGACGGAACTGATATCATATGGATCGCCGGATACAGAGATTCATATGCATACAGAATAGAAGATTCGACAACGAGGATACTTAAGATACAGATCGCGGATTCTAATACCAAAGGAGAGAAAGATGGCTGAACGTGTGGAAATTATGCTGACTGAAGAAGAAGTTGACAGCCGTATCAGAGAGATCGGCGAACAGATCAGCAAGGATTATGCCGGAAAGATGGTACATCTCGTATGCGTCCTCAAGGGAGGAAGCTTCTTTATGACGGAGCTTGCGAAGAGGATCACGGTGCCGGTTTCACTTGATTTCATGAGTGTGTCAAGCTACGGCGGAAGCACGAAATCCAGCGGAGTTGTGCGAATAGTCAAGGACCTTGACGAGCCGCTCGAAGACAAGGATGTGCTCGTGGTTGAGGATATCGTGGATTCGGGAAGGACTTTAAGCTATCTGCTCGAACTGCTGAAAGACCGCGGCCCTGCGAGCGTAAAGCTCTGTACGCTGCTTGATAAACCCGAACGCAGGGTAGTCGATGTACATGTGGATTATACGGGGTTTGAGATCCCCGATGAGTTTGTGGTAGGCTACGGACTCGATTATGATCAAAGATATCGAAATCTTCCGTATATCGGAGTAGTAAGATTCGATTAAGAGGCAGTTATGAAACAGGAAAAGCAAAAGAACTACGGATATCTGATATATTTTGCGGTGATCGTCGTGCTGCTTTTATTCACGGCGTGGATAGGCAACCGCAATAATGTGGATATTTCCTATACAAAAGGAGATCTCTATAAGGATATAGAGGCCGGTAAGGTCGTATCCGTCACGATATCTCCCTACAAGCAGACTCCTACCGGAGAGATATCCGTTCAGCTCAAAGCAGGTGAAATAAAGACCGTATATGTAGCGGATGTAAACGAAGCGGAAAAAGAACTTCGTGAAGAATACGGCCTGGATCCTCAGGTCAGACAGGTCCAGCAGGACAGCTGGTTCATGACGAGCGTCCTACCGGTACTTATCGCGGTGATCGTCTGCGTCTTTTTCTTTGTAATGCTCACAGGACAGAGCGCCGGAGCGGGCAGCGGCGGCCGGATGATGAATTTCGGAAAAAGCCGTGCCAGACTTGATACCGGCGACAAACCCATCACTTTTGCCGATGTGGCCGGTCTAAAAGAAGAAAAAGAAGATTTAAACGAAGTTGTCGATTTCCTGAAAAATCCCTCAAAATACACCAAGGTCGGCGCCCGTATCCCCAAGGGAATACTTCTTGAAGGTGCTCCCGGTACAGGTAAGACTCTTCTTGCCAAGGCGATCGCAGGCGAGGCGGGAGTTCCCTTTTTCTCGATATCCGGATCGGATTTCGTGGAGATGTTCGTAGGTGTCGGCGCATCCCGTGTAAGGGATATGTTTGATGAAGCCAAGAAGAACAATCCCTGCATCATATTCATAGATGAGATCGATGCCGTAGCAAGACGCCGCGGTACCGGACTCGGCGGCGGACATGATGAGAGAGAGCAGACATTAAACCAGCTCCTCGTGGAGATGGACGGTTTCGGCGTAAACGAAGGCATCATAGTCCTGGCTGCGACCAACAGAGTGGATATTCTCGATCCCGCGATCCTTCGTCCGGGCAGGTTTGACCGCAAGATCACGGTCGCAACTCCCGATGTGGGCGGCAGGGAAGATATCCTGAAGATCCACGCCCGCAACAAGCCGCTTGCAGATGAGGTCAATCTTGAGCATGTGGCTCAGACGACTGCCGGATTTACCGGTGCGGACCTTGAGAACCTGATGAATGAAGCCGCTATATCCGCAGCCAAGGACAACAGGGCATATCTGAATCAGGACGATATTACCAAGTCATTTATCAAAGTCGGCATCGGAACTGAGAAGAAGAGCCGCATTATCTCGGAAAAAGAGAAGAAGATCACGGCTTATCACGAGACGGGTCATGCGATCCTTTTCCACCTGCTTCCCGATGTGGGGCCTGTATATACGATATCGATCATACCTACCGGTCTCGGTGCCGCCGGCTATACGATGCCGCTTCCTGAGAAGGATGAGATGTTCATGACCAAGAGCAAAATGCTCCAGGATATCATGGTATCTCTGGGAGGCCGTATCGCCGAGGAACTCATCTTCGGAAGCGACGATATCACGACCGGCGCATCTTCCGATATCAAGAAAGCGACCGCCATGGCCAGACGCATGGTCACCAGATACGGCATGTCGGAAAACATCGGCGTGATCAATTACGATGATGACGATGATGAAGTATTCATCGGACGCGACCTTGCACATGCCAAGAAGTATTCCGAAGAGATGCAGGGCAAGATCGATGAGGAAGTCAAGTTCATAATCGACGACTGCTACAGCAAGGCAAAGGCCATAATAGTGGATAATATGGACATTCTTCATGCCTCCAGCGAACTCCTTCTCAAGAAGGAAAAGATCACGCGTGAGGAATTCGAGGCATTGTTTGTCAATAATGCACAATAATTCACATGGCCGATTATAATATTTGTCGAAAGTTGGCATTGTTACGGAGGGTATCGCAGAGTATTATAATAAGCGTAACCCCCCAATACATTTAGTTTTTGCTATACCCCATAAGAAAGAAATACCTTCTCTAAAAAGGACAGCTACTCGTAGTTGTCCTTTTTACCGTTTTGAGATAGAATAAACAAGGACCACAAGATGTTGTCCCCGATGAACGTCAATGTCACAGATTTAGTATGGACTATAATTTTCTAAACAAGGCAGCTGCCAATCAGGCATATATCGCGGGAATGAGACCGGTTTTGCGTAAAGGAGCACTGTTTTCGGACACTACGGCCGATTATGTGACCCCTGCAGAACCGAGCCCCTATGGTCAGGTGACCATCAGATTCAGAACTGCGCATAATAATGTAGACAATGTATTTATTATCGTAGACGGTGAGAGATATCTGATGTACCGCGAGTCCCAGACGGATAACTTCGATTACTTTGTCGAGGAGATCCAGCTGGAGAATCAGCGCATTTCCTATTATTTCGAGATACACAGCGGCAAGATCAAGTGCTACTACGATATCCGCGGTCTGTCGAGGGATGTCAATTCCGCTTATCATTTCAAGATAATACCCGGATTCAGAACGCCCGCCTGGGCTAAGGGCGCGGTCATGTATCAGATATATGTTGACCGTTTCTGCAACGGAGATCCGTCTAACGATGTACTGACCGGCGAGTATTCCTATATCGGAGACCGTGTTCAGCAGGTGACCGATTGGGATAAATATCCCGCATCCATGGGAGTCCGCGAGTTTTACGGCGGAGATCTTCAGGGCGTTCTTGACAAACTTGATTATCTCGAAGACTTAGGGATAGAGGTCATTTACTTTAATCCCCTCTTCGTCTCCCCTTCCAATCATAAATACGATATTCAGGATTATGACTATATAGATCCCCATTTCGGTAAGATCGTGCATGATGAGGGCGAGCTTCTTCCTAACGGAGACTGTCCCAACCGCGAGGCTACGCGCTATATTGACCGTGTGACCAATAAGCTGAATCTCGAAGCATCGAACGAGCTTTTCGCCAAAGTGGTCGAGGAAGCGCATAAACGCGGGATCAGAGTCATCCTTGACGGAGTGTTCAATCACTGCGGATCCTTCAATAAATGGATGGACCGCGAGCGGATATATGAGAACGTGCCCGGATATGAGAAGGGTGCTCATATAGATGCTGCAAGCCCTTATCATGATTATTTCAAATTCCTGGACGGCGGATCCTGGCCGTATAACCGCTGCTACGACGGATGGTGGGGACATGATACCCTGCCCAAGTTAAATTATGAAGAATCTCAGGAACTTTATGATTATGTGATGCATATCGCGGCCAAGTGGGTTTCGCCTCCTTATAATGCCGACGGCTGGAGGCTTGATGTGGCTGCAGACCTCGGTCATTCTCCCGAGTTTAACCATAAGTTCTGGAAAGATTTCAGACGCGCCGTCAAAAGAGCCAATCCGAACGCGCTCATCCTTGCGGAGCATTACGGTTCGCCCGAAGACTGGCTGCAGGGCCGTGAATGGGATTCCGTCATGAACTATGATGCCTTTATGGAGCCTCTCACCTGGTTCCTCACGGGCATGCAGAAACACAGTGATGATTTCAGACCCGATTCCATCGGTAATACCGATGCTTTCTGGGGATCGATGTATCACAACATGGCCTGCTTTACGATGCCTTCCCTTCTGGTTGCCATGAATGAGCTGTCCAACCATGACCACTCCAGGTTCCTGACCCGTACCAATCACAAGGTCGGACGCACCAATAATCTGGGACCGGAAGCTGCCAATGAAGGCGTTGATAAGGCTGTCATGAGGGAAGCGGTCATGGTCCAGATGACCTGGCCGGGAGCTCCGACGATCTATTACGGGGACGAAGCCGGCGTATGCGGATTTACCGATCCCGATAACCGCAGGACCTATCCCTGGGGACATGAAGATAAGGCGCTTATCAGCTATCACAAAATGCTCATTTCGATCCACAAGAACTGTGCCGAGTTTAAGACAGGATCCCTGAAATTCGTAGATAAAGATTACAATATGCTCGCTTTCGGCAGATTCCATGAAAAAGGCGGTCATAGTCTGGTAGTCATCAACAATGCCGACTATGAGATAGAAAAGGTATTCAAAGTATGGTATCTGGGAGTACCGAAAGAATGTGAGATGACAGTGATCATGGAAACAAACGCCGACGGTTTTTCCTCCGGAGGGGAGAGGCTGTCCGTAGAGGCCGGCAAGGTCAAAGTTCATCTAGGCCCCAAATCCGGAAAGATCATCAGGTATCGCGATGATACTCCCTTAGAGGCAGTCACTAAGTCCAACAGCGAATCAGCCTGGGGCGACAAATACGGGGGAGCATCGATGAAGAGATCATCCTGGTTCAATTTCGGTGACGGTAAGTAGGCCGTCTCTCACCGAGAAACGGAAGTTATATCCGGCATAGGTCATTCCGTATATCCTGTCCGGATCGTCATGATATGAAGGCCGCGGGTCCTGCGAAAGCAGCGCACCGGCGGCTTTTATGATGTCTTCGGGTATTCCGCCGGTAAGCTCATCCGGAATGGATACCTGAAGCGTATCGTTAAGATGTTCATCGGCAAATCCGCCCGGAGCGTCCGGGTGTGCATCCGTATAAGGCAGATATGGCTTGATGTCGAGGATTGCCGTCCCCGACCTTAAATCCGCTCCGGAAACCCTGATCAGCGGGCCTCTGTTTGACATTTCAATATCTATAAGTTTTACACAGGATAATCCTATCGGATTGGGGCGGTTTGGGGACCTGGTTGCGAATACTCCCATGCGCGTGTTTCCGCCGAGCCGGGGCGGCCTCACCATCGGAGACCAGCTATCCCCCTCTTCACGGTCAAAAACCCAGATCAGCCAGATATATGCGTATCCGTCAAGGCCCTTCAGCGCATCGGGATTTCGGAATTCCTCCTCAAAAACGATCGTGGAGACTACATCTTCCACCAGACCGCTCTGCCTCGGGATACCGAACTTTTCCGACATGTCATTCTCGATATGTGCTATTCTTGTCATAGATTACTCCGTAGTGAGACAAAAGATTTAAGGAGAGTATATCATATATGAACGCGGATCATGAGGGCGCCGGCCTTCTTACCCGTATATTTCATATCTGGTCGGCCATAACGCTTATCGCGATAACGGCGGCGCTTACCTTTTATTTCAACCAGGGATATTATGAGCTGGGAGAGGAGAAGTTCCGCATTTTCATTCGCGTATCACTCATGGTCCTGCCTGTCTGGGCCGTATTGGGGCTGATATGCTTAATAAAGCTTCGCAGGGACATCGATCCGGCATCAACAGTCAAAAGCATATCCGCCACAGGCTGGTTCATGATCCTTCTTGCTATAAGCGGGATCATCTCCACACTTACCAGTGATTACAGAGATGTCTCTTTCATGGGCTTTGACGGCTGGCACATGGGCCTGGCCGTGCAGCTTCTGATGATGGTATTTGCCATAGTAGCGTATTTTCTTTTTTCCCGGGGAGAAAAGCTTATTCTGTATATCACGGGGACTGTGTTCCTGCTTATCACTGCAGTAGCTTTTGTTCTGGGAGTCATGAACCGCTTCTCGATCTATCCTCTGCATATGTGGGGACAGGCGGATGATTTCATCTCGACTCTCGGAAATATCAACTGGTTCTGCGGATACTGGTGTATATGGACCGGTATCGGCTGCGGGCTTTTCCTCTATGCACAGAAGATATATACGAAGATCCTGCTTGGGATATATGTGTGGATATGTGCGGTGACCGGAGTCTGCTGCGGCGCGGACGCCTGCTATCTGGCATGGGGAGTGATCAGCATAGCGGGCCTTCTCTGGGCGCTTTCTTCATCAGCCGGGATGATCCGGCTGTGCACGATGGAGATTCTGATGTTTACATCCCTTCCGACGATCGCTCTCATAGGGGCCCTAAGACCTAACAGGATGTGGTATGATTCCGCTTGGCTTCGGGGCGTCTGCTATGAGGATAAGTGGATAATGCCGTATATCATCGCAATGATCGTACTTTCGGTGCTGACCGAAGTTTTCAGGAGACGGGACCGTGACAGGAGCGCATTCAGACCCCTTATCTGCGGAGCCATGATCGGTTCAGCGGTCGCCGTAGTCATGATAATAATCCTGAATTCATCCATCGAGGGCGGCATCTGGCCGGTCCGCGGCAGATCGATATTTACCTGGAGCATAGGCTGGGGCAGCGGTCGCGGCGGTATCTGGACAGTATGTGTCCGGCTTATCAAAAGCCTTTTCCCGCTTAAAATATTCTTCGGAGTGGGCTGTGATGCGCTGTGTTCTTACGCCTATTCTGACGATGAGATAGTCCTGATGCTGAACAGATATATAGGAAACCAGTACCTCACAAACGCTCATAACGAGCTGCTTTCCATCATAATCAACGAGGGTATTCTGGGAGCTTTCGCTTATTTCGGCATACAGTTTTCACATATGGCGGGCTGTATCAGGATGATCTCGAAGGATGAAGTCTCATCGGAAACGGAAACATCCGCAGCACAGCAGACGTCCGGGGCCTGCTCAGACCCCGTTAATGCCTGCCTTCTGGGCGCGCTTCTGGCCGCTGCCGCATACATGGCGGTCGGGATCGTCGGATTCATGCAGATCCTGTCCACACCATTCCTGTTTATGATCATAGGTATGGCGTCGGGCTTGATAAAAAGAACGAATATACCTATAATATGAAAAAATAATCACACGAGGAGAAATGCAATGGCTGACAAAAAACTGGTTGAAGCGATAACTTCGATGGAAGAGGATTTCGCACAGTGGTATACCGATGTAGTCAAAAAGGCGGAGCTTATCGATTATACGACCGTCAAGGGATGTATGGTCATCAGACCTGCCGGTTATGCCATATGGGAACTTATTCAGAAGGACCTTGACAGGCGTTTTAAGGAGACGGGCGTGCAGAATGTATATCTGCCGATGTTCATCCCCGAGAGCCTGCTCAATAAAGAGAAGGATCATGTGGAGGGCTTCGCACCCGAGGTCGCATGGGTAACTCACGGAGGATTGGAGCCTCTTCAGGAGAGACTCTGCGTACGTCCCACCTCCGAGACACTTTTCTGTGATTATTACAAAAATGTAGTCCAGTCATACCGCGATCTTCCTCAGGTATGTAACCAGTGGTGCTCGGTTGTCCGTTGGGAGAAGGAGACCAGACCGTTCTTAAGAAGCCGCGAGTTCCTCTGGCAGGAAGGCCATACCGCTCACGCAACGGCTGAGGAAGCCGAGGAGAGGACGCTGCAGATGCTGAACGTTTACTCCGATTTCCTGGAGGAGACGCTTGCGATCCCCGCAATCAAGGGCCGCAAGACCGACAAGGAGAAGTTCGCAGGTGCAGTAGCCACATATACCGTGGAAGCGCTCATGCATGACGGAAAAGCACTCCAATCCGGAACCAGCCACAACTTCGGCGACGGATTTGCACAGGCTTTCGGCGTTCAGTTTACCGATAAGGACAATACACTTAAATATGTACATCAGACTTCCTGGGGCATGACCACCAGACTGATTGGTGCCGTGATCATGGTTCACGGTGATGATTCCGGACTTAAGCTTCCGCCTGCGGTAGCACCGGTTCAGGTCATGATCATCCCGATCCAGCAGAAAAAAGAAGGCGTGCTGGATAAGGCATACGAGATGCGTGACCGTCTGGCTAAGGTTGCCGGCGGATCTTTGCGCGTAAAAGTCGATGATACCGACAAATCCCCCGGATGGAAGTTCTCCGAGCAGGAGATGCGCGGAATCCCGATGCGCATAGAGATCGGACCTAAGGATATGGAAGCAGGAAAATGCGTGATCGCGCGCAGAGATACCGGAGAAAAGATCGAGGTTGCCGATGCCGATCTGGAAACAAAGGTACCTGAGATCCTCGAAAGCATCCAGAAGGACATGCTCGAAAAAGCCCGTGCTCACAGAGACGAACATACATATTCAGCTGCAAACATGGATGAGTTCAGAAAGATATTTGCCGAAAAGGCCGGATTCGTTAAGGCTATGTGGTGCGGTGAGCAGGATTGCGAGGACCGCATCAAGGAAGAACTATCCGTGACCAGCAGATGCATGCCTTTTGAACAGGAAAAGATAAGCGAGACCTGTGTATGCTGCGGCAAGCCCGCCAAGCATATGGTCTACTGGGGAAGAGCATATTAATAGATAATATATTAAAAAGGAACTTTTATATCGATGGCTCTGGGATGGACGATGATCTCGGCGCGGGAATGCTCCCCTCCGAACTCCCCGTCCCGGGTCCAGCTTACAGGCTCGTCGGATTCAAAAAGGATCCGGCGGCTTTTTATTGTGACGATATGGTCAGAGTCCATGCGCCTGTCGGCAAGCGAGCGGACTATATCGGATAGTTCCACGGGATTGGTGGGATTTCTGATAAGCGTTACTTCATGGTATCCGTCATCAAGATATATGTCTTTGCCGGTTATGCCTTTAAATCCGCCTACCGATATAGAGTTGGTCACCATGCCGAACAGAAAATCGTCTTCGATCTCCCCGTCTTCCCATTTTATATGCATATGGCAGGGTTTTACCTGAGGAAGGGTCCTGATGGCTTCTATGACATAAGCCGAGTATCCGAGAGTGTTCTTGATGTTCTGCGGGGTGGCGTAGGTTACGTCCGTAAAGATACCGAATGCTGCTACATATATATAGTAATCTCCGTTCAGGGATCCGACATCGCAACTGTAGATATTGCCGTCCGTTACGGTTTCTGCGGCCTTAAGCATACGGTTTGAGATCTTTAAGGACCTGGCGAAGTCATTGGTGCTGCCTGCGGGGATATAGCCTATGGGCAGTTTTTCCTTGCTCATCATCATGCCCGAGACCACTTCGTTTAAGGTTCCGTCGCCGCCGGAGCATGCGATTATATCATATCCCGGAGACCTGTCAGTGACGGCGCTCGTGGCATCGCCGTGAGCCTGAGTCGGGTATGCCGTCACTTCGTAGCCGGCCTTTACGAATATATCTATGATATCCAGCAGGTTTGAGCGTATGTTCGCCTTGCCGGAATGAGGATTGTAAATGAAGAGAAGCTTTTTCTTTTGCATCATAATGAGAGTATAGCACGAACGGGCAAATAGTGGTAAAATACGATCATGTAAAAGTTGCCGGCAACTTTTAATACAGAAAAAATTTAGGAGGATCAGATATGTCATTAGTTACAACAACCGAAATGTTTAAGAAGGCATATGACGGCGGATACGCAGTAGGTGCTTTCAATGTAAACAACATGGAGATCGTTCAGGGCATCACCGAAGCCGCAGGCGAACTCAAGAGCCCCGTTATTCTTCAGGTTTCCAAGGGAGCAAGAGCTTATGCCAATCATACGTATCTTGTAAAGCTCGTTGAGGCTGCAGTTATTGAGAACCCCGAGATCCCGATAGCACTTCACCTTGATCACGGTGATACTTTCGAACTTTGTAAATCATGTATCGACGGCGGATTCACTTCTGTCATGATCGATGCATCATCCAAATCTTTTGAGGATAACATTGCTCTTACCAAGCAGGTAGTTGAGTATGCTCATGCAAACGGCGTAGTTGTTGAGGCTGAGCTCGGAACTCTTGCAGGTATCGAGGATGAGGTTGTCGTAGAGGCAGGCCAGGAATCCTACACCCGTCCCGAAGAGGTTGAGGAGTTCGT